>JAEKLB010000031.1 GCA_019510095.1 Acidobacteriota bacterium | reverse complement strand
CTTCGGCGGCGAGGACGTCGGAGTGTTCGACGTCGGCGTGGCGGGTGAGGGCGCCGATGCGGACCTCGTCGCCGTCGGTGCGGATGTAGGAGAGCTCGGTGATCGGCGCGACGTCGATCAGCACTGCTGGGGTGGCGAGCCGGAGCTTCATGAGCGGGAGGAGCGAGTGCCCGCCGGCGAGGAGCTTGGCGTCGTCGCCGTGCTCGCCGAGCAACGAGACGGCCTCGTCAACGGAACTGGCCCGCACATAGTCGAACTGGGCGGGGATCACTTACTACCTCCGGCAGCCATGACGGCTTTGACGATGTTGTGGTAGCCGGTGCAGCGGCACAGGTTGCCCTCGAGGCCTTCCCGGACCTCTCGCTCGGTCGGGTGCGGGACGTCGTCGAGGAGTGACACCGCGGCCATGACCATGCCCGGCGTGCAGAACCCGCACTGCAGGCCGTGGTTCTCATGGAACGCCTGCTGCATCGGGTGCAGCGTGCCGTCGGCCGCGGCGAGGCCCTCGATGGTCCGGAGCTCACGCCCGTCGACCTGGGCGGCGAGGATCGTGCACGACTTCACCGCCTCGCCGTCGAGATGCACCGTGCACGCCCCACACGACGACGTGTCACAACCGATGTTGGTGCCGGTCAGACCGACGTTGTCCCGGATGAAGTGCACGAGCAGGGTCCGCGGCTCCACATCGTGGCTGTGACGCGCGCCGTTGATCGTCAACGTGACCTTCACTTGCTGGCCTCCTGGATCGCCGTCCACACCCGTTCGGGCGTGCACGGAATGTCGATGTGACGGACACCGAGATGGGCGACAGCGTCGACCACGGCGTTCTGGACTGCGGGCGTGGCCCCGATGGTGCCTGCCTCGCCGATCCCCTTGGCGCCCAGCGGGTTCATCGGCGTCGGCGTCTCCATCGGCACCAGCTCGAAGCTCGGCAACTCACACGTCGAAATGAACGTGAAATCAGCCAGGTTCGAGGTCAGCGGGTTGCCGTCGGCGTCGTAGATGAACTCCTCGCACAACGCCTGAGCCGCGCCCTGGGCGATACCGCCATGGCGCTGCCCTTCCACGATCAACGGGTTGATCATGGTGCCGGCATCGTCAACGGCGATGAAGCGCGTCAGCTCGACCTGGCCGGTCTCGGTGTCGACCTCGACCACGGCCACGTGGGCCCCGAACGGGAAGGTGCCGCTCGGCTGGGTGAAGTCACTGGCGACCGCGAGCCCATCGTTGCCCGCCACCTCCGCCCAGGTGCGGCCGGCGGTCGGCGAGCCGGCGACGTGGAAGCGCCCGGCCTCGGTGTCGAGGACGAGGTCTTCGGGGTTCGCCTCGAGTTGCTGGGCAGCACGCTGGCGGGCCTCCTCGACCAGGAGGTCCGTCGTCTGGAGCACCGCCGAGCCGCCGAGCTGGAGCGACCGGGACCCGCCGGTGCCGCCGCCGGTGGGCACCAGGTCGGTGTCGCCCCACACGAGGTTGATGCGTTCGATCGGAATGCCGGTTCGCTCGCTGGCGATCATGGCAAAGCTGGTGTGGTGGCCCTGGCCATGCGGCGAGGTCCCGGTGTAGACGACGGCGCTGCCATCGTCCTTGACCTCGATCCGGGCGTACTCGCTGCCGCCGAAGGCCGTGATCTCGACGTAGGTGGCGATGCCGATGCCGAGCTGCAACCGGTCGCCGGCGGCGCGGCGGCTGGCCTGCTCCTTGCGGAGGGCGTCGTAACCGGCCGCCTCGAGGACGAGCTCGAGCGCCGCGGGGTAGTCGCCAATGTCGTAGGTCGTGCCCACCGGCGTCTTGTGCGGCTCGACGAACTTGGGCACCAAGTTCCTGCGCCGAACCTCCGCCGCGTCCATGCCGATCTCGGCGGCGAACCGCTCGATCGTCCGCTCCACCGCCGCCGTCGCCTCCGGCCGGCCGGCCCCGCGGTACGCCATCTGGGGCGCCGTGTTGGTGACCACTGAGCGGGCGATCACCTCGACCTTGGGCATGTCGTAGACACCCGGGGCCATCATGCGGGTCGCCATCGGGAGAAAGGCGCCGATCATGGGATAGGCACCGGCGTCGCCAAGGATGTCGACGCGGTAGGCCAGGATGCGGCCATCCCTCGTCCCACCCATCGTCACGGTCTGGACCTGGCCCCGGCCCTGCATGGTGAGCACGTTCTCGGTGCGGGTCTCCGCCCACCGGATCGCCCGGCCCTGAAGTTGTGCGACTCGGCACACCACGATGTCCTCGGCCGAGGCGCCGTTCTTGGCACCGAAGCCACCGCCGACGTCGGGGGTGATGATGTGGAGATCCTCGGTGCCAAGGGCCGCTTGGAGGCTGGCGACGGCGGTGTGGGCGCCTTGCGAGCTGAGCCAGACCACCATCCGGCCATCCTCAGCCGGTACCGCTGCGCAGCCCTTGACCTCGAGCGGCGCGACGGCGAGACGGCGGTTGTACAGGGTCATGTGTACGACGGCGTCACAACCCTCGAACAGGGTGGGGTCGGGCTCACGGACACGCCCGTACGCCGTGTTGGTGCCCGCCTCCGGGAACAGGAGCACCTCGTCGGCCGCCGCCTCGACCGGGTCGACGACGACCGGGAGCGGGTCGTAGTCCACCACGACGAACTCGGCGGCGTCCTCCCCCTGGGAGCGCTGCTCGGTGAGGATCGCCACGATCGGCTCACCGACGAAGCGCACGACGCCGTCAGCGAGCGCCGGCCGCTTCATCGCCTCGTTGAACGCTGGCATCGAGAGCTGTGGTTCGACGCTGAGGTCGGCGAACGTGTAGATGGCCACCACGCCGGGGGCGGCGGCAGCTGAGCTGGTGTCGATCGAAGCCAACCGGGCGTGGGCCACCGAAGAGCGCACGAAGGTCAACCAGAGGGCACCGTCGAGCCGCGGGTCGCGCAGGTCGTCGACGTAGGTGCCGCCGACGGTGAGGAAACGGGGGTCTTCGACGCGCTTCACGCGCGTCCCGAGGATGCTGGGCATGAGACCGGCCACAGTAGCGAACCGGGATGACCATCCCGGACGTCAGGGGGACGACGTGTGGGAGCGCATGCCGGCGCAGGCCACATCGATCATGCGCCGGCGCGCCGTGGGGTCAAGCGCCTGCTGCTCACGAGCGACGCAGCCGACCATGAGCGCCTTGACGTCGGCACGGGTGATGTCCCGGCGTACAGCGCCGGCTCGTTGCGCCTTCCGCAGCAACTCGTCCTCCACCACCAGCAGGCTGTGCTCGGGGGCGACCGCCACCGCCTCCACATCGAACCCGGTGCCACTCATCGCCTCGGCCATGCCGCGGTTCACGGCCGTCTGCTCAACCATGACGGCAAAGAACGCGAAGAACGCCTCGCCGGGGTCAAGCGTTGCCGCCAGCTCCCGGGCCCGTTCGACGATCCCGGTGACCAGGTGGCGGACGATCGCCTCGTACAGCGAGTCCTTGGTGGGGAAGTGGCGGCTGACCGTCCCGGTACCGACTCCGGCTCGCCGCGCGATCTCTGCCACCGGCACGGAGAGGCCTTCGGTGGCGAACGTCTCGGTTGCCACCTCGAGAACGCGCTTGCGATTGCGCTCAGCATCAGCACGCACGTAGGGCCTTCCGACAGCTCATCCCAGCGGGGCTGGTGTTCCTATCACAGGGCTCCCGGGAGCCTTAGTGGACGACCTCGCCGGCGTTGATGAGAAGCGTCTGGCCGGTGATGCCGGCGGCGCGGGGCGAGGCGAAGAACACGAGGGCCTCGGCGACCTCGCCGTCGGTGGCCATGCGACCGAGCGGCATGCGGGCCGTCAGCTCGCCGAGCACGACGTCGGGGTCGACGTTGCGCTTCTCCGACGCCATCTTCACGTAGCCCTCGAGGGTGGGGCCCCACATCAAGCCGGGCGCCACCTCGTTCACGCGGATGCCGTCGCGCCCGACCTCGGACGCGAGATGGCGCATGCCGCCGGTGATGGCGCCCTTCGACGCCGAGTACGCCATCTGCTCGGCCCTGATCCGCGGGGCGTGCTGGGTCTGGGACGACACGAACACGACCGAGCCGCCGCGCTTGCGCAACGGTGCCAGCGCGGCCCGGGTCATGGTGAACGAGCCGAACACGTTCACGTCGAATGTCTTGCGCCAGTCGCTGAAGTCGCCGGCCGCATCGAGCCCGCCGCGGACCTGGTCGAGGGCGGCGACGTTGATGAGAGCATCGACCCGGCCGAAGCGCTCCATCGCCAGGTCGACGAGCGCCTGGCAGTCGGACTCCGACGTGATGTCGGTGCGTCGCCACGCCGCCCTTGCTCCCGTGGGGTCGGCCTCGTCGGCCACCTTGGCGAGCATTGACTCCGTGCGCGACCCGAGCACCACGTTGCCGCCCTCCCGGGCGGCAACGAGCGCGGTCTCCCGGCCCAGGCCGTCGCCCACACCCGAGATGATCACGGTCAAGCCATCGATGTCGGCCACGTTGGTTCCCTTCGCTCCGGTCGGTTCGAGACCCTAGCGATCAGTCGGCGCGGTGCGGTCCGAGCCAGCGCGTCAAGATCAGAGGCTTTTGACCACCGTCAGGAGCGAGGCGCGGAGGCGGGCAACGTTGTCCTCGAACACCCGGAACACCTCGCCCTGGGCCACTGGCTCGACGCCGGGGACGCCGGCGTCGTGATCGGTGACAAGGGCGATGCCGGCATAGGCCAAACCCGCTTCCCGGGCAAGGGCGGCCTCCGGGTGTTGGGTCATGTTGACCACGTCCCAACCGTTGCGCCCGAACCAGGCCGATTCGGCGCGGGTCGAGAAGCGCGGGCCTTGGATCACCACGACCGTCCCACGGTCGTGCACCCCGTACCCAAGGTCGATGCAGGCGCTCACGAGTGCCGCTCGGGCGCTCCTCGTCTCGGGCGCGGAGTCGCTCGTGGCCTGGCCGTTGGCGCGCGGCTACGGGCGCCAGTCGAGCAACCCGTCGCTGCTGCCCCGCAACTACGCGCATGGCTTGCTGGTGGTGCTCGGCGTGACATGGCTCGGCGCCGTCGTGGTGGCCCTGATGCTCCGTTGGACGACGAAGGAGGACGCTGGATGACCGAGCTGAACGCCATGCAAGAGGAGCTGTGCCAGCAGAGCAGGTGGGACTTCTCCGACCTGCGGGCGCTGTTCATCGGATGCACGCTGAAGCGCTCACCCGAGCTGTCGAACACCGAGGGCTTGGCGGCGATCGCCATGGAGATCATGCGGCGCCAAGGGGTCACCGTCGACCTCGTGCGCGCCGTCGACCACGAGATCCCCGTCGGGGTCTATCCCGACATGACCGAGCACGGCTGGCCGGCCGACGAGTGGCCGTCGATCTTCGAGCAGGTCATGGCGGCCGACATCCTCGTGCTGTGCACGCCGATCTGGTTGGGCGAGAAGTCGTCGGTGTGCACCAAGGTCATCGAGCGTCTCTACGGCAACTCGAGCCAGCTCAACGCCGCCGGCCAGTACGCCTACTACGGGCGGGTGGGTGGTTGCCTCGTCACCGGCAACGAGGACGGGGTGAAGCACTGCGCCATGAACGTCCTCTATTCGCTCCAGCACCTCGGCTACGTGATCCCGCCCCAGGCCGACGCCGGCTGGATCGGCGAGGCCGACCCCGGGCCGAGCTACCTCGATCCCGGTTCCGGCGGTCCGGACAACGACTTCACCAACCGCAACACCACGTTCATGGCGTGGAACCTGCTGCACGTCGCCCGCATGCTCAAGGACGCCGGCGGCATGCCCGCCCATGGCAACCAGCGGTCGTCGTGGGATGCCGGCTGCCGATTCGACTTCCCGAACCCCGAGTACCGCTGACCGGTCAGTCGAGGAGGCCGAGCTCGGCGACGAGCTGCGGCGCGTGGACGATCTGGCCGCTGTAGCGCATCGGGTCCTCGATCGTGCAGAGGTAGTCGATGGCGGTGGCAGGAACGGCGAGCGGGATCGCTCCAGTCTCCGATCCGACGATGCCTTGCTGGCGGTACGTCTCGTCCATCGTCTCGGTCAGGACGTGCCCAGGAGCAAGGTTGATGACCGCGATGTTGTGCGGCATGCCGGTGGCCGCGACCACGTTCGCCATGCGGTCCAGCGCCGCCTTGCTCGCCCCGTACAGCGGTCCGAGATCCGACAGTGAGCTCTCCGGAAGCCCGCCGCCTGCGTGCCCGTTGGTCGCCGGGAGCGGTTGCAGATTTGCCGAAGGTGAGGTCACGTTGAGGACGAGGCCACCGCCGCGCTGGCGCATCGAGTCCCAAAAGGCGGTCATGAGCATCAGCGGGGCCGTCACGTTGATGGCGAAGCCCTTCTCCCACTGGTCCCGGGTCAGGTCCGGCACCGTGGCGAACAGCGCCCTCCCCACCGTGTAGGCAGCGTTGTTGATCAGGATGTCGATCCCGCCGCACTGCTCGAGCGTCGCCGAGACGAGCCCATCAAGGTCTTCCTGACGGCCGAGGTCAGCGGCAAGCACCAGTGGCTCGCAGCCCAGCGCCCGCAGCTCGTCGGCTGTGTCGGCGAGCGTGCCAGGGGTGTTGGGGCGCGGCTCGACCGTTCGCGCCGCGATCACCACCTTGGCACCGTGCCCCGCCAACCGCAGCGCGGCCTGCTTGCCGATGCCGCGACTGGCGCCGGTGACGACGGCGACCTTCCCGCTCAGTCGCTGGTCTGTGCCGCTCATGTGAGGACCTCCTGGTCGCATTGGCCGGAACAACATTGGCGGACGCCCGACACCTGTCGCCGCGCAGGCATCAGGCGACCTCTGGTGTGATCACGTCTCGGTGACGATGGCGTTGCCGACGGCTTCCCTCAGCCGGGGTAGCTGGTCGACGAGGCTCCGGCCTGTGCTGCCCGTGGCCGCGTGGGCGCCGACGAGCGAGACGGTGGCGTGGGTGCCCCCGGCCGCCTCCCAAGCGGCGAGGGCCTGCTCGTAGGTCTCCCCCTCGCGCGGGTGAACGCCGGCTTGGAACCCGATGCTGTCGGGATCGCGGCCCACCTCGGCGGCCCGGCGCCGGATGAACTCATTGCCGGCGCGCGACAAGCTCGAGTTCCGACCCCAGAGCATCCCATCGCCGATGCGGGCGCACCGGTCCTGTTGGACCTGGCTGAAGCCGCCGAACCAGATGGGTACCGGGCGCTCCAGACGCGGGTTGATGCTGGCGCGGTCGATCCGGTGGAACTCCCCGGTGAAGTCGAGCAGCGGGTCGGACCACAGGCGGCGCAGGACGTTCACCTGCTCCTCGAGGCGCCGGCCGCGGGTGCGGTAGTCGGTGCCGAGCGACTCGTATTCGATGTAGTTCCAGCCGCTGCCAACGCCCAGCCGCAGGCGGTAGTTGGAGAGCAGCGCCACCTCGGCCGCCTGCTTGGCGACCAAGGCAGTCTGGCGCTGGGGAAGGACGAGCACCGACGAGGTCAGCTCGATGCGGGTCGTCACCCCGGCCAGGAACGCGAACAGTGTGAGGGGCTCGTGGAACTTGCTCTCCTCCGTGTAGATGCCCCCAGGGGCGAACGGCGGGTCCCGCCGGGCGTGCTCGGTGCCGAGCACGTGGTCCACGCACGTGAGGAAGTCGAAGCCCAGCTCCTCGGCGGCCACCGCGTAGTCCCGGAGCACCACAGGGTCGAACCCGATCAGTTGCTCGGGAATCCCGATACCGATCTTCATCGGGCCGGACAGTAACGAGTCGGGCGCAGAGCCGCCGCCGGAGCCGCGGGTCTCAGCAGACCGTTCGATCGAGAGCGGGTGACGAGAATCGAACTCGCGTTCTCAGCTTGGGAAGCTGATGTTCTGCCGCTGAACTACACCCGCGGAGGGCGGTCACTGTAGCCAGGTCGTTCTCACAGGAATCCGGGGTGCCGCAGCCGGCGCCGGTAGCTTCGAGCTGGTGGGCGGCCCGACGGTGCAGGACCTCAAGCTGCCTCGCCACGGGATCTTCGCCGCCCAGCACCTCGCCCGGTCGATGGACCAGGGGGTCCTGCGCTCCGGCGACGAGGAGCAGCTCCGGTCGGGCCTCCAGCCGGCCAGCGTCGACCTCCACCTCGGCGATGTCGCGCACCGGCTCCGGTGCAGCTTCCTGCCGGGCGCAGCCACAGTCGAGCAGCGGCTCGAAGAGTTCGGCATGGGCGAGGTCTCGCTCGCCGGTGGCGCCGTGCTGGAGCGGGAGACCCCCTATCTCATCCCGTTGGCCGAGGAGCTCAACCTGCCGCCCGCCGTCTGGGCCAAGGCCAACCCCAAGAGCTCGACCGGTCGGGTCGACGTCTTCACCCGCTTGGTCACCGACCGCGGCTACCGCTTCGACGAGGTCGCCGAGGGCTACGCCGGCCGCCTCTATCTCGAGGTCACGTCGAGCACGTTCACGATCAAGGTCCACCCCGGTCTCGCGCTCAACCAGCTCCGGCTGGGATGGGGCCACGCGCCGGTCAGCGACGCCGAGCTGCTCCAGCTCCACCAGGAGGAGCGGATCCTGTTCCGCGGGGGCCAGCCGGTGCCCGACGCCGACTTCCGGCAGTCGCACGGCGTGTTCATGGGCCTCGACTTCGGCCCCGACACCGCCGAGCCCGATGGCGTGGTTGGCTACCGGGCCCGCCGCAACAGCCGGCTGCTCGACCTCGGCGCCATCGGCGGGCACGACCCGGATGACTACTGGGATCCGGTGCGACCCGAGCGCGGCGGGCTCGTCGTCCTCGAGCCCGACCAGTTCTACCTACTGCTGTCGGAGGAGGCGATCCGCATCCCCGACCACCTCGCCGGCGAGATGGCGGCCTACGACACCATGAGCGGCGAGCTGCGGACCCACTACGCCGGCTTCTTCGATCCCGGCTTCGGCGACGACGCCGGCGCGCTGGCCGGGAGCAAGGCCGCCCTCGAGGTGCGCGCGCATGACGTGCCGTTCATGGTCGAGCACGGTCAGCGGGTCTGCAAGCTGGCGTTCGAACGGCTGGTCGAGCCCACCGAGATCAGCTACGGCAGCCAGATCTCGTCGAACTACCAGGGCCAGCGGTCAACCCTCAGCAAGCACTTCCGGCGGGCCTGACCGGGCGGCAGCCTCGCCGGCCTCGAGCGCCTCGACGAGGTGGATCGATATGTCGGCGACGCGGACCTCGCTCTCGTCCTTGCCCTGCCCCTTCACACCGTCGTCGAGCATGATGTAGCAGAAGGGGCAGGCGGTGGCGACGCGCGTTGCGCCGGTCTCGATCGCCTCACGGGCCCGGGCGTCGTTGACCTTGGTGCCGGTGGTCTCCTCCATCCACATGCGGGCGCCGCCAGCGCCGCAGCACATGCCAGCGGTGCCGCTGCGGCCCATCTCCACCAGCTGCACGCCGGCGATGGAGCCGACGACCTTGCGCGGTGCGAGGTAGACGTCGTTGTGGCGGCCGAGGTAGCAGCTGTCGTGGAAGGTGATCCGCTCGTCGAGGCGGGCGTTGCGCATGTCGAGCTTGCCGCTGTCGATGAGCCACTCGAGGAGCTGGGAGTGGTGGACGACCTCGAAGTTGCCTCCGAGCTGGGGGTACTCGTTGAGCAGGGTGTTGAAGCAGTGCGGGCACTGGGTGACGATCTTCTTGACGCCCATGCCGTTGAGGGTCTCGACGTTCTGGGTGGCGAGCATCTGGAACAGGTACTCGTTGCCCGAGCGGCGGGCCGGATCGCCGGTGCACAGCTCCGACGGGCCGAGGATGGCGAAGTCGAGACCAGCCCGCTGCATGAGCTTGGCGGTGGCCTGGGTGACCTTCTGGTTCTTGTCGTCGAACGAGCCGGCGCAGCCGACCCAGTAGAGGTACTCGTGGGTGAAGGCCTCGCCGGGATCGACGACGTCGATGCCGTCGAGCTTGGCCGTCCAGCCAGCCCGGTCAGCGTTGTTCATGCCCCACGGGTTCGACGAGCGCTCCATCGAGTTGAAGGCGTTGCCCAGCTCGGTCGGGAAGTTCGACTCCATCAGGGTGAGATAGCGCCGCATGTCGAGGATCTTGTCGAGGATCTCGATGTTGACCGGGCACACCTCGTCGCATGCCTTGCACGAGGTGCAGGCCCACACCTCTTCGGCGGTGATGCGCTCGAAGAGCGAGTTGGTGCTGATGGTGATCTCGGGCACGGTGCCGATCGGGGCCGACACCGCCGGCCGGCCGCTTGCAGCCATGACCTCGCCGGTCTTGAGCACGATCTCCCGCGGGTCGAGCGGCTTGCCGGTCGCGTGCGCCGGGCAGCGGCTGGTGCACCGCCCGCACATGGTGCAGGCGTCGGTGTCGAGCAGCTGCTTCCAGGTGAACTCCTCGACCACCGAGGCACCGAAGGTCTCGAGCTCGGTCTCCATCAGGTTCGGCATGGGCTTCATGGCGCCCTTGGGCCGGTCGCGGTCGCGGAGGTACATGTTCAGCGGCGAGGTGAACATGTGGCGGAGCATGGTCACCGGCAGGATCACCAGGAACGTGAAGAAGGCGAACACATGGGTTGCCCAGAACGCCCGGTGCCAGTCCTGCAGCGTGGTGGGCGCAAGGCCGTCGAGCAGGCCCGACAGCGGCCAGCCGACGATGCTCCAGCGCTCGAAGGCCGGCCGGCCGGCGAGGGCGATGCGGAAGGCCTCGGTGCCGAATCCGGTGAGCCCGATGGTGAGGAAGGTGCCGAGGATGACGGCGTGCTCCGGCTTCGACTTGATGCGGATCCGGTAGACGCGCTGGACGTAGCGCCGGTAGACCGCCCACAGCACGCCGATGGTGAAGACCAGGCCGGCCACGTCGCCCACCAGCGCGTAGGCGCGGTACACGTCGCCGTGCAGGAACTTGGCGCTCTCCGGCATCTGGTGGTCGATCTCGAGGACGGTGGTCACCGCCAGCAGCACGAGGAAGCCGAAGTAGATGCAGGAGTGCATGAGGCCGGCGGCCGGGTCGCGCAGCAGGGTCCGCATGTACACGCCGGCCCGGAAGTCCCGCAGCCGGCGGCCGACGTTGTCACGGGTGGTGGCGCGGCGATCGGGCCCGCCCCGCTGCCAGTTCCGCACCCGCAGCGAGAAGTTGTAGGCCCCGTACACCAGTAGCACGGGGAGGACGGAATAGAACGCGACCTCCCATGCGTCGGGGATGTCGCCGAACACGTGCCGGCTCACCGGCGACGAGTCGTGGAAGTCGAAGACCGCGCCGGCGATGCCGGAACCGATGGTGATGACCGCGAATGCGATCCCGACGCCCAGGGCGATCGCCTGGGGTGAGATCAGGCGCCGGCGGGGAGCGGTGTCACCGGCCGGCTCGGTCTGGTGCTCGATCGTCGTCGCCATGCGGGCGGCGACGTTAGCTCCGGGTGGTCCTGGAAACGGTGGTGACGAGGTGCCGGAACGCCGTCAGCGCCGGCCGGACGCCGGCATCTCCGCCTGGTGCAGGCGCCGGGCCATGTTGCGGAGGAGCTTCATCGTCAGCCCGGGCACGTCGTCGACCAGGGCCAGGAACTCCCGCTGGCCCAGGACGAGGAGGCGCATGTCGGAGTCGGCCACCACGGTCGCGTCGCGCGGCCCCTTGTCGAGCAGGGACAGCTCGCCGAAGTAGGAGCCGGCCTCGAGGCTGGCGACCTTGCGGTTGTTCCGGCGGACCACCGCCGTGCCGTCGAGGATGAGGAAGAACTCATGGCCGAGCCGGCCCTGCTCCACCAGCACCCGGCCGGGCTTGACCTCGACCTCGTCGGCTGCCCCGGCGATGCGGTGGAGGTCGGCCCGAGGGAGGCCGGCGAAGAGCGGGACGGCGGCCAGCTGGTCGAGCAGCTTGGGCTTGCCTGGCATGGGCGCCAACGTACTGCTGGACGTGGGGTCCCCGGGGGTTCATCGCTCCGAAACAAACAGGCAACAGTCGCTCTCTAGGTTCGACGGCCATGGACGTCGTCCTCGTGCGCTGGCCGGCCGACCGGCAACGGCGCGAGCGGCTCCGGATCGACAACGTCCCCCGGCTGCTGCTGGTCGAGGAAGGGCCACCGCCTGGCTCCCCCGACTGCTTCGAGGACTGGATCCGGGTGCCCGCCGAGGACGAGGACCTTCAGATCCGGCTGGCCGGGCTCCGGTCGCGCCTGCTGCAGCACGGCGTGAGCCGGCCCGATCTCGATGCCGACGGTGTGCTGCGAAACGGTGATCGGTGGGTGTCCCTGCCGCCGGTCGAAGCACGGCTCACGTCCGCTCTGCTCGAGCGGTTCGGCGCGGTCGTCCGCCGGGAGGCGCTGGCCCGGGCCGGCTGGCCCGAGGGGGCGCCGGGCCGGAACGCCCTCGACGTGCACGTCCTCCGCCTTCGCCGCCGCATGGA
Source organism: Acidobacteriota bacterium (assembly GCA_019510095.1). Taxonomy (GTDB): domain Bacteria; phylum Actinomycetota; class Acidimicrobiia; order Acidimicrobiales; family CADCSY01; genus JAEKLB01. The sequence goes on along the minus strand of JAEKLB010000031.1, from coordinate 20,447 downwards.
GCAGGTCGGACTGGTCATCCGAACGGTCCGCTCGCGGGGCTACCTTCTGGAGTCAGAAGTTCGTCAGGAGACGGTGGCGCAGGCGTAGCACCCGGCTGAGCCTTCCCTGCCGGCCGACCCGACCTGGGGGGAGCGTCATGGAGCTGGTGACCGCCATCGTCAAACCGCACGTGCTCGACGCGGTGAAGGACGCCCTGAAGGGGGTGGGTGTCCACGGCATGACGGTGAGCGAGGTCAAGGGCTTCGGCCGGCAGGGTGGCCATACCGAGACCTACCGGGGCACCGAGTACACGATCGACTTCGTCCCCAAGGTCAAGGTCGAGATCATCGTCGACGAGGCCGAGGTCGACGCCGTGGTCGATGCCGTGGCCCGGTCGGCGCGCTCGGGGAAGATCGGCGACGGCAAGATCTGGGTCACCGAGGTCGGCCGATTGGTGCGCATCCGTACCGGTGAAGAGGGTCCGGAGGCCATCTGATGAGAACCAACAAGCGCCCTTCGAACCGGGCCGTCCGTTGGCTGGCGGCGCTGCTCGCCGTCGTGATCTCGGTCGCCGCCCTCAGTGGGGTGGCCGCGGCCGACGACGGGGACCGCGACGGCTCCCACACCGGCGACAAGGTCGTCAACCTGGTTCCCGCGCAGAAGCAGGAGCCGGGGGCCACGCCGACCCTGTCCGACGTGGCCAGCGCCACCGAGAAGAACCGGGTGGCGATCAACCTCACCTGGCTGATGCTCGGCGGTGTCCTCGTCCTGTTCATGCAGGCCGGCTTCGCCCTGGTCGAGACCGGCTTCACGAGGGCCAAGAACGCGAGCCACACGATGATGATGAACATGGTCATCTTCGCCCTCGGCGTCGTCGGCTGGTGGGTGTGCGGCTACGCCTTCATGTTCGGCGCCACCGACTACCACGGGATCCTGGGCCTCACCGCGCTCGGCTCGCCGTGGCATCTCGGCGATTGGAACCTCCTTGCCCACGACGGCTTCTTCCTCGGCGGCAAGGCCTACGACGTCTCGGTGTTGGGCTTCTTCTTCTTCCAGCTCGTCTTCATGGACGCCACCGCCACCATCCCCACCGGCGCCATGGCCGAGCGCTGGAAGTTCAGCTCCTTCTGCGTCTGGGGCCTGTTCGTGTCGGCGATCCTCTATCCCGTCTATGGCAACTGGGTGTGGGGTGGCGGCTGGCTGGCCCAGCTGGGCGTGCTCGGGCCGAAGTGGGGCCACGGCGCAGTCGACTTCGCCGGGAGTGGGGTGGTCCACGCCATGGGCGGGGTCGCCGCGTTCTGGGGGGCGAAGATCCTCGGCCCGCGCATCGGCAAGTTCGGCCCGGATGGCAAGCCGCGCGCCATTCCCGGCCACCACATCCCGATGGCGATCCTCGGGACGTTCATCCTCCTCGTCGGCTGGATGGGCTTCAACGGCGGGTCCACCTTCGCCGGCACCGACTTCCGGCTGACGGTCGTCATCACCAACACCATCCTCGCCTCGGCGTTCGGCTGCCTGGCCGCCATGTTCACGATGTGGAAGATGTTCGGGAAGCCCGATCCGTCGATGACGGCCAACGGCCTCCTGGCCGGCCTGGTCGCCATCACCGCGCCGTGCGCGTTCGTCGCTCCCTGGGCGGCAGCAGTCATCGGCACGGTCGCAGGCATCCTCGTCGTGATGGCGGTGTTGGTCGTCGAGCGGGTGTTCAAGGTCGACGACCCGGTCGGCGCGGTGGCGGTCCACGGCGCCAACGGCCTCTGGGGCGTGCTGGCCCTGGGACTGTTCGCCGACGGGTCGTACGGTGCCGGGCTCAACGGCGTCGACGGCGCGGTGAAGGGCCTCTTCTACGGCGACGGCGGCCAGTTCCTGGCCCAGGTAGCCGATGCGCTCACCATCCTGGTGTGGTGCAGCCTGGCGACGGTCCTCTTCTTCACGGTCATGAACAAGACCATGGGCATGCGCAGCCGGGCCGAGGACGAGATCGCCGGCCTCGACGGGCCCGAGCTCGGTGCCGCTGCCTACCCCGACTTCATGGAAGCACCGTCGACGATCGGCGTCAGCTGACTAGCGGTTGGGCGGCACCGAGCCCTGGGCTGCCACCGCGGCCGCCTTGCGGGCCGCCTCGGCGGGGTCGCCGAGGTAGTTGCTCTTCACCGGCACGAGGTGCTCGTCGAGCTCGTAGACCAGCGGTAGCCCGGTCGGGACGTTGACCTCGGCGATGTCGGCGTCGGAGATCCCGTCGAGGTGCTTCACCAGCGCCCGGATGCTGTTGCCATGGGCGGCGACGAGCACGACCCGTCCTTCGAGCAGGTCGACGCAGATGTGGTCGTGCCAGTACGGGAGCATCCGGTCGACGACGTCGCGCAGGCATTCGCTGGCCGGCAGCAGGTCGGGTGGCAGGGTGGCGTAGCGGGGATCGAACCGAGGATGACGGGGGTTGTCCGGCGTGACGGGCGGGGGCGGGATGTCGTAGGAGCGGCGCCAGACCTTGAGCTGGGCCTCGCCGTAGCGCTGGGCGGTCTCGGTCTTGTTCCGGCCTTGCAGGTCGCCGTAGTGGCGTTCGTTGAGCCGCCAGTGCCGGCGGGTCGGTATCCAGAGCCGGTCCGCCTCCTCGAGCGCGAGGTTCGCGGTGCGGATGGCGCGACGGAGGAGTGAGGTGTGCACCACATCGACCTCAATGCCCGATTCGAGCAAGAGGCGGCCGCCGTCGCGGGCTTCCTGCTCCCCCAGTCGCGTGAGATCGACGTCGTGCCAGCCGGTGAACAGATCCTGCTCGTTCCAGACGCTCTGGCCGTGACGCAGCAGCACGAGGGTGGCCACCGGGAGCACGGTAGCGTCTCGAATTCTCGGGGCCGGAGCTAATCCTTGGGATCGATTGTGCCGAGAATGCAGGCGATGAGGTCCGCAAACGTGAGCCTGCGACGGGCAGTGCGCCTGGCTGCTGGGGTGTTGGCGGCCTTGGCCCTCTGGCACCTGTCGGGCATCGGGCCCGATCGCGCCCACCTCGTGGTCAACGACCTGGCGTTGGTCGCGTCCTCGGCACTTGCGACCGCGCTGCTGTGGCGCTGCGCCCGTAGCTACGGCGAGGGCCCTGTCGCCGTGCGCACCCTGTTGTTCGCCGCCGCCGCCCTGTGCTGGACGGCCGCCAGCGTCGGGCGGGTGGTCTACGAGGTCGTGCTCGATCGCGACCTGCCCACCATCTCGTTCGTCGACGTCTTCTACACGGCATCGCTCGGCCTCGTAGTCGTCGCCTGCCTGCTGCTGCTGCGCACCGTTGTGAGCGCGGCCGCCGTGGTCCGCACCATGCTCGACGGCTTCATCCTCGCCGTCTCTGCCATCTGGGTCCTGTGGTGGGCGCTCCTACGTACCGAGCACGGCAACTTCCTCTGGCTGTATCCCGCGCTCGACACGACGGCGGCCTGCCTGGCTGCCATGGTCATGGTCCAGAGGCCGAGGCGGGACCGGCTCCCCTGGTGGTTGGTCAGCGGGTCGATGCTGCTGCTGGCGGTCGGCGACTCGACCTGGGCCTACCGGGTGGCCACGGGTGGCCAGGTCGGCGGCCACCTGATGGCGCTGGTGTGGATCGCCGGCTACCTCGGCGTGGGTTTCTCGCCCTTGGCCGATCGCCGACCGTCGCAGCCGATCGAGCGGCGGGTCAACTCGCGGTGGGAGCTGCTGCTGCCGTATCCGCTGGCGCTGGTTGCCTTCCTCATTGGCTCCGTCGACTACGACGCCGTCAGCGGCTGGGCGGCCTTGCCGCTCGTCGCCCTGGTGCTCGCCGTGATCTCCCGCCAGATCGTCAGCCTCTGGGAGAACCACCAGTGGGCGCGGACCCTCGAGGCGCGGGTCGACGAGCGAACTGCCGAGCTTCGGGAGCGGGAGCAGCACTTCCGCTCGATCGTCCAGGCCATCTCCGACGTCGTCGTGGTGATCGGGAGAGACGGCATCAACGAGGTGAGCCCGTCGGTGACCGCGGTGCTCGGGTACCAGCCCGCGGATGTCATCGGCCGCCCGATGTCCGACCTCGTCCATCCGGACGATCTCCGGCGGCTCAAGCCGGGGGAGCACACCAAGGTGTTCCACCACCCTGGGGCAGCTGGGTCCAGCTCGATGCGGGTGCTTCGCGCCGACGGGACGTGGTGCCCCATGGACGCCCGCTACAGCAACCTCGGCGCCGATTCGGCGCTCGGCGGCGTGCTCGTCACCTTCCGAGATGTGACCGAGCGGCACGCATTCGAGGAGCAGCTTCGCCAGCAGGCCCACCACGACGAGCTCACCGGGCTGGCCAACCGCAGGCACCTGCACGCCGCGCTGGAACAGGCGCTGGTGGCCGGCCAGTCGCCCTCGCTCGTGCTGCTCGACCTCGACGATTTCAAGGCAGTGAACGACACCTCCGGGCACCAGCTGGGCGATCACCTGCTCATGGCGGTGGCCGACCGGCTGCGCCGCTGCATCCGGCCGGGCGATCTGGTCGCCCGCCTCGGTGGTGACGAGTTCGCGGTGCTCGTCGTCCACGATCCCGGGGCGGCGGTGGCGACCACCGTTGCCAGGCGGCTCATCGACGACCTCTCGCTTGCCCTCCGCGTCGACGGCCAGGACGTTCGGTGCGCCGGTTCTGCCGGCGTCGCCGGCCGCCGGGACAGCACTGTCGCAGCCGCGGACCTGCTCCGGGACGCCGACGTCGCCATGTACGTGGCCAAGCGCCGGGGCAAGAGTCGGTTCGAGGTCTTCACCGATGACATGCACCGGGACGTGGTGCGGCGACAGATGATCGAGGTCCAGCTCCGCGCCGCAGTTGACGACGGCCGGCTGCTGCTCGAGTACCAACCGATCGTCGAGCTGGCCAGCGGCCGGGTCATCGGCGCCGAGGCGCTCGTCCGCCTGCCCCTGCCAGACGGCACCGTTCTGCCGCCCGCCGAGTTCATCCCGATCGCCGAGGACATCGGCCTGATCGGCTCGCTCGGTGGGTGGGTGCTCCGCAGGGCGTGCGCCGATGCGGCCGCCTGGCAGGTGTTCCGGCCCGACGGGCCCCCGCTGTCGGTCTCGGTCAACGTGGCCATCCGCCAACTCCAGGACCGTGGCCTCGACGCCCTCGTTCGTGAGGCGCTCGATCGGGCGGAGCTCGCCGAGCAGCTGCTGACCCTCGAGATCACCGAGGGCGCCCTCACCGTCGGTCACGACGAGGTCGAGGCCGAGCTGCACGCCCTCCGGGCGCTCGGTATCCGCCTCTCGGTCGACGACTTCGGTGCCGGCTACTCCTCGCTGGGCCGGCTCCAGGCGCTGCCGGTCGACGAGCTCAAGATCGACCGGTCGTTCGTGGCCGAGCTCGACGCCGGGACGGAGGCGCCCCTGGTCGGGGTGATGCTGGCGATGGCCGACCGCATGCGCCTCGCCGTCGTGGCCGAAGGGATCGAGTCGGCAGCCCAGGCCGCTGCGCTCCTTCGCCGGGGCTGCCACGCCGCCCAGGGCTTCTTCTTCGCCCGACCCCAGCCGGCTCCGGCCATGGCCGAGTGGGCCGATGCCACATTCTTGATAGTGGATGACTCAACTTCTCTGGTGGAACCCATATAAGGGTCGCTACACTGCTGGGCAACCAAACGTCTCTTCGTCGGAGGACTCGGAATGCCCAAGGCTGTCGGTATCGATCTCGGCACCACCAATTCGGTCGTCAGCGTCCTGGAGGGCGGCGAGCCGACCGTCATCCCCAATGCCGAAGGTGGGCGCACCACCCCGTCGGTCGTCGCCTTCGCCAAGAACGGCGAGGTGCTGGTGGGCGAGGTCGCCAAGCGCCAGGCGATCACCAACCCGGACCGCACCATCCGCTCGGTCAAGCGCCACATGGGCACGTCGTGGACGACCGACGACGTCGACGGGAAGCGGTACACCGCCCAGGAGATCAGCGCCCGCATCCTCCAGAAGCTGAAGCGCGATGCCGAGGCCTACCTCGGTGACACCGTGAACCAGGCGGTCATCACCGTTCCTGCGTACTTCAACGATGCCGAGCGCACCGCCACCAAGGAGGCGGGCCAGATCGCCGGGCTCGAGGTGCTGCGCATCATCAACGAGCCGACCGCTGCTGCCCTCGCCTATGGGCTCGACAAGGAGGGTGCCGACCAGACGATCCTCGTGTTCGACCTCGGCGGCGGCACCTTCGACGTGTCGGTGCTGGAGATCGGTGACGGTGTCTTCGAGGTCAAGTCGACCGCCGGCGACACCCACCTCGGCGGTGACGACTGGGACGAGCGGGTCATCGACTGGCTGGTGCAGTCGTTCAAGTCGAAGGAGGGCGTCGACCTCTCGATCGACAAGATGGCGATGCAGCGGCTGAAGGAAGCTGCCGAGAAGGCCAAGATCGAGCTGTCGTCGACCCAGTCGACCCAGATCAACCTGCCGTTCATCACCGCCACCTCCGACGGCCCGAAGCACCTCGACGAGAACCTCACCCGGGCCAAGTTCCAGGAGATGACGGCCGATCTCCTCGACCGGTGCAAGGGCCCGTTCGAGCAGGCCATCCGCGATGCCGGCCTCACCAAGGGCGACATCCAGCACGTGATCCTCGTCGGCGGTTCCACCCGCATGCCGGCGGTGCAGGAGCTCGTGCAGTCGATGACGGGCAGCGAGGCCCACAAGGGCGTGAATCCCGACGAGGTCGTCGCCGTCGGCGCTGCCGTGCAGGCCGGCGTGCTCAAGGGCGAGGTCAAGGACGTCCTCCTCCTCGACGTCACGCCGCTGTCCCTCGGCATCGAGACCAAGGGTGGCGTCATGACCAAGCTCATCGAGCGCAACACCACCATCCCCACCCGCCGCACCGAGGTGTTCACCACCGCCGACGACATGCAGCCGTCGGTGGAGATCCATGTGCTGCAGGGCGAGCGCGAGATGGCGATGTACAACAAGACCCTCGGCAAGTTCCAGCTCGTCGACCTGCCGCCCGCGCCGCGTGGCGTCCCCCAGATCGAGGTCACCTTCGACATCGACGCCAACGGCATCGTGCACGTGTCGGCCAAGGACCGGGCCACCAGCAAGGAGCAGTCGATGACGATCACCGGTCAGTCGTCGCTGTCCAAGGAGGACATCGACCGGATGGTGCGCGACGCCGAGGCGCACGCCGACGACGACAAGCGCCGCCGCGAGGAGGCGGAGGTCCGCAACCAGGCCGATTCGCTCGTGTACCAGACCGAGAAGGTCCTGCGGGAGCATGGCGACAAGATCACCGGCGGCGAGAAGGAGGCGGTCGAGGGAGCCCTGAGCGAGCTCAAGGGCGCCATCGACGGCGACGACATGGACCGGATACGGCGCGGCACCGAAGCGCTGATGACGGCCAGCCAGACCTTCTCCCAGAAGCTCTACGAGTCGGCGTCGTCCACGAATGAGGCGGCAGGCGGCACTTCAGCGCCCAACGACGACGATGTCGTCGACGCCGAGATCGTCGACGACGAGCAGGCGTCGTGACCGAGAACGGCGGAGCGCCGTCCGGGGAGGAGGACGTCGTGCTCGACGCGGTGGACGATGCCTCCGAGGACGACGGCGCCGGCCCCAGCGTCGAGTCGCTCATCTCGGATCTCGAAGCTGTCACTGCCCGGGCTGAGGAGTACCTCAACCTGGCCAAGTCGAAGCAGGCGGAGTTCGAGAACTTCCGCAAGCGGATGATGAAGCAGCAGGCCGAGGAGGTGTCGCGGGCGTCGGGGCGGCTGGTCGAGAACCTGCTGCCGGTGCTCGACGCCTTCGACTACGGCGTTGCCCACGGCGATGGTTCGCTGGCACCGCTGCGTGAGCAGATGCTGTTGGCGCTCGAGAAGGAAGGGTTGGCCCGGATCGAGCCGAAGGAAGGCGAGCCCTTCGACCCGAACGAGCACGACGCCGTCGCCCACGAGCCCGGCGACGACAAGGAGCCCGTGGTCGCCGAGTCACTTCGGGCGGGTTACCGCTGGCAGGGCCATCTGCTCCGGCCCGTGATGGTCCGCGTCAGGAACTAGGGCGATGGCGCCGCAGCGCGAATGGTTCGAGAAGGACTACTACGCGGTGCTCGGTGTCGCCGAGGGCGCCACCCCGAAGGAGATCACGCGCGCCTACCGGAACCTGGCGAAGGAGAACCACCCCGACGCCAACCCCGGGCACGAGGAGCGGTTCAAGGAGATCTCGGCTGCCTACGACGTGCTCGGCGATGCCGAGAAGCGCAAGGAGTACGACGAGGTGCGCCGCATGGCCGCTGCCGGGGGCGGTGGCTTCAGCGGCTTCGGTGGGGCCGGTGGCCCGGGCGGCGGCTCGTTCCGGGTCGACGACCTCGGTGACCTCGGTGACCTGTTCGGCAACCTGTTCGGCGGTGGCGGCGCTACGACCGGCCGCCGGTCACGCTCGCGCGGCTCCGGGCCGCAGCGAGGGCCCGATCTGGAGGCCGAGCTCCACCTGTCGTTCGAGGAGAGCGTCCAAGGGGTCACCACCTCGGTCAACCTCAACGGTGAGGCGACGTGCTCGGTGTGCCACGGCGTCGGTGCCGCGCCAGGGACGGTCCCTCGGACGTGCCCCACCTGTCACGGTCGGGGAACCGTCGCCGAGAACCAGGGTGTCTTCAGCATGTCGACGCCGTGCCCCACGTGCGGCGGCCGTGGGAACGTCATCGAGACGCCGTGCTCCACCTGTCATGGCACCGGCGTCGAGCGGCGCGCCCGGTCGGTGAAGGTCAGGATCCCTGCCGGTGTCCATCCCGGGCAGCGCATCCGCATGAAGGAGCGGGGCGGCCCGGGCCGCAACGGGGGGCCAGCCGGCGATCTCTACGTCGTCGTGCACGTGGCCAAGCACCCGATGTTCGGGAGGAAGGCCGACAACCTCACCATCACCGTGCCGGTCACGTTCGCCGAGGCGGTCCTGGGCGCTGACATCAAGGTGCCGACGATCGACGGGGAGCCGGTGACCTTGCGCATCCCGGCGGGCACCCGCTCGGGCCGCACCTTCCGCGTGAAGGGGCGCGGCGTCGCCACCGGCAAGGGCACCGGCGATCTGCTGGTGACGACGGAGGTGGCGGTGCCGGCGAAGTTGACCGATGCCGAGCGGACAGCGGTCGAGGCGTTGGCGGCGGCGACCACCTCGTCGCCCCGGGCGCACTTGGGAGTGTGATGAGCCGTGGCAACTGAACCGAACCGCGCTGTCTTCGTGATCTCCGTGGCGGCGGAGCTGGCAGGGGTGCATCCCCAGACCCTCCGCATCTACGAGCGCAAGGGCCTGGTCGACCCCGCTCGGACCGCCGGTGGCAGTCGCCGGTACAGCGAGCGCGACATCGACCGGCTGCGCCGCATCCAGGACCTCACCAACGAGGGTCTCAACCTGGCCGGCGTGCAGCGGGTGATGGCGCTCGAGGACGAGCTGGCGCGGGTGCGCGATGCGCTCGCCCAGGCCGAGGCGGCCGTGCGCGACGCCGTGGCCCGCGCCCACCAGAGCTACCGGCGAGATCTTGTGCCGCTCTCCCAAGCGATCGAGTTGTTCGGAAAGAGGTAACGCATGGCGTTCGACCCAAACCGCTGGACCATCAAGACCCAGGAGGCGTTCAACGCGGCCCTCGAGGCCGGCCGGGCCGCCAGCCATCCCGAGGTCACGCCCGACCACCTGCTGGTGGCAATGCTCGCCCAGGCCGATGGCGTCGTGATCCCCCTGCTCCAGAAGGTCGGGATCGATCCCCGGGCGCTGCGCGCCCAGGCCGAAGAGCGCCTGGCCCGCCTGCCCCGATCGTACGGTGGCGAGGCCGGCCTGTCGCGAGCGCTGCGTGACGTCGTCGAGCGGGCCGACAAGGTCCGCGTCGACCTGCACGACGAGTACCTCTCGACCGAGCACGTCGTGCTGGCGATGTCGGCGGAGGTCGGCGCCAGTACCGAGGAGCTCCTGCAGGCACTGCAGTCGGTCCGAGGCAGCCACCGCGTGACCAGCCAGAACCCGGAGGAGAGCTACCAGGCGCTGGAGCGCTACGGGCGCGACCTGACCGAGGCGGCCCGCCAGGGCAAGCTCGACCCGGTCATCGGTCGCGACGAGGAGATCCGCCGGGTCATCCAGGTGCTGTCCCGCCGCACCAAGAACAACCCCGTGCTCATCGGCGAGCCGGGGGTCGGCAAGACGGCGATCGTCGAGGGGCTCGCCCGCCGCATCGTCGAAGGCGACGTGCCCGAGGGCCTGAAGGGCAAGCGGGTGATCTCGCTCGACCTCGCCTCGATGGTCGCCGGCGCCAAGTACCGCGGCGAGTTCGAGGAGCGGCTCAAGGCCGTGCTGAAGGAGATCAGCGACGCCGGCGGCGAGGTCATCACCTTCATCGACGAGATGCACACCGTCGTCGGTGCCGGCGCGGCCGAGGGCGCAATGGACGCGGGCAACATGCTGAAGCCGATGCTGGCGCGCGGCGAGCTGCGCATGATCGGCGCGACCACCCTCGACGAGTTCCGCAAGCACATCGAGACCGATCCCGCCCTCGAGCGTCGGTTCCAGCAGGTCTACGTCGGGCAGCCGTCGGTCGAGGACACCATCGCCATCCTTCGGGGGCTGAAGGAGCGCTACGAGGTCCACCACGGCGTTCGCATCCAGGACGCCGCCCTGGTGGCCGCGGCGGTGCTGTCCGATCGCTACATCACCGGGCGGTTCCTGCCCGACAAGGCCATCGACCTGATCGACGAGGCGGCATCGCGCCTTCGCATCGAGATCGACTCGATGCCGACCGAGATCGACGTCGTCGAGCGGCGCATCCGCCAGCTCGAGATCGAGCGGGTCGCGCTGGCCAAGGAGACCGACGCGGCGTCGCGGGAGCGGCTGGACGCGCTCGACCGCGAGCTGGCCGACCTGCGCGAGCAGTCCGACGCCATGAAGGCCCACTGGGCCGGCGAGAAGCAGGCCATCACCGAGATCCAGACCCTCAAGGAGACCTTGGAGCAGAAGCGCTCCGAGGTCGAGCGCGAGCAGGACCTCAACCGAGCCGCCGAGATCCGGTATGGCCAGATCCCCGAGCTCGAACGGCGGATCGAGGAGGCCACCCAGCACCTCGACCAGCTCCAGTCGAGCCAGCGCATGCTCAAGGAGGAGGTCGACGAAGAGGACGTCGCCGAGGTCGTGAGCAAGTGGACGGGCATCCCGGTCAGCCGGCTCATGGAGGGCGAGGTCCAGAAGCTGGTGCGGATGGAGGACGAGCTGCACCGCCGGGTCGTCGGCCAGGAGGACGCCGTCCGCGCCGTGGCCAATGCCATCCGCCGCAGCCGCGCCGGGCTGTCCGACCCCAACCGGCCGATCGGGTCGTTCCTGTTCCTCGGCCCGACCGGTGTCGGCAAGACCGAGCTGGCCCGGGCCCTGGCTGAGTTCCTGTTCGACGACGAGCACGCGGTCACCCGCATCGACATGTCGGAGTACATGGAGAAGCACTCTGTGGCCCGCCTGATCGGGGCCCCTCCCGGTTATGTCGGCTACGACGAGGGTGGCCAGCTCACCGAGGCGGTGCGGCGGCGGCCCTACGCGGTCGTTCTCCTCGACGAGATCGAGAAGGCCCACCCCGATGTGTTCAACGTCCTCTTGCAGCTGCTCGACGACGGCCGGCTCACCGACGGCAAGGGTCGCACGGTCGACTTCACCAACGTCGTGCTGATCATGACGTCGAACCTGCCCGGCGATCCTCGCGACTTCTTCAAGCCCGAGTTCGTCAACCGCATCGACGACATCATTCGCTTCCGGTCGCTCACCGAGGAGGACCTGGTCCGCATCGTCGACATCCAACTGGAGGGCCTCGGCAAGCGCGTCGCCGCCCGGCGCATGCGGCTCGAGGTCACCGACGCCGCCAAGCTGCTGCTGGCCAAGCAGGGCTTCGACCCGGTGTACGGCGCTCGCCCGCTGAAGCGGCTCCTGCAGCAGCAGATCGGCGACCAGCTGGCGCTCGCCATGCTCGAAGGCCGCTACACCGAAGGTGCAACGGTCACCGTCGACGCCCAGGACGGCGAGATCGCCCTCGTCTAACGATCTGGCTACGCCCGAGTGAAGGTGAGCGGTAGGTGCTCTGCCGCGCGCACGCCAGCGTGGTTGTAGTGGGGCTCGTCGCCGGGGGTGATCTCGTAGTCGGCCAGTCGGCGATGAAGCTCGTCGATGGCGACGCGCAGCTCGAGCCGGGCAAGGTGGGAGCCGAGGCAGCGGTGGCGGCCGGCGGCGAACGCGATGTGGCGGTTCTCGGGCCGTTGCAGGTCGACGGTGAGGGGGTCGGAGAAGACGTCGCCGTCGAGGTCGGCCGTCGTCCAGCAGAGAGCAACCATGTCACCGGCCTTGACCGGGACCCCGTTGACCTCGGTGTCGGCGGTCGCGAACCGCGGCCCACCCATGAGCACGGGGTTCTCGAAGCGCATGAGCTCCTCGATGGCGGCCGGCAGGAGCGAGGGGTCGGCCATGACCTGGCGCCGCTCCTCCGGATGACGGGCGAACCACCCGATGATGCAGGTGAGCGAGGCCGTCACGGTGTCGAGGCCGGCGATCACGAACAGGTGGGCGATGTTCATGATCTCGTCGCGTGTGAGCCGGCTGCCGTCGTCGGTCACATACGACATGCAGGCGCCGAGAAGGTCGTCTCGGGGCGCGCCTTCCTTCTCCCGTTCGGCGATCTTGACCTCGAGATAGGCCTTGAGCTCGTCACCGGCCTCGACAGCAAGCGCGTTGTGCTCCTCCAAGGTGGCGCCGGCGTTCTTGAGGATCTGGTTCTTGATCCCGTTCAGGAACTCGGCGTCCTCGATGGGAAGGCCGAAGAGCTGCAGGAAGGTCTGCGACGGCAGCGGGACGGCGAACGCGTCGTGGAGCTCGACCTGGCCATCATTGATGAACCCGTCGATCAGCTTGCTCGCCAGCTGGCGGATGCCTGGCTCGAGCACTGCCATCTTGCGGGGCGCGAGGAGCGGATCGAGGATCTTCCGGTAGCGCCGGTGCCGGTCGCCGTCGACATTGAGTGGGATGAGGGCTTCGCGCGAGCCCATGCCCTCGAAGCCCTGGGTCATCTCCGACACGATGGCCGGGTTGCGCCCGGCCTCCACGATGTCGGCCATCTTGAAGAAGGCGACGCCGTTGTCCCACCGCAGCACAGGATGCTCCTCGAGCATGCGCTCGAAGATGGGCTGGGGCTCGGCGACGTCGAGGCTGGGCCCCGGGGCGAAGGCCACGATCGCCTGCACGGCGTCGGGCAGCTCGGCGAGCGAACGTTGGACAACCGTTCGGGTCATGGTCACCTCTGCTTGTTACTTGTCGGATGAGTCGAGAGCGGCCCGGACGTCCTCGGGCACGACATCGCCGGCGGCGGCGGAGCCGAAGTTCATGGCGACCCGCGCCGAGGTGGCGCCGCTGACCGAGTGGATCACCTCGCCAGAGATGTAGCGAGACTCATCGGAGAGCAGGAACAGCGCCAGGTTGGCGTTGTCGCGCAGGGTCGGTGGCGTGGGCAGGGCGAGTGGCATGGCCCCGGGGTTGCCCGCCGGGTCCCACGGCCCCCCGACCTCCTCGTACGACTTGCCGAGCACAGGGGCATCGGCCGGCATGAGCAGGTTGGGGCTCATCCCGTGGAACGGGGCCATGGCGTTGGCCCGGATCCCTTGGGGCCCGTACTCCACGGCGAACGCCTTGGTGATGCCGTTGCCGGCGAACTTGCTGGCGGCGTAGAGCGGGAAGCGGGGATAGATGAACGAGCCGGCGGCCGAGGTCGTGGCCAGCAGGACGCCGCCGCTGCCCTGCTTCAGGAGCTGGGTCACCGCCGAGCGGAAGGCGAGGAAGATGCCCCGCCCGTTGACGTTCATGATCTGGTCCCACGCCGCGGCGCCGACCTCGTGCAGCCGCGTGGTGGTACCGAAGGTGGGCTCGGCGACGCCGGCGTTGGCGTGCATGGCGTCGAGCCGGCCGAAGTTGTCGACCGCCGTCTTCACCAGCAGGTCCATGTCGTCCTGGCTGGTGACGTCGGCCTTCAGGCCGACGGCCTTGCCGCCCTCCGACTGGATCAGGTCGGCGGCCTCCTTGGCGCGGGTCTCGATGACGTCGCTCACCACGACCGAGCCGCCTTCGGCGGCGATCATGCGGGCGACCTCGCGGCCCATGCCGGAGCCGGAGCCGGTGACGGCCACGACCTTGCCCTCGAACCTGTTCGCCATGACGCTCCCCCGAATCGAACGGCTGACTTGTGTCAGCTTGTGAAGTTAGTTGTCGTTCATCGCTTACGAGGCGTGAAGTCCATGTCGCCAGGCGCCTCCGACGGCACCTTCCACACGAGGAAGCCCTTGTCGTAGACCTCGTGGTAGGCGTTGGCGGCGCTGACCATGTTGTCGAAGGCGGCCTCGAAGCCGTCCCAGTCCTCCGAGTCGATGAGCTTGCCGAGGACGGCGCACTCCTCCTCGATGAACTTGTACATGTTGTCGGTGTACTTCGGCCGGAGGAGGACGCCCTTCTCCATCAGGTTGATCGCTTCCTTGAGCTGGAACTTCGCCAGCTCCCGGTTGCGAGCCTTTCCGGCATAGAAGCACTTCCAGATGCGTACCCCGATGAGGGGCATGATCTCGGCCATGCCGGGCTGGATGTGCCCCAGCTCCTCGAGGCTCAGGACGCTCTTGCCGGTATCGACTTTGTGGTCATGCTCAGGAACTTCGGCCATGGGCCGGAAAAGTAGCGCCTATCCTGTTCTTACGTGCCAGGCACGGTCGTCGTCGGAACGCAATGGGGAGACGAGGGCAAGGGGAAGCTGACCGATGTCCTGGCCGAGGACATGGACATGGTGGTCCGCTACCAGGGCGGTCACAACGCCGGTCACACCATCGTCGTCGGGGAGCAGAAGTTCGCCTTCCGCCTGGTGCCCAGTGGTGTCCTCCACCCTGGCATCGTCAACGTCATCGGCAACGGCGTCGTGGTCGACCCTCGCGTCCTCCTCTCGGAGATCGAGACGCTGGCCACCCGTAACGTCGACACCACCCAGCTGGTCGTGAGCGGCAACGCCCACCTGGTGATGCCGTACCACCAGGAGCTCGACGTGCTGTTCGAGCGGCACCTGGGCGACAACAAGCTGGGCACCACCAAGGGTGGCATCGGCCCCGCCTACGCCGACAAGGCGCTCCGAGTGGGCCTCCGGGTCCAGGACCTGCTCGACCAGAAGATCTTCCGCCAGAAGCTCGAGGTGGTCCTCAAGGAGAAGCTGGCGGTCATGGCCAAGGTGTACAACCGCCTCGGCCCCACCGCCGACGACATCTGCGACGAGTACCTCGGCGAGATCGCCCCCAGGCTGGCCCCTCGGATCGTCGACTCGGTCCACCTGATCCACACCGCCCTCGAGGCCGGCAAGAAGGTCATGTTCGAGGGCGCCCAGGCCACCTTCCTCGACCTCGACCACGGGACCTATCCGTTCGTCACCTCGTCGAACCCGGTGGCGGGCGGCGCCTGCGCCGGCGCTGGCGTGGGCCCCCGCGACATCGACCGGATCATCGGGATCACCAAGACCTACATGACCAGGGTCGGCTCCGGGCCGTTCCCGACCGAGCTGTTCGACGAGACGGGCGACCTCCTCATCGAGCGGGGTGTCGAGTTCGGCACCAACACCGGGCGCCGCCGCCGTCCCGGCTGGTTCGACGCCGTCATGCTGCGCCAGGCGGCCCGCCTCAACAGCCTCTCCGACGTGTTCCTCACCAAGCTCGACGTCCTCGACACGCTGCCGACCCTGAAGGTGTGCGTCGCCTACGACATCGACGGCGAGCGGGTCACGCACATGCCGTACCACCAGTCGGACCTGCACAAGGCGGTGCCGGTGTACGAGGAGTTGCCGGGATGGCAGACCGACATCACCAGCTGCCGGACCATGGACGAGCTGCCCAAGGCCGCCCGCGACTACATCCTCTTCCTGGCTGAGCAGGGCGGGGTGCCCATCTCGTACGTGGGCGTCGGGCCCGACCGCCTCGCCACCATCCAGGTCGGCTGACCCGTGCGGGTGTGCATCGCCGGCGGGAAGGGCGGTCGGGAGCATGCCCTCGGCTGGCTCTTCGACCGGTTCGGGCATGACGTTGTCGTGGCGCCGGGAAACCCGCGCATCCCGTGGGCGACGTTGGGCGATCCACTCGACGTCGACGCCGATCTGTTCGTGCTGGGCGACGATGCCTCGGTGGTGAGCGGGCTCGGCGACCGGCTCAGAGCCAAGGGCCGCCTGGTGTTCGGCCCCAACGCCGACGGGGGCCAGCTCGAGGGCTCGAAGGCGTGGATGAAGGCGCTGTTGGTGGAGGCCGGCGTCCCAACCGCCCGCTACGGCTCCTTCACCGAGCTGGAGCCCGCGGTCCAGTTCCTGAAGTCGCTGCCCGGGCCGTACGTGGTGAAGACCGATTACCTGGCCGAGGGCAAGGGCGTGCTCGTCACCGCTGATCTCGGCGAGGCGATCGCCGACGCCGGGGCCAAGCTGGCCGGCGGGGCGATCGTGGTCGAGGAGGCGATGGCCGGGCCCGAGGTGTCGCTCTTCGCCCTGTGCGACGGCGAGCGTTTCGCCCGCCTGCCGGTGTGCCAGGACCACAAGCGGGTGGGCGACGGCGACACCGGTCCCAACACCGGGGGGATGGGTGCCTATGCGCCGGTCCCGTTCGTCGGCGACGACGTGCTCGACCGGGCCTACGACGAGTGCGTCGGGCGGACGCTGGCTGGCCTGCGCGACCGGGGCATCGACTACCGCGGTGTGCTGTACACCAGCGTGATGCTCACGGGCGAGGGTCCCAAGGTGATCGAGCACAACGTGCGGTTCGGTGATCCCGAGTGCCAGGCGCTGGTGCCGTTGTTCGCGAGCGATCCCTACGAGCTGTTCGCCGGCGCCGCGGCCGGGCACCTCACGGCCGAGCCGGTGATGTCGCACGACGCCTGCGTCGTGGTGTCGCTGGCGGCCGAGGGCTATCCGGCCGCACCCCGCAAGGGTGACCCGGTGGAGGGTCTTGCCGCGGCCGCCAACCTCGAGGGAGTGGAGGTGTTCGCCGCCGGTCTCGACGCCGAAGGACGCACCGCGGGCGGGCGAGTCGTGCACGTGAGCGCGACCGCACGGTCGTTGCCCGCCGCCCATGCCCTTGCCTACGAGGCGGTTCGCCGGATCTCGTGGCCGGGCATGCACTATCGAACCGACATCGCCGCCCAAGCCCTCGAAGGAGTGACGCCGTGAAGAAGGTTGCCGTGCTGATGGGCTCGGCCAATGACGCCGACAAGCTGGCGCCCGCCCGCGAGACCCTCGAGAAGTTCGGCGTCGAGCACGAGGTGTGGGCCATGAGCGCCCACCGCAACGCCGAGGCCGTCCGCGCCTTCGTCGGTGGCGCCCGCGACAACGGCTTCGGCGTGATCATCGCCGCTGCTGGCATGGCCGCCCACCTGGCGGGGGCCTGTGCGGCGAACACCACCCTGCCCGTCATCGGCGTGCCGGTCTCCGGCGGCGCCCTCGACGGCGTCGACGCTCTCTACTCGACCGTGCAGATGCCCCCCGGCATGCCGGTGGCGACCGTCGCCGTCAACGGCGCCATGAACGCCGCCCTGCTCGCCATCCAGATCCTCGCCGTCACCGACGCGGGGCTGGCCGAGAAGCTGGCTGAGGCCCGGTCCGAGTGGAAGCCCAAGCAGCTATGACATCCATCCCCAACGTGCTTGCTGGGCGGTACGCCAGCCGGGAGATGGCCGAGCTCTGGTCGCCCGAGCACAAGATCGTGTTGGAGCGCCGCTTGTGGATCGCCGTGCTGCGGGCCCAGAAGGAGCTCGGGGTCGACGTTCCCGACGGCGTGCTCGAGGCCTACGAGGCGGTCGTCGACCAGGTCGACCTGGGCTCGATCGACGCCCGGGAGCGGGTCACCAAGCACGACGTGAAGGCGAGGGTCGAGGAGTTCGCCGCCCTGGCTGGCCACGAGCACATCCACAAGGGGATGACCTCCCGCGACCTGACCGAGAACGTCGAGCAGCTGCAGGTGCGGGAAGCGCTCGCCCTCGTCCGTGACCGCATGGTGAGCACCCTCGCCCGGCTGGCCGGCCTCGCCGCCGAGCACGAGGCAACGGTGATCACCGGTCGCAGCCACAACGTCCCGGCCCAGGCCACGACCCTCGGCAAGCGGTTCGCGACGGCGGCCGAGGAGCTGCTGCTGGCCTACGAGCGGGTCGACGAGCTGCTGGCCCGGCTCCCGCTGCGGGGGATCAAGGGGCCGGTCGGCACCTCCCAGGACCAGCTCGACCTGCTCGGCGGCGACCTGGCCAAGCTCGACCAGCTCGAGTCGCGGGTCGCCGGCGAGCTGGGCTTCGCCCGGGTGCTGGCCAGCGTGGGCCAGATCTACCCGCGGTCGCTCGACCTCGACCTGGTCGCCGCCCTCGTGCAGGTCGCTGCCGGGCCCGCCAGCTTCTGCACGACGTTGCGGCTGATGGCCGGCCAGGAGCTGGCCACCGAGGGCTTCGCCCCCGGGCAGGTCGGCTCGTCGGCCATGCCCCACAAGATGAACAGCCGCTCGAGCGAGCGGGTCACCGGCTTCCTCAACGTGCTGCGCGGCCATTTGACAATGGCCGCCGGCATCGCCGGCGACCAGTGGAACGAGGGCGACGTCAGCGAGTCGGTCGTCCGCCGTGTCGTGCTGCCCGACGCCTTCTTCGCCACCGAGGGCTCGCTGCTCACCACCCTGGCGATCCTCGACGGCTTCGGCGCCTACCCGGCGGTGATCGACCGGGAGCTGCGCCGCTACCTCCCGTTCCTCGCCACGACCAAGTTCCTGGTGGCCGCGGTGCGGGAGGGCATGGGCCGGGAGGAGGCCCATGAGGTCATCAAGACCCACGCGGTGGCCTACGCACTCGCCTTGCGGGAGAAGCCCGACGACCGCGACGACCTCCTCGACCGCCTCGGCGGTGACCCCCGGTTCCCGCTCACCGAGGCGCAGCTGCGGTCGCTGATGACCGAGCCGCTCGACTTCGTCGGCGACGCCCGCCGCCAGGTGGCCACCGTGGTCGACCGCGTCGCCGAGGTCGTCGCCCACCATCCACACGCCCTGACATTCGAGACCCCGGAGATCCTGTGAGCGAGCTGAAGCACGTCTATTCCGGCAAGGTCCGCGACATCTACGACGCCGGCGACGGCCTGCTGCTGTTCGTGGCGTCCGACCGCCTGAGCGTGTTCGACGTGGTGTTGGGTGAGACCGTGCCCGACAAGGGCCGGGTGCTCACCGCCATGTCGACGTTCTGGTTCGACGAGCTGGCCGACGTGCTGCCCAACCACGTCGTCGCCACGTCGGTTCCCGACGTGCCCGACGAATGGGTCGGGCGGGTCACCCTTGCCCATCGGGCCGAGATGCTGAAGATCGAGTGCATCGTCCGCGGGTACCTGTCGGGCTCGGCCTGGAAGGAGTACCAGGAGAGCGGCACGATGAACGGCCAGCGGCTGCCGGCTGGGCTCCAGGAGTCGGACCGCCTGCCGGAGCCGGTCTTCACCCCCTCGACCAAGGCCGACCTCGGCGAGCACGACGTCAACATCTCCTTCGACGACGCGTGCGAGGTCGTCGGCAAGGAGGTCGCCGAGCAGGCGCGCGAGGCCTCGCTCGAGCTGTACCGGCGCGGCTCCGAGCGGGCGCTGCGCAACGGCATCGTCATTGCCGACACCAAGTTCGAGCTCGGCTTCATCGACGGGCAGCTGGCGGTCTGCGACGAGGTCCTCACCCAGGACTCATCGAGGTTCTGGCCGGCCGACCAGGTGACGCCCGGGCGCACGCCGCCGTCGTTCGACAAGCAACCGGTGCGGGACTACGCGGCGTCGCTCGGCTGGGACAAGACGGCGCCGGCGCCGCCGATGCCCGCCGAGGTGATCAGGGCCACCCGCACCCGGTACATCGAGGCCTATGAGCGGGTCTCCGGCTTGCAGTTCGCCGACTGGCCCGGCGTGGGCGGGGGCGGACAGCAAGTCGTGGGAGCATGAGCGACGTGACGTTCGACGTGCTGGTCGAGGTGAAGCACCGGCCCGGCATCGCCGACCCGCAGGGCGCAACCATCGAGCGGTCGTTGCCGACGCTGGGCTTCCACGGCGTGAGCGGCGTCACCGTGGGGAAGTCGATCCGCTTCACCGTCGAGGCCACCGACGAGGCCGCCGCGCGCGGCGAGGTCGAGGAGATGTGCAAGCGGTTCCTCACCAACCCGGTCATCGAGGACGCGGTGATCACGATCTCATGACCAAGGTCGGCGTCGTTCTGTTTCCCGGCTCGAACTGCGAGCAGGACGCCATCGAATCGATTCGGCTGTTGGGAGGGGACGCCGAGGTGCTCTGGCACGGCGACGCCACCATCGGCGACGCCGACGCGGTGATCGTCCCTGGCTGGTTCGCCCACGGCGACTACCTCCGCCCCGGTGCGATCGCCCGCTTCTCCCCGGTCATGGGCGCGGTGGCCGCCTTCGCCGCCGCCGGCGGCCCGGTCGTCGGGATCTGCAACGGCTTCCAGGTGCTCACCGAGGCCGGCCTGCTCCCCGGTGCGCTGCA
>JAEKLB010000013.1 GCA_019510095.1 Acidobacteriota bacterium | reverse complement strand
CCTGGTGCCGTTCATCGGGAAGGCCCACGTGGCTTACATCCCCGGCGACGATGGCCGTATCACCGGGCTGTCGAAGCTGGCCCGCCTCGTCGACGGGTTCGCCCGCCGGCCCCAGGTCCAGGAGCGGCTCACCACCCAGGTGGCCGACACGATCGACGAGGTGCTCAAGCCCAAGGGTGTGCTGGTCGTCGTCGAGGCCGAGCACCTCTGCATGTCGATGCGGGGCGTGCGCAAGCCGGGTTCGACCACGGTGACGTCGGCTGTGCGCGGCCTGTTCCGCCAGAACGTCGCGACCCGCGCCGAAGCACTCGACTTCATCCACCGAGGATCGCGATGACGTTGGTCATGGGAATCCTCAACGTCACGCCCGACTCGTTCTCCGACGGTGGTCGCTACCTCGATGCGGCCGCGGCGATCGACCACGGCTTGCGGCTGCTGGCCGAGGGTGCCGACATCGTCGACGTCGGCGGTGAGTCGACTCGGCCCGGCGCCGCGCCGGTCGAGCCGGCCGAGGAGGAGCGCCGGGTGGTCCCCGTCATCGACGCCCTCAGTCGGCGGGGGCGGGTCTCGATCGACACCCGCCGTCGGGCGGTCGCCCGGGCCGGAGTCGACGCCGGCGCGTCCCTCGTCAACGACGTGTCCGCCACGCTCTGCGACGTGGCCGCTGCGGGGGACGTCGGCTGGGTGGCCATGCACATGCAAGGCGATCCCGCCACCATGCAGGACGGCCCGCGCTACGACGACGTGGTGGCCGAGGTGCGTGACTACCTCGTGGCCCGAGCGGCCGAGGGTCGCGCCGCGGGTGTTCCCGAGGTCTTCGTCGACCCGGGCATCGGCTTCGGCAAGACCGTGGCCCACAACCTCTCGCTGTTGCGCCATCTCGACGTGCTGGTCGGCACCGGCCTGCCCGTGCTCGTCGGCACCAGCCGAAAGGGATTCCTCGGCGGCCTCACCGGCGGCGCCGCCGCCGACGATCGGCTGGAGGCGTCGGTGGCCACCGCGGTGGCTGCCGCCCTCGATGGGGCCGCGATGGTGCGGGTGCACGACGTCGCCGAGACAGTGGCTGCCCTCGAAGCGGTGGGGTGTCGATGAAAGGGAAATGGGCGCAGGGGATCGTTCCTCGCAACTTCGCGTGGGTGATCAAGGACCAGCTGGCGGTGTGCGAGCGGCTTGGTGGCTACGGCGTCAACCACCGCAAGGTTCGCCGCCAGGAGGAGATCATCTGGGTGCGGGAGCAGGGCTTCGCCCGGATCATCAGCCTGCTCGGCTCGCCCCACAACCTCTATGCCTACGACGAGCTCGGCGTGCCCTACAAGCACTACCCGTTCGGTGCCCACGACGAGCCCGGCATGGCGCTCGAGCCGTTCTGGCGCGATCTGCAGGTGCAGCTGGCTGCCGGCGATCGGGTGATCGTCCATCACGACGAGCTCGGTGACCGGGTCGAGGGCGCGGTGTGCGGCTACCTCGTGTACGCCGGCATCGTGCGCGAGGAGCCCCGCGCCGTCGCCATCGTCGAAAAGGTGCTCGAGCGGCAGCTCGGCCCGCTCGGCCGGGAGATCGTGGCGGCGGCCGCCAAGCTCGCTCCCGGTGACTGATCGCGATCGCATCGAGCTGCGGGGCCTGCAGCTCGTGGCGAGGATCGGGGTGCTCCCCGAGGAGCGGGACCGCGACCAGCCGATCGAGATCGACCTCGACGTGGTGACCGGGCTGGCAGCGGCCGGGTCCTCCGACGACCTCGGCGACACCGTCGACTACGGGGCCGTGTGCGCTGCCGCTGCGGCGGCGGCCGGCTACGGCCACATGGCGCTGCTCGAGCACCTGGCCGAGCTCCTCGCCCAGGCGGTCCTGGCGGTCGACGACCGCATCGAGGAGGTCACCGTCGCCGTGCGCAAGCTGCGGCCGCCCGTGCCGTTCGTGCTCGCCACCTCGGGCGTGCGCATCACCCGAAGCCGCTGACATGCGGGCCTTCCTCGGCCTGGGCTCGAACCTCGGCGATCGGGAGGCCACGTTGCGAGCCGCGGTGGCGGCGCTGCCCGACCTGGTCGCGGTGTCGCCCGTGTACGAGACGGAGCCGGTGGGTGGTCCCGAACAGGGGGCCTACCTCAACGCGGTGGCGGAGCTCGACACCGACCGGTCGCCCCATGAGCTGCTCGAGCTGTGCCGGTCGCTGGAGGCCGCGGCCGACCGGGTGCGGCTCGAGCGGTGGGGTCCCCGCACCCTCGACGTGGACGTCCTCCTCGTTGGCGATCTCGTCGTCGACGAGCCCGACCTCCAGGTGCCACATCCCCGCATGTGGGACCGGCGATTCGTGCTGGCGCCGCTGCGTGATCTGGCTCCCGAGGTGGTCACGGCTGACGCGGTCGACCGGGCGCAAGGCGAGGTTCGGCCCACATCGGCAAAGCTGGAGCGGTGACGGGGGCGAGGCGCACGATCGACGATGTGCTCGCCGCCTGCCAGGCCCGGTTGCAGCGGGTACAGGCGGCTGACCTGGCCACGGTCATGGCCGACGGGGCGTTGGTGGTCGACATCCGACCGGTCGAACCAGTCGAGCCTGGCCGCGGGGTTGCTGCTCGATCTCGGCGTCACACGAGCGACTGACCTGGTCGACGGCTATCTGGCGTGGAAGGCCTTCGTTGGCGAGGTGGCCGACGCGCGTCGCTAGCGTTCGCGAGCCATGCCCAGCATCCGAGTGATTGGGCCCGGCCGCGCCGGGACAGCGTTGCTCCGGGGGCTGGTCGCCGCCGGCTGGGAACCGCGGGAGTCGTTGCGCCACGGCCACGACCTGACCGGCGCCGCCTACGGCGTCGACCTCTTGGTGATCGCCACCCCCGACGCGGCGGTCGCCGAGGTCGCTGCTGTCGTCACGCCAGTCGTCGGCACCGTCGTCGCCCATCTCGCCGGGGCGCTGGGCCTCGACGTGCTCGAGCCCCATGCCAAGCGGGCCTCCCTGCACCCGCTGCGGAGCATCCCGTCGGGCGACACCAGCCTGGTCGGTGCCTGGTTCGCGGTGGCCGGCGATCCCATCGTCGCCACCGCCGTGACCGATCTGGGTGGACGCCCCGTCCTCGTTCGGGACGGAGCACGCGCCGCTTATCACGCCGCCGCCGTCATCGCTTCCAACCATCTCGTGGCGCTGCTCGGTCAGGTCGAGCGGGTCGCGGCCGTTGCCGGGGTTCCCTTGGAGGCCTACTTCGACCTGGTGCGGGGCACCGTCGACAACGTGCAGCGACTGGGCCCGGCGGCCGCCCTCACCGGCCCGGTCCGGCGGGGCGACTGGACCACCGTGCGCCGCCACTTCGACGCCATCCCGGTCGAGGAGCAGGCCGGCTACGAGGCCATGGCCGCCCTTGCCGCCCGCCTGGTGCCGCCGGCCGAGCCGGGAGCGAAGTGACGCTGCAAGTGCTCCACCGGGTCGCCGAGCTCTCCGACGCCCTCGACGCCGAGCGCCGGGCCGGCCGCACTGTTGGCCTGGTACCGACCATGGGCGCCCTCCATGCCGGGCACGGGAGCCTGATCTCCCGCGCCGCCGCCGAGAACGATGTCGTGGTGGTGACCGTGTTCGTGAACCCGTTGCAGTTCGGGGCGGGCGAGGATCTCGACCGGTACCCGAGGACGCTCGACGCCGACTGCGTCCTGGCCGAGGCGGCGGGTGCCTCCTACGTCCTGGCCCCGACCGTCCAGGAGATGTACGGCGACGGGTCGCTGACGAAGGTGTCGGTGGCGGGCTCGATGACCGAGGTGCTCGAGGGCGCCAGCCGCCCCGGCCACTTCGACGGGGTGGCGACGGTGGTGGCCAAGCTGTTCGCCATGACCGGCCGGTGCCGGGCCTACTTCGGCGAGAAGGACTTCCAGCAGCTGGCGGTGGTCAGACGGATGGCCGCCGACCTGTCGTTCCCGGTCGAGATCGTGGCCTGCGAGACGGCCCGTGACCCCGACGGCCTGGCCCTGTCCAGCCGCAATGCCTTCCTCGACGGGGAGGAGCGGGCGGCTGCCCCCGTCCTCCACCAGGCCCTGGAAGCGGGTGCCGCGCTGATCCAGGCGGGGGAGCGCGACCCCCGCGTGGTCCGGGAGCGCATCGCCGCCGTGGTGGCCGCCAGCCCCCTGTTCGAGGTGGACTACACAGCGGCCGTCGACCCTGGCACACTGGAGGAGCCAGAGCGGTTGGAGGGGGACGTTCGACTCCTGCTCGCCGCCCGCCTACGCTCGGGCTCAGCACGACTCATCGACAACCT
>JAEKLB010000030.1 GCA_019510095.1 Acidobacteriota bacterium | reverse complement strand
CACCGGCCCGGCATCGCCGACCCGCAGGGCGCAACCATCGAGCGGTCGTTGCCGACGCTGGGCTTCCACGGCGTGAGCGGCGTCACCGTGGGGAAGTCGATCCGCTTCACCGTCGAGGCCGCCGACGAGGCCGCCGCGCGCGGCGAGGTCGAGGAGATGTGCAAGCGGTTTCTCACCAACCCGGTCATCGAGGACGCGGTGATCACGATCTCATGACGAAGGTCGGCGTCGTTCTGTTTCCCGGCTCGAACTGCGAGCAGGACGCCATCGAGTCGATTCGCCTGTTGGGAGGGGACGCCGAGGTGCTGTGGCACGGCGACGCCACCATCGGCGACGCCGACGCGGTGATCGTCCCCGGTGGGTTCGCCCACGGCGACTACCTCCGCCCTGGCGCGATCGCCCGCTTCTCCCCGGTCATGGGCGCGGTGGCCGCCTTCGCCGCCGCCGGCGGCCCGGTCGTCGGGATCTGCAACGGCTTCCAGGTGCTCACCGAGGCCGGCCTGCTCCCCGGTGCGCTGCAGAAGAACCGTGGGCTCAAGTTCCTGTGCACCACCGTGTCGCTGCGGGTCGACAGCACCAACAGCGTGCTCACCTCCGATGCCGAGGCGGGGTCCATCCTCCGGGTGCCGGTCAACCACTTCGAGGGCAACTACACGTGCTCGCCGGAGACCCTGGCCGAGCTCCAGGGCGACGACCGGATCGTGCTGCGCTACGTCGAGAACCCCAACGGCTCGATCGACGACATCGCCGGCATCTGTAGCGAGGGCCGCAACGTGGTGGGCCTCATGCCCCATCCCGAGCGGGCCTGCCACCCGCTCCTCGGCTCCACCGACGGCCAGCCCCTCCTCCGCTCCCTCCTGACCGCTGCCGCCAAGGCTCAGGTCTGATCCCGTTCTTTGGCGACTCGTGGGCCTGATGGGCCCACGAGTCGCCAAAGAACGAAGGGTGTTTGCCTTAGCGGGAGATGCCGGCCCGCTTGAGGACCTCGGCGGGGACGCCGAGCTCCTTCCAGGCGGCGTAGCTGATGCCCTTGCGGTCGCTGTAGGCCTTGGCGGCGGCGACGAAGTCGTTCTCGAAGGTGGTGATGTCGACGGTCTCGGCCATGGCCTCCTTCTCCTTGATCAGGTCGAGTCGCTCCTGGATCAAGGAGAGCCGCTTGATCGGGTTGGCACTGGAAAGGTCCTGGTCGATGGCGGCGAGGCGGCGGTCGATCGACTCGGGCGTGCGCTTCCGGCCCCGCTTCGGCCGATGGTGCTCGAGCACCTCGAGGTAGGCGGAGACGGCTCGTCCCTGGGTGCGCCCTTCGGCCATTGCCGCCTTGTGACCTTCGGTGACGACGCGCTTCTTGTCCTCTGCCATAGAGCCAAATGTGGCACGTTCCATTTGCCAATTGCAATCAGGCCGATAGTGGTTGGCAGTGGTGGACCAGCGCGACCCCGGCGCCGCCTACCGTGAGGACGTGACGGAGGCGCTGCATCGCTCGCTGGGGTTGACCGACGCCGAATACCGCGAGATCGAGCAGGTCCTCGGCCGGGAGCCGAACCACCTCGAGCTGGCCATGTACGCGGTGATGTGGTCGGAGCACTGCTCCTACAAGTCGTCGAAGGTCCACCTGCGCCGCTTCCCGACGACCGGCGAGCACGTCCTCGTGGGGCCGGGCGAGGGCGCCGGCGTGGTCGACGTCGGCGACGGCATCGCCGCGGCCATACGGATCGAGAGCCACAACCACCCCTCCGCCCTCGAGCCCTACCAGGGGGCGGCCACCGGCGCCGGCGGGATCCTGCGCGACATCTTCAGCGTGGGCGCCCGGCCGATCGCGGTCATGGACCCGTTGCGCGTCGGCCCCCTCGACGACCCCCGCAGCCGCTGGCTGCTGGAGGGGATCGTGAGCGGCGTGTCGGGCTACGGCAACGCCGTCGGCGTGCCGACGGTCGGTGGCGAGGTCGTCTTCGACGAGACCTATGCCGAGAACCCCCTCGTCAACGTGCTGTGCCTCGGTCTGCTGCCCGTCGAGCGCCTGGTGCTGGCCCGTGCCTCGGGCGTCGGCAACCTCGCCGTCCTGCTCGGTTCGTCGACCGGCCGCGATGGCATCGGTGGCGCCAGCATGGCCAGCGAGGGCTTCAGCGACGACGGCGCCGAGCAGGCCAAGCGGCCGGCGGTCCAGGTCGGTGACCCGTTCGAGGAGAAGCGCCTCATCGAGGCCTGCCTGACCCTCCTCGACGCCGGCCTCGCCGTCGGTGTCCAGGACCTCGGCGCCGCCGGCATCACCGGCGCCACCAGCGAGACGGCCGGCAAGGGCGAGAGCGGGATGGATGTCGACGTGACGGTCGTCCCGCTGCGCGAGCCGGGCATGGAGCCCTGGGAGATCATGACCAGCGAGAGCCAGGAGCGGATGCTGGCCATCGTCACGCCAGAGGATCTCGACGCCGTCGTGTCGCTGTGCGAGCGGTGGGAGGTCCAGGCCACCGTGATCGGGCGGGTGACCGACACCGGTCGCTACCGGGTGGTTCGTGGCTTCGGTGGCGAGGTCCTCGCCGACCTGCCGACCACCTTCGCCGACGACGTGCCGATCCACGAACGGCCGCTCGCCGTCGCGCCACCGCGCCGCCCGTTCGCCGTCGAGGTGCCCAGCGATCCCCAGCAGGCCCTGCTCGACAGCCTCTGCGACATGTCGTGGGTCTCCTCCCAATATGACTCGCAGCTGTTCCTCAACACGGTCGAGGGACCGGGCGGGGACGCGACCGTGCTGCGGTTGAAGCATCCGACCACTGGTACGGACACCGGCCGGGCCCTCGCCCTCACCACCGACGGGAACCATCGATGGTGTGCGGCCGACTCCTTCGTCGGCGCCGAGATGGTGGTGTGCGAGTCGGTGCTCAACCTGGCATGTGTCGGCGCCCGCCCCTTGGCCCTCGTCAACTGCCTCAACTTCGGCAACCCCGAGCATCCCGAGGTCATGCGCCAGCTCTCCGATGCCATCGACGGGATGAGTGAGGCATGCCGGGCGTTCGGCATCCCGGTGGTCGGCGGCAACGTCAGCCTCTACAACGAGAGCCGCGGTCGTGACATCGATCCGACGCCGGTGGTGGGCTTGTTGGGCATGGTCGATCGGCTCGACCGGCGCCCGCCCGGCGTGCACCTGGTCGATGGCGCCAGCATCGTGCTCCTCGGGGAGGTCACTGCCGAGCTCGACCTCCGGGCGGTGTCGAACGTCGCTGCCCTCGTGCGCGGCCTCGTGCTCGACGGCCTGCTCGAGGGTGTGCACGACATCGCCGACGGCGGGCTGGCCACGTGTCTCGGCGAGATGGTGGCCCGCTCCGGCGTGGGCGCCAACCTGCGCGGGATCGACGCCGCTGCCCTGTTCAGCGAGGCGCCGGGCCGAGTGCTGGCCTGCGTGGCCCCCGACAGCCTGGGTGAGCTCCGCCGCCGCTCTGCCGAAGCTGGGGCCGACTGCAGCGAGCTCGGCGTCGCCGGCGGTGCCGACCTGGTCGTGGAGGGCCTCGTCGACCTGGCGGTGGCCGACGTCGTGCGCACCTACCGCGACCGGCTGCCGGCGGCGATGGCGGCCGGCGCCCTCCACGAATAGCGGCGGTCGGCATGCTCGTCGACGGGTTGGCGATCGCCGCCGGCGTGGTCGTCGTCGCATTGACGGTGCTCTCGGCCGTCTCGACGGTGGTGGTGCCGAGGGGCATTCCGGTTCGCCTGACGCGGGTCGTGTTCCTCGTCATGCGCCGGCTGATCTCCGCCCGCCGTCGCCTGGCCCGCTCGTCGCCCGCCGCGGAGCACGTCCTTGCGTTCTACGCGCCCATGTCGCTCCTCGCCACGGTGGTCACCTGGCTCGTGCTCGTCCTCGGCGGCTTCACCCTGGTCTTCTGGGGCCTCGGCATCGGGTCGATCGAGCATGCCTACGAGGCCAGTGGCTCGGCGATGACCACGCTCGGCTTCGTCCCCGTGCACGGCGCCGCCCAGCAGTCGGCCGCCTTCGCCGAGGCGGGCCTCGGCCTCTTCCTGCTGGCACTGCTCATCACCTATCTGCCCTCGATGTACGCCGCCTTCCAACGCCGGGAGGTGCTGGTGGGCCTCGGCTTCATCCAGGCCGGGGCGCCGCCAACGGGCGTCGAGCTGCTGGTGCGCTTCCATCGCATCCGCGGTCTCGAGGCCCTCGAGGACCAGGTCTGGGACCGATGGACGCAGGGCTTCGTCGACATCGAGGAGTCGCACACGTCGTCGCCGGCGCTGCCGTTCTTCCGGTCCCCCGTACCCGAGCGCAGCTGGATCACCGCGGCCGGCGCGGTGCTCGACGGCGCCAGCCTCCTCTCGAGCACCGTCGATGCGCCCCACCAACCGGCGGCCGATCTCTGCATCAGGGCCGGCTACGTATCGCTCCGGCGGGTCGCTGACTACTTCTCGTTGCCGTACGACCCGGCGCCCGTGCGCGGCGATGCCATCTCCGTCACCAGGGCCGAGTGGGAGGCCGCCCGCGACGAGCTGGGCGCGGCTGGCGTTCCCCTCAGGGCCGACGTCGAGGAGGCCTGGCTCGACTTCTCCGGCTGGCGGGTGAACTACGACGCCGCCCTGGTCGGACTGGCCGCCTTGGTCAACGCCCCGCCCGCTCCGTGGTCGTCGGACCGGATGTCGCCGCGCCGTCACCATCCGCCCGTGCTGCGCCGGGCCACCAAGCGATGAAAACCGTCGCGGGCGTGGCACCATGAGAGCTGTGTCCTCCCGCGACGACGCTGATTCGCCGAAGGAGGCTTGCGGGGTCTTCGGTGTCTACGCCCCCGGTCTGCCCGTCGCCCACCTGACCTACCTCGGGCTGTACGCCCTCCAGCACCGCGGCCAGGAGTCCGCAGGCATGGCGGTGAGCGACGGTGACACGGTCTTCGTCGACAAGGACATGGGCCTTGTCTCCAACGTCTTCAACGAGCGCCGCCTGGCCGCGCTCCCGGGCAACCTCGCCATCGGCCACACCAGGTACTCGACGACGGGCTCCAGCACGTGGCGCAACGCCCAGCCGGTGTTCCGCTCGGTGGGCGAGCACCAGGTGGCGCTGGGCCACAACGGCAACCTGGTCAACACCGAGGCGCTTGCCGCCGAGGCAGGCATGCTCCCGGGCACGGTGTCCAGCGACAGCGACCTGGTCGCTGAGCTCCTCGAGCACGAGCTCCAGGAGCGTGCTGCCGATCTGCCAGCGGCACTGATGACGGTGCTCCCCCGTTTGGAGGGGGCGTTCTCGCTCGTCCTCCTCGACGGCCAGCGGGTGATCGGCGTGCGCGATCCAAACGGCTTCCGCCCGCTCTGCCTCGGCAAGCTCGAGACCGGTTGGGTGCTGGCCTCCGAGACGCCGGCGCTGGACGTGGTCGGCGCCCACATGGTCCGGGAGCTCGATCCCGGCGAGATGGTGATCATCGACGCCGACGGCGTGCGTTCGATGCGACCGTTCCCCGAGGCTCGCATCGACCCTCGGCTGTGCCTGTTCGAGTTCGTCTACTTCGCCCGGCCGGACACTCGCCTGTACGGCCAGAACATGCACGTCGCCCGCCAACGGATGGGCGAGATGCTCGCCGAGCAGGCCCCGGTCGAGGCCGACCTCGTGATACCCGTCCCGGAAGGCGGCATCCCGGGTGCCCAGGGCTTTGCTCGGGCGTCGGGCATTCCCTACGGCGACGGGCTGGTCCGCAACCGATACATCGGCCGTACGTTCATCGCGCCGACGCAAGAGCTGCGCCGCAATGGCGTGCGCATGAAGCTCAACCCCCTACGCGAGAACATCGCCGGCAATCGACTGGTCGTCGTCGAGGATTCGATCGTCCGCGGGACCACGCTGCGAGAGACGCTCCGCATGCTCTGGGAGGCTGGCGCCGCCGAGATCCACCTACGGATCATGAGCCCGCCGTACCGCTGGCCCTGCTTCTACGGGATGGACACCGGCGACCGGTCGGAGCTCCTAGCCGCCAATCTCGAGATCGAGGAGATCCGCGACTACCTCGGCGTGAACTCGCTGGCCTATCTCACCATCGACCGCCTGCTCGATGCCACCGGTGCGGTCAACGCCGGGTTCTGCACGGCATGTCTCACCAACGACTATCCCGTCGAGGTGCCGGTCAACCTCCGCAAGGACGTGCTCGAGAAGAACGAGATGCCCGCGTCGGATCTCGAGCGCCTCGTGCTCGATCCCAACTAAGCCATGGGAGAGACCTACGAAGGCGCCGGCGTCTCCATCGACGCTGGCGAGCAGGCCGTCCGCCGGATCAAGGACAAGGTTCGCTCGACGTACCGGCCCGAGGTGATCGGTGACATCGGCGGGTTCGGTGGGCTGTTCGCCATGGACCCCAAGCGCTGGAAGGACCCGGTGCTGGTGGCCAGCACCGACGGGGTGGGCACCAAGGCGTTGCTGGCCCAGGCGACCGGGCGCTTCGACACCATCGGCGTCGATCTCGTGGCCATGTGCGTCGACGACCTGGCCTGCCAGGGCGCCGAGCCGCTCTTCTTCCTCGACTACATCGCGGTGGGCCGTCTCGACCCCGACCATGTCGAGCAGCTCGTGCACGGGGTCGTGGTCGGCTGCCGCGAGGCGGGGTGTGCCCTGATCGGTGGCGAGATGGCCGAGCACCCGGGCTCGATGGATCCCGGCGACTTCGACCTCGTCGGCTTCGCGGTCGGCGTCGCCGAGCGCGACCGGATCATCAGCGGCGACCGGGTCGAGGTCGGCGACCTTCTGATTGGCATCCCGTCACCAGGGCTGCGGTCGAACGGCTACTCACTGGCCCGCCGGGTGCTGCTCGAGGTCGCGGGCCGGTCGCTCGACGACCCCGCCTTCGACGGCGCCGGCCACAGCCTGGCCGACGAGCTCCTCCAGCCATCGGTGATCTACTCGCCGGCCATCCAGCGCCTGCTCCGCAAGGTCGATGTGCGGGCCGTGTCGCACATCACCGGTGGCGGCATGGTCGGCAACGTCAACCGGGCCCTTCCCGCCGATGCCGACGCCGTCATCTGGCGGCGCAACTGGGAGACGCCCCGGATCTTCGGCGAGATCCAGCACCTGGGGGACGTCAGCAAGGAGGAGATGGCCAGGGTGTTCAACCTCGGCATCGGGATGGTCGTGGTGGTGCCGCCCGGCGACCTCTACAAGACCCTCGACCTGCTCCGCGAATCCGGGCACCAGGGTGCTGCCCACATCGGCGAGATCGTCGCCGGCCGGGGCGACGTCCAGCTCGTCGACTGATCCGGCCGGAGCCCCCGAGTTCTGGACGCTGGCGCTCGCTATCCGATCGTTACTGCCCAGAACTCGGAGTTGCCGCCGTCTTCAGCTGGGTCATGGTGAAGAGGGCCCGCAGCTCGAGGCCGATGGCGGCGAACGCCTCGGTGCCCCCCGCCTCGCGGTCGATGACGCACAGCACGGTGTCGACGGTGGCACCCAGGGCGCGCAGGTCGCCGCACGAGGCCAGCACCTGGCCGCCGGTGGTCACCACGTCCTCCACGACGAGCAGCCGCCGCCCGGCGATCTCGCCGCCCTCGGCCAGCCGGCAGGTCCCGTAGTCCTTGGCCTGCTTGCGCACGAACAGGCAAGGGAGGCCGGTGACCTGCGACAGGGCGGTGGCGACGGGGACGCCGCCGAGCTCGAGGCCGGCGAGGGCGTCGACGCCGTCGGGCACCAGGGCGGCCATGGCCGTGGCGATCTCCCACAGCAGCGAGGGATCCGACTCGAACAGGTACTTGTCGAAGTACTCGGTGCTCGTCTGCCCCGAACGGAGGGTGAACTCCCCGGTCAGGTGGGCGGTCTGGTGGACGCGACGGGCGAGGTCATCGGGCACGCCGACATCCTGCCCCGAGCTCCCGGGCCGGCAGCGCACGTTGACACTCAACTAGCCCATTTGTCCGGTCGAATAGTCCGATCGGGCCATTTCCCGAAGTTCGGGCGGTCCGTATGTTCAGGGATGAATCGGACATGGCACGTCCCTGCCAGACACCGATCTCGACGCACCCGCCACCACACAACGGAGATCACAGCATGGCCACGTCCGATGACCTCGACGCTCCGGAGACGCTGCTCACCCCCTCAGAGGTGGCGCAGCTGTTCCGGGTCAACCCCAAGACCGTGACTCGCTGGGCTCGCGCCGGCAAGCTCACGGCGATCCGCACCCTCGGCGGCCACCGCCGCTTCCGGGCGTCGGAGATCCGCCGCTGCCTCGAGGAGATGAGCGTCGAGGAGGCGTAAGCCCCCTTCCGCACGTCGTCGATCGCGAGACCGAGGAAGGGCCGCCCCCGAGGGGCGGCCCTTTCGCGTACTCCGAGTGGTCGAGACCGGCGTCGATCCGGTGACCTCGCGCTTTTCAGGCGCGCGCTCTGCCGACTGAGCTACTCGACCGCGGTCCCGACGGGATTTGAACCCGCGACCTCCGGCTTGACAGGCCGGCGTGCACTCCAAACTGCACCACGGGACCGTGTTGCATCCGCCCGAAGGCGGACCTCTACGGTAGCCGCGCTGGGCAACCCGGCTGCGGTCGAAGCTCGGTGGTCGACGACGAGGCACCCCCAACGGGATTCGAACCCGTGTTACCGCCTTGAAAGGGCGGCGTCCTGGGCCGCTGGACGATGGGGGCCCGGCGCGGCAGTGCGCCGTGGTGAGCGTACGTCGCACCGGACCCTGATCAGTTGTTGACCGCCTCGATGAGCGTCTCCAGGAGATACCCGAGGTAGCCGTACAGCGACAGCAGCCCGGCATCGGGATCGCCCGGGTCGGGGACGAGGTCCATGTCCTCGGAGACGTCGAGCCGGGTGCCGAGCACCAGTCGCAGGTCGTTGACCGCACCCATCCAGGCGAGCAGCTGCTCCTCGTCGAGGCGGGTGGCATCGACGGTGTCGACGAGGATCTCGACCGAGGCCCGGCGCCGATCGGCCAGGTCGTCCCTGACCATGGCGTGGTACTCGGCGTCGAGCTCGGCGTCGTGCGCATACGCCGCCGGGAACAGCCGGCGCAGCCCGGGATCGTCGAGATCGCCGTCGAGCAGGCTCCGCAGCTGGGGGGCGACCGACCGGAGCAGGTCGCGCTCGTCGGCCGACAGCCGGACCTCGAAGTCGCCCTTGCGCGTCCGTCGTACGCGGCGGTTGTCGAAGAGCGCCATCAGGTGTCGTGCTGCATGGTGGCCCACAGGCCGTGCTCATGAAGGCGGAACACGTCGAGCTCGCACTTCTCCCGGTTGCCGCTGGCCACGACGGCCCGGCCCTTGTGGTGGACGTCGAGCATGAGCTGGGTGGCCTTCTCGAGGTCGTAGCCGAACAGCTTCTGGAGGACGAAGGTGACGTACGACATCAGGTTGATCGGGTCGTTCCACACCAGGACGATCCACGGGATGTCGGGCTCGACGACCTCGTCGATGTCGGGACGGTCGACCTCGGCCGGCGCGGGGTTGCTCATGTCGCAGCCACGAGCTCGCCGCTGCTGACCGGCGCGGCAACGACCAGGGGGAGCCGGGTGGCGGCGATCCAGACGGCAAGGGCGCCGCAGATGTGCACGCCCACCAGCAGCGCCGGCACCCCGGTGAAGTACTGCGTGTAGCCCACCGCGGCCTGGGCCAGCAGCACGATGAACAGCACCCGCCCAGCTGTGCGCACTGCCGGCGGGGCGGCTTCGTCGGCGGCCACCTTCCGGAACGCCAATGTCAGGCCGACGAGGACCACCACCGCCAGCCCGTGGATCCGGGCCACGTCGTGGATGGCGAGGTCGAGACGGGCCGCCTGCGAGTCGCCGGCGTGTGGGCCGGCAGCGGTGACGACCGTCCCGGTGAACACCACGATCCCCGCGGCGGCCACCACCAGCCGGGCCAGCGGGCGCAGCAGTCCGCCCCCCGCCCGAACCGGATGCACAGACGGGCCCGGAGGGCCCGTCTGTGCACCGAGCTCGCCGGGGTCGGGGAGGCCGGCCCGGTGGTGGAGCACGACGGCGTCCCAGACGATGAGCATGGAGAGGGCGAAATGTCCCATCACCAGGCGGGGCGAGAGGTCGAACAGCACGACCAGGCCACCGAGGAGGATCTGGGCCACCACCCCGACCACCAACCCCCACGCGAGCAGCTCGAGATCCGGCCGGCGGGGCCGGCGCCGCCGAGCGCCCAGCACCGCCACGATCACCGCCGCCGAGACGATCCCGGTGACCATCCGGTTGGTGAACTCGATCATGGCGGGGGCGTCGCTGATCTCGGCCGGCGCCAGGCGGCCCCGCTCGCAGTTGGGCCAGTCGGTGCAGCCCAGGCCGGACCCCGAAAGGCGCACTGCGGCACCGGTCACCACGATCACCGCGAGCGACGCCAACACCCAGAAGGTGACGCGCCGGTACGTGGTGGGGGACAGGCGCATGGCGGAATCGTACGGCTCGACCCCCCTCCCGTAGGCTCCGACCCCGTGCAGTTGCAGGCTCTCACCGTCCCCGCGCGCCTCGGCGGCCGGGTGGGTGCCTACGTCGCCCTGACCAAGCCCCGGATCATCGAGTTGCTGCTGGTGACCACGGTTCCGACCATGGTCGTGGCCGAGCGGGGGCTGCCGGCGATCACCCTCGTGCTCGCCACGGTCATCGGTGGGACGCTGGCCGCCGGCGGCGCCAACGCCATCAACATGTACGTCGACCGCGACATCGACCGGCTCATGAAGCGCACCCGTCATCGCCCGCTGGTGACCGGCGCAGTGACCCCGCGACAAGCGCTTCGCTTCGCCATCGGGCTCGAGATCGCCGCCTTCGTCCTCCTGTGGACGGCGGTCAACCTGCTGAGTGCGGTGCTCGCCATCAGCGCCACCCTCTTCTACGTCTTCGTCTACACGCTGTGGCTGAAGCGGACCTCGACCCACAACATCGTCATCGGCGGCGCGGCCGGAGCGGTCCCGGTGTTGGTCGGATGGGCGGCAGTCCGCGATTCGCTGTCGTGGGCCCCGGTGGTGCTGTTCGCCATCATCTTCGTCTGGACCCCGCCGCACTTCTGGGCGCTCGCCGTGCGCTACCGCGACGACTACGCCGCTGCCGATGTGCCGATGCTCCCGGTGGTGGCGAGCATGCGGACCACCGGCGTCCGGATCGTCCGCTACACGTTGCTCCTGTGGGCCCTCAGCCTGGTCTTCGGCCCGGTCGCCGACATGGGGCTGGTCTACGACGGCTTGGCCCTGGTGCTCGGCGGGGTGTTCGCCTGGTTCGCGTTCCGCCTGCTGCGCCGGCAGACCCCGCAGGCGGCCATGCAGCTGTTCGGCTGGTCGATCACCTACATCTCGCTCCTGTTCGGGGCGATCGCGCTCGACCAGCTCCTGCGGTCGGGCCTGTGACGCTGTTTCTTCCTCGTCACGCCGGTCTGGCTATTGTCCGCCGCGGCTCCCTGACGGTCGACCCGAGGTTCACCGCACGCTCATGGCCATGACCGAAACCAGACCCGCGCCTCAGGCCGCGGCCGCCACGGCCGGGGCTCCGGCCGACCGCGCCGGCCTTGCGGGGTGGCTCAGCACCTCAGACCACAAGCGGATCGGTCGGCTCTACATCGCCACCGCTCTCCTGTTCCTGCTGGTTGGCGGGGTGATCGGCGAGCTCCTCGCCGTGGAGCGGGTGAGCAACGGCTTCGACGTGCTGACCGCCGGCTCGTTCGCCCAGGCGTACACGTTCCACGGCGAGGTGGCCCTGTGGCTGTTCCTCGTCCCGCTCCTGTTGGGGATCGCCACGTTCATCGTGCCGCTCCAGGTCGGCTCGCCCGAGATCGCCTTCCCCCGGGGATCCGCCACCGCCTACTGGTCCTACGTCGTGTCCGGCGGCTTGCTGATCGGCGCCTATCTGGCCAATGGCGGCCCCTCGGGTGGTCAGCCGGCCGCCGTCGATCTCCACCTGCTGGCCCTGGCTGGCCTCACCGTGGCCACGCTCTTGGGCCTGGTCAGCGTCCTGACCACTGCACTCACCATGCGCGCCGGGGGGATGGCGCTGGGAGACGTGCCCGCCTTCACCTGGTCGGTCGTCGTGGGCGGCAGCCTCACCCTGCTCACCGCCCCGGTGCTGCTGGCGCGGCTGGCCATCCTCTACGTCACCCACCACTTCGGTGGCAGCTACGACCTGA
The DNA here is from genome assembly GCA_019510095.1 of Acidobacteriota bacterium. Taxonomy (GTDB): domain Bacteria; phylum Actinomycetota; class Acidimicrobiia; order Acidimicrobiales; family CADCSY01; genus JAEKLB01. Next base: position 21,938 of record JAEKLB010000030.1, on the reverse strand, counting down.
ACGACTATGGCGCCATCGGGTGGATGTTCAGCGTTCCCCAGGTGTACCTGGTCGCCGTCCCCGCGGCTGGCGTCGCCCTCGAGATCGTGCCGGTCGTGTCGGGGCGCAAGCTGCGCCGTCGCGGCACCAGCATGGTCATCGTCGGCCTGCTCGGGGTCGTCGGCCTCGGGGCCTGGGCCCAGGTGCCGTCGAGCTTCGACGACTTCCTCTACGTCGCCATCGGCCTGGCCGCGATCGTGCCGCCGCTCGCCCTGCTCGGCCTCCTGGCTGACAGCCTGCGCAACGGCCGGCCGGCGCCCCGCGCGGCCCTGCTCCTCGCCATGGGCAGCGTGCTGCTCCTGCTTGCCGGAGCAGCCGTCGGCGCCCTGTCGGTCATCGACGGGCTCGACCTGCGGGGCACGGTGTGGGAGGCGGCTCAGGTCCACCTCGTGCTCACCGGCGCGGCGTGGCTCGGCGCCTTGGCGGCGATCTGGTGGTGGGCTCCCAAGCTGTACGGCGTGGTGCTGAGCGAGGCGGCCGGCGCCCTGGCGTTCGTCACCACGTTCGTCGGCACGCTGGTGCTGGCGGCGCCCGACCTGGTCAACGGCATGGCCAACGACGTGCCGCTGCGGGCCACGCACTTCGGGTCCAGCGGCGCGCGGGCCCTCAACGCGGTCAGCGCCATCGGTGGCGGGCTGGTGGCCCTCGGCGCGGTCGTCGTGGTGCTGTCGCTGCTCGCCGCTGGCCTGCGCAAGGGTCAGCGGGCGGAGGCTGACCCGTGGGGTGGGCACACGCTCGAGTGGTCGACCACGTCGCCGCCCCCGCCCTCGAACTTCTCGGCACCGGTGCCCCCCGTGACCTCGCCGACCCCGCTCCTCGACGAGGTAGATGCATGACGGCTGTCCTCGAGCTGCCGGCGCCCCCGCTCCCCGAGCGCCGCAACGTGATGCTGGTCGGGACGATGCTGGTCATCGTCGCCGGCGTGACGTTGTTCGGTGGGCTGCTGGCCGCCTACTTCTCGGCCCGCAACGCCACCGTCCACGCCGGCGGCACCTGGGCGCCCGAGGCCGGGACCTTGCCCAACGCCGCGCTGGCCATCACCTACTCAGCCTTGTTCCTGTCGTCGTTCACCGCCCAGTGGGCGGTGTCGGCCATCAAGGCCAACGAGCGTCGCCAGGCCTACGTGGCGGTGGGGGTCACCCTGATGCTCGGCGCCGCCTTCATCAACGGGCTCAGCTTCTGCTGGGGCCAGCTCCACCTGGTCGCCGGGGCCGACAACTACGCCAGCTACGTCTATGCCATCTCGGCGGTGCACCTGTTCGTGGTCGTCGCCGCCATGCTGCTCTTCGTGGTGATGGGCTTCCGCGTCTTCGGAGGCCAGTTCCATGCTCGCAACGCCGAGTTCGTCGCCAGCGCCACCGCCTTCTGGCACTTCGCAGTCGTCGCCGGCATCGCCGTCTGGTGGTGCCTCTGGTTCCTCGCAGGAGGGCCGACGTCATGACCACCACCGGCGGCAAGCTGTGGTTCGGCGTGTCCACGCTGGCGTTCTTCGCCGCCTGGGCCTTCGCCCTCGGCAGCGACTTCGAATGGTTCGGCGCGTTCGTGCTCGGCACGATCTCGGCCGGGGCCTTCCTTCTCGGCCTGGTGTCGGTGGCAACCGGCGATGGTGACGTCGCGGCGACTGCTGACCCAGCCGCGGCCGAGGTGCCGGCCCGCCGGTCGCTTCCTGCCTTCTGGCCGCCCTTGGCGGCCTTCGGTGCCGGGCTCTCGCTGATCGGTCTCGCTAGCCACGGTGCCCTCCTCTACGCCGGCCTCGGCGTGCTGGCGCTGGTGTTCCTCGAATGGCTGGTCCAGGGATGGGCCGAGCGGGCGACTGGGGACCACGAGCACAACCGCAAGCTCCGCAACCAGCTGATGTTCCCGCTGGAGGTGCCGGTCGTCGCCGCCCTCGGCGTCGCCTTCATCGTCCTGAGCTTCTCGCGGGTGCTGCTGGCCCTGCCCAAGAACGGCTCGGTCATCGCCGCCATCGGGCTGGCGCTCGTCGTGCTGTCGCTCGCCACCTTGATCTCGTTCAAGCCGACGGCCGCTTCGTCGGTCCTGACTGCCGTCGTGGTGCTGGGGGCTGTCGCCCTCCTTGCTGGTGGCATCGTCGGACTCGTGCACGGTGAGCGCCACATCGAGAAGCACGACGCCGAGCACAAGTCGGAGCACGTCGCCAACGCCGAGGAGACCCACCCGTGACCCGCCTCCCCGCGGCTCGACGGCGGAAGGGGCTCCGGCTGGTGCCGGTCCTCGCGCTGTCGCTGCTCCTATCGGCCTGCGCGTCGAACGCGCCGCAGGACACGCTGAAGCCGGAAGGGCCGTACGCCCGCAAGATCGACCACCTGTTCAACCCGGTCTTCCTGATCGCGGTCGCGGTGTTCTGCCTCGTGCAGGGACTCGTCCTCTTCGCAATCGTCAAGTTCCGCCGCCGCCCCGGCGACGAGGACTTCCCCGAGCAGTTGCACGGCAACACCCGGCTCGAGCTGGGGTGGACGATCCTTCCGGCGATCATCCTCGGTGCGGTCGGTGTCTTCACCGTGCCGGTGATCTTCGACCTCAGCGAGGTTCCGAAGAACGCCCTCCAGGTCGAGGTGACCGGCCAGAAGTACTGGTGGTCGTACACCTACCAAGCCCAGTCGAAGTTCGGCATCAGCGACCCGATCATCACCGCCAACGAGCTGCACATCCCGGCCGGCGTGCCCGTCGCCCTCAAGCTCGACTCCAAGGACGTCATCCACTCGTTCTGGGCCCCCCGACTCAACGGCAAGAAGGACGTCGTCCCCGGCCGGGTCCACGACTGGAAGCTGGAGGCCGACCATCCCGGCGTCTACTCCGGCCAGTGCGCCGAGTTCTGCGGCATCTCGCATGCCAACATGCGGCTCAAGGTCGTGGCCCACGACAAGGCGGGCTGGGCCGACTGGGTCGCCCACATGCAGACGAAACCGACCAAGCCCACCTCGGGCCTGGCCGCCGAGGGTTACGACCTGTTCGCCCAGAAGGGTTGCTCGGGCTGCCACCAGGTCGACGGCGAGTACCAGACAGTGGCGGCCGATTCGCCGTCGGCGCCCAACCTGACCCACCTCTTCAGCCGTGACTGCTTCGCCGGGTGCATCTACAACCTCGATGACCGCAACGAGGTCGAGGCCTGGCTGCGCAACCCGCAGCGAAAGGCTGGCTCGCTCATGCGCATCGGCCAGCTGTCCGAAGCCGAGATCGACCGCCTGTACGCCTACCTGGAGACGCTGAAGTAGCGATGGCCCTCACCGAAGAACGCCCGCTCCTCGAGCTCACTGCCGGCGACGACGAGGTTCGCCAACCCCTCGGCTCGTTCCGGCGGCCGACGTCGACCACCGGCTGGCGGTCGTGGATCACCACCGTCGACCACAAGCGGATCGGCATCCTCTACGGCGCGACCGCACTCACCTTCTTTGCGATCGGCGGCCTCGAGGCCCTGCTCATCCGGGCCCAGCTGGCTCAACCCAACGGCCAGGTGCTCTCGCCCGAGCGTTACAACCAGGCGTTCACCATGCACGGCACGACCATGGTCTTCCTGGTGATCATGCCGATGCTGGCGGCCTTCGCCAACTACCTCATCCCGCTGCAGATCGGCGCGCGCGACGTCGCGTTCCCCCGGCTCAACGCCCTGTCGTTCTGGATCTTCCTCTTCGGTGGGTTGTTCCTCTACTCCGGCGCCGTTCTCGACCAGATCGCCGACAACGGCTGGTTCAACTACGCGCCCAACTCGGGCGTCCTCTACAGCCCCGGTCACGGCATCGACTTCTGGACCCTCGGCCTGCAGATCGCCGGCATCGCGTCGTTGCTCGGCGCCGTCAACCTGATCGTCACCTGCATCAACATGCGGGCGCCGGGCATGACGCTCATGCGCATGCCGATCTTCACGTGGATGGCGCTGGTGGCGCAGTTCCTGCTGCTCTTCGCCATCCCGGTCATCACCGTCGCCTTGTTCCTGCTGATGTTCGACCGGCTGTTCGGCGGCAACTTCTTCGTGGTCCAGAAGGGCGCCGACCCGCTGATGTGGCAGCACCTGTTCTGGATCTTCGGCCATCCAGAGGTGTACATCCTGGTCTTACCGGCCTTCGGCATCGTGTCCGAGGTCATACCGGTCTTCGCCCGCAAGCCACTGTTCGGCTACCCGTTCATGGTCTTCTCGGGCATCGCCATCGGCTTCATGGGCTGGGGCGTCTGGGCCCACCACATGTTCGCGTCGGGTGCCGGCCCGGTGACCGTTGCCGCCTTCTCGCTCTCGACGATGTTCATCGCGGTGCCGACAGGGGTGAAGATCTTCAACTGGATCGGGACCCTCTGGGGCGGGAAGCTCCAGTTCACCACGGCGATGTGCTTTGCCATCGCCCTGGTGTCGCAGTTCACCATCGGCGGCCTCTCGGGCGTGACGCACTCGATCTCGCCCTCGGACTGGCAACAGACCGACACCTACTACATCGTCGCCCACTTCCACTACGTGCTCTTCGGTGGCTCGGTCTTCGGCATCTTCGCCGGCTTCTACTTCTGGTGGCCGAAGGTGTTCGGCCGGTGCCTCGACGAGAAGATCGGCAAGATCCACTTCTTCACCTGGCTCATCGGCTTCAACCTGACCTTCGGGCCCATGCACGTGCTGGGCCTCCAAGGTCAGCCCCGCCGCACGGCCACCTATGCCGACGGCATGGGCTGGAACCTGATGAACCTGCTCTCGTCGATCGGCGCGTTCACGATCGGTGTCGGCTTCCTGATCTTCATCTTCAACGTGGTCAAGAGTCGCAACAACGTGGTCACCGATCCCGACCCGTGGGATGCCCGCACCTTGGAGTGGGCCACGTCGTCACCGCCTCCGGCCCACAACTTCGACATCAGCCCGACCGTGAGCTCGCTCGACGAGTGGTGGCACCGGAAGTACGAGCTCGGTGACGATCACAAGCTCCACCGCCGTGAGCATCCGGAGTCGTTCACGGCGGCGACGCCGCCCGAGAACATCCATCTGCCGTCACCGTCGTACTGGCCACTGATCATCGCTGCCGGTCTGCCGTTCATCGGCTGGGGTCTCATCTACTCCTACTGGCTGGCCGGGTTCGGTGGGCTGCTGACCTTCGTCGGCATCTACGGCCTCGTCCTCGAGCCGTCGGTCGATCCCGATGCGGGCCACCACGGCCACGCCGACACCCACGACACCCATGAGCCCGAGCCGGCAGCGGTCGTGGCCGGTGCAGCCGAGGCCGAAGAGGACGCCGACCAATGACCGACACCATCGTCCACGCGCCGATCCCGGACCAGTCCGAGGGTCACCACACGAGCACCGGGCTGTCGAACGAGAAGTTGGCCATGTGGGCCTTCCTGGGTTCGGAGTGCCTGCTCTTCGGCGGGCTCATCTCGGTGTTCCTGATCTATCGGAACAAGCCGGTCGGCGTCGGGCCCAAGGTCTCCCAGATCTACGACATCCCCTTCACGTCGGTGAGCTCGTTCGTGCTGCTGATGAGCTCGCTCACCATGGTGCTGGCGTTGGCCGGCATCCAGCGGGGCGACCACCGCCGGGCCCGGATCTGGATCCTCACCACGGCGGCGCTCGGCGCCACCTTCGTGGCCGGGCAGGTCTACGAGTTCACCTCGTTCGTCCGGGAAGGCCTCGGCTACACGACCAACCTCCAGAGCTCGGCCTTCTACACGCTCACCGGATTCCACGGCGTCCACGTGACGATCGGCATCATCATGCTGCTGTCGCTCTACACGCTCTCGCTGCGGGGCAACCTCCCCACCGAGAAGGCGGAGACGGTCGAGATCGTCGGTCTGTACTGGCACTTCGTCGACGTGGTGTGGATCCTGATCTTCACCGTCGTCTACCTCATCCACCCGTAGGGAAGAGACTCGACATGGCGATCGCGGCGCACGAGGAGACGGTCCACGGTTCGGGCCATGCCCATCCGAGCGACCTGCAGTACGTCTACGTGGCCCTCTTCCTTGGGGTGGTCACGGGTGCCGAGATCGTGCTCGGCTACCGCCATCCCAACGCGCTCATCATCGGTTCGCTCCTGACCCTGATGGTGATCAAGTTCGCGACCGTCGCCCTGTGGTTCATGCACCTGCGGTTCGACAGCCTGCTGTTCCGGCGGTTCTTCCTCACCGGCATCCTGCTGGCCGCGGGGGTCTACATCGCCATCATGATGACGGCGTTCCAGTTCTTCGGCAACGACACGACCAGCGTGCCGTTGAACAAGATCCCGCCACCGGCGCGAATCACGAGGTAGGCGCGGATGCTGGCGGCGGCCTCTCCGGACGTCTGGCGATGGCAGCCGCATCCTGAGGTCTGGGCCCTCATCGCCGGCCTCGCCCTGCTGTACCGCTACGCCATCCGCACGATCGGCCCGAAGGCCACACGAGCCGATGAGCCAGCGGTCACGGCCAGCCAGCTGCGCTGGTTCTGCGGTGGGCTGCTGCTGCTGTGGTTGGCCTCCGACTGGCCCATGCACGACATCGGCGAGCGCTATCTCTACAGCGTCCACATGGCGCAGCACATGTTGCTCTCGCTCGTCGTGCCCCCGATGATCCTCCTGGGCACCCCGACCTGGTTGGCCCGCCTGGTGGTGGGGTCGGGCCGGGGCTATCGCGTCGTGCGGTGGGTGACGCGCCTCGTGCCAGCGTCGCTGGCGTTCAACGCCGTCGTCGTCCTCAGCCACTGGCCCAAGCTCGTCGGGCTGGCGGTGGCTCACGGCCCGGTGCACTTCGGCATGCACGTGTTGCTCTTCACGACCTCGCTGGTCATGTGGATGGGTGTCGCGGGGCCGCTGCCGGAGCTCCGCTTCACGCTGCCCCTGCAGATGGCCCACCTCTTCCTGCAGTCGGTCGTGCCCACGGTGCCCGCCGGCTGGCTGGTCTTCGCCGACTCGGTGATCTACAAGTCGTACGACAGAACCGGGTCGTTGTGGGGCATGACGGCCGTCGAGGACCAACAGATCGCCGCCGCCCTCATGAAGGTGGTCGGGAGCCTCTACATCTGGTCGATCATCGTGATGCTCTTCACCCGCTTTGCCGAGCGGGCCGAAGCCGACGACCGTGAGCGGGGCATCGCCCTCGACCGCCGATCGCCCGAGCTCACCTGGTCCGACGTCGAGGCCGAGCTCGCCACTGCCCCCGCCGCCCCCTCCGAGCCGTAGCCACCATCTCTCCGTTCTTTGGCGACTTGCCCGCACATAGTCGGGGCAAGTCGCCAAAGAACGAGGGGTAGTGGGTTGCCGCAACTACCGTCGGGCGATGCTCGACATCCGGCTGCTGCGAACCGATCTCGACGCGGTGAAGGCGTCGTTGTCGCGGCGGCGGATCGACACCTCCGAGCTCGACCGGGTGGCCACGCTCGACGTCCGCCATCGGCGCGAGCTGAGTGAGGTCGAGCGGCTGCGGGCCGAGATCAAGCGGCTCTCGGCCGGTGTCGGCCAGGCCCGGCGAGAGGGCAACGGCGATGAAGCCGACCGGCTGGCGGGCGAGAGCCGGGCGCTCGATGTCGAACGCGCCGCCCGCGAGGTGGCGGCCGACGAGCTGGCAGCGGAGATCCGCGAAGTGATGCTGGGCATCCCCAACCTGCCCTCCGACGACGCGCCAGACGGCGGCCAGGACGAGCACGTCCTGCTCCGCACCGTCGGCGCCGAACGGGTGTGGGCCGACCATCAGCGGGTGCCGCACTGGGACATCGGTGCCGAGCGCGGCTGGCTCGATCCCGAGCGGGCCAGCCGCATCTCCGGCGCCATGTTCGCCCTCTACCGCGGCGCTGGCGCTCGCCTGCTGCGGGCGCTCACCCAGCTGGCCCTCGACCGGCACGCCGACGCGTGGGAGGAGATCCGGCCGCCCACGTTGGTGCGATCGGAGACGATGCTGGCAACGGGGGCACTGCCCAAGTTCGCTGACGACGCCTACCACGTCGAGCGGGATGATCTGTGGGCGATCCCGACGGCCGAGGTGCCGCTCACCTCGATGCATCGCGATGAGGTGCTCGACGAAGCCGAGCTGCCGAAGCGCTACACGGCCTATACGCCCTGTTACCGCCGGGAAGCGGGCTCAGCCGGTCGCGACACTCGCGGCACGCTTCGCACGCACGAGTTCGACAAGGTCGAGCTGATGGCATGGTGCACGCCGGACCAGGCAGGCGAGATCCATGCCGAGATCCTGCGACGGGCGGAGTCGCTCATCGTCGACCTCGGCCTCGTCTACCGCGTGATCGACCTCTGCACCGGCGACCTCAGCTTCAGCAGCCGCCGGACCTTCGACATCGAGGTGTACGCCCCGGGCACCGACCAGTGGCTCGAGGTGTCGTCGGTGTCGTGGTTCGGCGACTTCCAGGCTCGGCGCGGCAATGCCCGCTACAAGCCGGCCGGCGGGAAGGGCACCGAGTTCCTGCACACCCTCAACGGCTCGGCGTTGGCCTGGTCTCGCATCTGGCCGGCGATCGTCGAGACCCACCGCCAGCCCGATGGCACCGTCCTCGTCCCCGAGGTCCTCCGCCCCTACCTCGGCGGTGCCGACGTCCTGAAGTAGTGGAACCGGCAGGGCCAGAGGACCGGCGTTGGTCCTCTGGCCCTGCCGGAACCGGTTACATCAGCTTGTTCTTGTCGAGGAAGTCCTTGGCGATGTCGGCGGCGTCGACCTTGTCGACGTCGTACTGCTTGTTCATGCCGATGAGGCCATCGGTCGTGAGCTTGGCGGTGATGGCATTGGTGGCGTCGGTCAGCGAGCTGTTCCGGGCCAGGGCGTTGGTCACGACGGGCAGCACGTTGTCGGCTGCCAGCATGTGCTTGTCGTCCCCGAGCAGCACGTAGTTCTTGGCCTTGATCCGCCCGTCGGTCGAGAACAGCACGGCGAGGTCGATCTGCCCGGCGTCGAGGGCGGCGGCGACCTGGCCGCTCTCGAGCGCCTTGAACTTCCCGCCCAGGTCGGCGCCGTAGGTCTTCTTCAGGCCGGGGATGCAGAACGGGTTGGTCTCGCAGTCGGCCGGGCCGCCCAAGGTGAGGTTCTTGCCCTTGGTGGCGAGGTCGGACATCGAGCGGATGCCGAGCTCGTCGGCGCGGGCCTTGGTCATCACGAGGGCGTTGGTGTCGACCCCGTCGCTGACGTCGAGCGCCTTGAGCTTCTTGGCGTCGAGCTGCGTCTGCAGCTTCTCGACGGTGGCGTCGACGTCGCCGCTGGCCTCACCCTTCTTGCCGTTGAGGAACTCCAGCATCGACGCCGCGTACTCCGGGGCGAAGTTGATGGTGCCCTTGTCGAATGCGGTGACCTCGAGATCGCGGTAGCCACCGAGCTTCTGAACGGAGGCCTTGAAGCCCTTGGCCGCCAGTCCCTGGCTGTAGATCTCGGCGAGGATCAGCGACTCGCCGAAGTCCTGGGCACCGATGGTGACCGTGGGCTTCGTCGACGATTTGCTGTTGCTGTCGTCGCCCCCGCACGCCGCGCCGATCAGCGCGAGAGCGAGTGTGAGTCCCAGCGCGAGGCGGAGTGATCGTTTCACGTGGTTCCTTTCCTTGATGGACGGGCACTCGCCATGCGCCAGGGCGTGGCCCGGCGCACGAGGAGAACGAACAGAGCATCGACGGTCAAGGCGACCGTCGCCACCGCGACTGCGCCGGTCAGCAGCTTTGCGTCGTCCTGTTGCCGGAAGCCTTCGTTGATGAACGAGCCGAGCCCATTGAAGCCAACGTAGGCGCTGAGGGTGGCGGTGGCGATGACCTGGAGGGTCGCCACCCGCACCCCGGTGAGGATGAGGGGGAGGGCAGTGGGCACCTCCACCCGGCTGAGCACCTGCGCCGGGCGCAGACCCATGCCTCGCGCCGCTTCGACGGTTGCCGGATCGACGCCGCGGACGCCGGCGTAGGCGTTGGCGAACATCGGTGGGATGGCCAGGACGACCAGAGCAGGAACCGTCGGCCAGAAGCCGAGGCCGAACCCGTACCGAAGCGACAGAGGAAACAAGATGGCGAGAATGGCCAACGACGGGACAGCCCGACCGATGTTGACCAGCCACTGCACCACCACGCCACCCCGCCGCACGTGCCCGAGCCAGGCGCCCAACGGCAGGGCAACGGCAGCGGCGGCCACCATGGCCGTCACCGACAGCCGCAGGTGCTCGACCGTCCGGTGGGGGATGCCACGCGGCCCGTCCCAATGGTGATGATCGGTGACGTACTGCCCGAACTGGGCCAGGGCGCCGCTCACGCGATCGGCTTCGGAAGCTCGTACCCGAGGTTCGTCCGGTGGCGACTGGAGCGCTGCCACGGCGTCAGGACTCGCTGGATGCCGACCAGCACGCTGTCGAGCGCCATCGCCATGACCACCGAGAGGCCGGCCCCCACGACGATCTCGGTCGAGAACGAACGCTTGAGGCCCTCGTCGATGAACGAGCCGTAGCCGCCCATGCCGATGAGGCCGGTGACGGTGACCAAGCCGACGGTGGTCACGGTGGCGATCCGGAGACCGGCCACGATGGCGGGCGTCGCCAGCCGCAGGTCGACGGCCACCAGTCGCCGGAGGGGGTTCAGGCCCATGCCCTCCGCAGCCTCACGGACGGCGGCCGGCACGCCTTCGATCCCCTCGATGATGTTGCGGACCAGGATGAGGAGCGTGTAGCCGACGAGCCCGATCTCGGCGGTCAGGGTGCTGAAGCCGGTGATCGTCACCAGGACCGCGAACAGGGCGAGGCTGGGGATCGTGTAGAGCAGACCGGCCAACCCGGTGACGATCGCCCGGGCCGCCCGCCACCGCAGCGACAGGAGGGCGAGCGCCAACGACAGGACGAAGCCGAGGCCGACCGCGATCACCGTCAGTCGAAGGTGCTCGTAGGTGGCGGTGCGGATCTCGCCGAGGTGGCGGTCGACCCAGTCCCACCAGATGAACGAGTCGGCATTCACGCCGTGTCCCGCCGGCTGGGGGCGTTGCCGATGCGCTCGGTGATGGTGAGCAGGTCGAGGCCGCCGACCGGGCTGCCGTCGTCGCCCACCACCACGACCTGCTCGACGCCCCAGGCCACTATGGCGTCGAGTGCCTCCCGCAGCGGTGCGCCCGTCGTGACCGTCGGCAGGCCCTCGACGACCTCGGGCACCGGCCCGATCGGCCCGGTGCCGACCGGCTGGAGGGCAAGACGCCGCAGGGCCCGCTCGCGGCCCAGGAACTGCTCGACGAACGGGCTGGCCGGAGCACGAAGCAGCTCGTCCGGTGTGGCGAACTGCTCGAGCACGCCGCCGATGTTGAGCACCGCGATCTGGTCGGCCAGCTTGAGGGCTTCGTCGATGTCGTGGGTCACGAGAACGATCGTCTTGCGGACCCGCCGTTGGAGATCGAGCAGCTCGTCCTGCAGGTGGGCCCGGACGATGGGATCGACGGCGCTGTAGGGCTCGTCCATCAGCAGGAGGGGCGGATCGGCAGCCAGGGCCCGGGCGACACCCACGCGCTGCTGCTGGCCACCGGACAGCTCGGCCGGATAGCGCCCGAGCAGCTCCGGGTCGAGGCCGACGAGGCCCACGAGCTGATCGACTCGCTCCCGAACGCGCTGCTTGTCCCATCCGAGCAGTTGCGGGACGGTCGCGATGTTGGCGGCCACCGTCCGGTGGGGGAACAGGCCGGCCTGCTGGATCACGTAGCCGGTGCGCCGCCGCAGCTCGTGCACGTCGAGCTGGCGGATGTCGGTGCCAAACAGGTCGATCGAGCCCGAGGTGGGCTCGACCAGCCGGTTGATCATGCGCAGGGTGGTCGTCTTGCCGCAGCCCGAGGGCCCCACGAGGGCGGTGACCGTGCCCTCGGGCATGTCGAGGCTCAGGTCAGCGACCGCGTCGGTGCGAGCACCGGGGAACCGCTTCGAGACCGCGACGAGCCGCAGGGCCGGCACCACGCGACCGTAGCCCCGAGGGTGTTAGGAAGCTCCTGGTGCCCGACCTGCGCGAGGACGACGTCGGCGGCGAGCCGATGGCCGAGGTCGCTCGGTGGATCGGCGACGCCACGGCCGCCGGGCTACCGGAGCCGACGGCCATGCAGCTGGCCACCGTCTCCGCTGACGGTCAGCCGTCGGTGCGGTCGGTGCTCCTGCGGGGGTGGGACGAACAGGGCTTCCGCTTCTTCACCAACCTGCAGAGCCGCAAGGCGACCGAGCTGGCTGCCAATCCTCGCTGCGGCCTGGTCCTGTTCTGGCACCGGCCCCTGCAGCGCCAGGTGTGCGTGCGGGGGTCAGCCGCCGTGCTCGACCGGGAAGCGGTCGAGGCCTACTGGGCGACGCGCGGGCGCCCCAATCGCCTGGCCGCCTGGGCGTCGCCCCAGAGCTCCGTGCTGCCCGATCGGGAGGCGCTCGACGGGGCCTACAGGGAGATGGAGCAGCGATTCGAGGGCACCGACGTGCCGTTGCCCGACCACTGGGGCGGCTTCCTGATCGTGCCCGAGACCGTCGAGCTCTGGCAGGGCCAGGATGCCCGCATGCACGATCGCCTCCGCTGGCGGCGCCACGGTGCCGGCTGGATCAGGGAGCGCCTCGCGCCCTAGACCGGGCGACGAGTGAGAGTGCCACGCCGGTGGCCACCATGGTCGCCAGGATCCAGCCCAGTCGCGCCCCGCCGTCGTTCAGCCACGAGCCTGCCCGTGTCGACCAGCTCTCGACCCACGACACCGGCGTCGTGCCGGTGCCCCTGGTGGGATCGGTCGCGAACTGCCCGTAGTAGACGAGGTAGGCGCCAACCACCACCAGCAAACCGCCGGCCACCCGGTCGACGTAGCGGAGCGAGGCCCGCAGCCACCGGACCATGCCTTCTCGCGCCAGGGCGAGCGCCAGCGACAGGGTCATCAGCACCAGGCTCATGCCGAGGCCGAAGGCGACGAAGGCGAGCAGGCCGGAAAGGGCGTTCGCCCGGTGGGCGGTGCCGACGACCATGAAGAGGAACACCGGCAGCGTGCAGCCGAGCGACGCCACCGCGTAGGAGACACCGAACACGAACATCGACCCGAACCGCCGGGTACGACCGCCGCGGTCGAGCCGCGGCAGCGCCACCTTGATCGAGTGTCCGAGGACCATCGCCACGCCCAGAGCCGCAAGGGCGATGCCGATGACGATCGTGAGCCACGGCATCCACCGGTAGATCGATCCCATGCCGGCGTTGATCGGGATGCCGAGCCCGACGAACACGGCCAGGAAGCCGAGCGACACCGACGCTCCGGCGCCAACCGCGCGCGGCACCCGGCTGCCCTGCTCGGCGCGGTCGTCGTCGAGGCCGATGAACCACGACACGTAGGCCGGCAGCATCGGGAACCCGCACGGGTTCACAGCGGCCAGGAGGCCGCCGGTGAACGCCAGCGCCAGCGGGGCGTCGATCACCGCAACAGCTTGCTCTCGATCAGGGCGCGCAGGCGCCCAGCGCTGAGGGCGCCGGGGTGGCTGGCCACGATGGTGCCGTCGGCCGCGATGAGGAAGGTCGACGGCATGTTGACCACCTGGAACGAGGCGGCGATGGTGCCGGCCGGGTCGCGCCCGATCTCGTAGGTCACGCCGGTCCGCTTCACCATGGCCTTGGCGTTCTTCGCACTGTCGGTCACGGCCAGCCCGAGGAAGGCCACCCGATCGCCGAGGGCCCGGTGCACGCTCTCGAAGGCGGGCATCTCCTTGACGCAGGGGACGCACCACGACCCGAAGAAGTTCACGACCACCGGCCGGCCGCGGAGCGCCCGCAGCGAGCCGAGGCCACCGTCGAGCTTCTCGAAGCTGGTGGCAGTGGCGGGCCGTCCCTCGACTGGACCATTCACCAACGAGCTCGCGTCTTGATCGCCCTGCCGGAAGTGCAGCTCGACCTCGGGCTTGGCGCGCCCGTGGTCGTGGGTCGCCTGCCACCCGGCGGCCGCGCCCATCGCAGCGGCGAGGGAGACGGCGCTGGCGGCGATGCCGAGCAGCAGCGGATGTCGGCGGAGGGTGACCATGAGCAGTTCGTGACGGTATCGGTGGGCGTCGATCGTCCCGTAGTCGAGCGGAAACAGCGGTGAAACAACGCAGGTGTACACAACCTGACGGTGACCGACCTCTTCGATGGCTACGAGGTCCCAACCGTCAACGGGCGGCCGGCCTGGGACGAGATGTTCGAGCGGTCGACCGTTGCCCGCCCGGCAGCAGCCACCTTGCACGGCGCCCTGCACGCCCTCTCCCGGGATGACCTCGATGCCCGGGCCACTGCCCGCGACGGCCGCTTTCGCGACCAAGGCATCACCTTCTCGCTGTCGGGTGAGGAGCGGCCCTTCCCCCTCGACCTGGTTCCGCGGGTGATCGACGCGCAGGAGTGGCGGGTGGTCGAGGCCGGGGTCATCCAGCGGGTCAAAGCGCTGGAAGCGTTTCTCGCCGACGTGTACGGACCGCGCCACGTGCTGAAGGACGGCATCGTCCCCCACCGGCTGGTGACCTCGTCGACCCACTTCCACCGGTCGGCAGCGGGGATCGTCCCTCCCAACGGGGTGCGGGTCCACGTGGCGGGCATCGACGTGGTGCGGGGTGGCGACGGCCGGTTCCGGGTGCTGGAGGACAACCTGCGGTGCCCGTCGGGTGTGTCCTACGTCATCGAGAACCGGCGCATGATGGTGCGCCTGTTCCCCGACCTGTTCGGGCTCCATCGGGTGCTGCCTGTCGAGAGCTACCCGTCTCGGCTGCTGGCCGCACTGCGAGCCGCGGCGCCGACCCGGGCGAGCGAGCCGAACGTGGTCGTGCTGACGCCCGGCGTCTACAACTCCGCCTACTTCGAGCACGCCTTCCTCGCCCAGCAGATGGGCGTGCCGTTGGTCGAAGGCCGTGATCTCGTCTGCCGGGACAACGTCGTGTTCATGCGGACCTTCGGGGTCGAGCGGCGGGTCGACGTCGTCTACCGGCGCATCGATGACGACTACCTCGACCCGCTGCACTTCCGGCCCGACTCGCTGGTCGGCAGCCCGGGCATCCTCAACGCCGCGCGCGCCGGCAACGTGACGATCTCCAACGCGGTGGGCAACGGTGTCGCCGACGACAAGCTCATCGCCACCTACGTGCCCGACCTCATCCGCTACTACTTGGGCGAGGAGGCGTTGCTTCCCAACGTCGAGACCTACCGGCCGGAGGACCCCGAGAAGCTCGCCTTCGTGCTCGATCGGCTCGACCGGTTGGTGATCAAACCGGTCGACGGTTCCGGTGGCTACGGCATCACCATCGGGCCACAGGCCACCGACGGCGAGCTGGCAACGGCTCGCGCCGCCCTCATCGACAACCCGCGGGGGTTCATCGTGCAGGAGGTCGTCGAGCTGTCGACGGCGCCCACCCTGGTCGGTGACCGCTTGGTGCCCCGACACCTCGACCTCCGCCCGTTCGCGATCAACGACGGCGAGCGCATCTGGGTCCTCCCCGGCGGCCTCACCCGGGTGGCGTTGCGCGAGGGCAGCCTCATCGTGAACTCCAGCCAGGGCGGCGGGTCGAAGGACACCTGGGTGCTGGCGCCCGGGCGGGGCGACGACGAGCTCACCGACACGCCGTTTCCCTTCGGCGCGGTCGTCGCTGCCGGCATCCAACCCGACCCCGGGCCCGTCGACCGTGACGACACGGCCCAGCAACAGCAGCAGCAGCAGTAGATGCTCCGCCGCATCGCTGAGTCGCTGTTCTGGATCGGCCGCTACGTCGAGCGGGCCGACGACACCGCCCGCATCCTCGACGTGCACGTGCACGACGTCGTCGACACCGCGGATCGCGACGATGCCGGTCGCCGGATGCTGCTCGACGTCATGGGCATCGCTAGTGAAGGCGAGCTCGACACCCGACGCCTCACCGAGTTGCTGGCCCTCGACGAGAGCAATCCCAGCTCGATCGTGAGCTCGCTGCGCTCGGCCCGCGAGAACGCCCGTGGTGCTCGCGAGTCGATCTCGGCCGAGATGTGGGAGAGCCTGAACGCCACGTGGCACGCCCTGGCCCTCCAGGTACGCGCCGTCGAGCTGTCGGGCCCCCATGCGCTGTTCCGCTTCGTGCCGGAGCGATCGGCACTGTTCTTCGGGCTCGCCGATTCCACGATGAGCCGCGACGACGCCTGGAGCTTCCTCGTGCTGGGCCGCAGCCTCGAGCGCGTCGACATGACGGCCCGCCTGCTGTCGTCGCGCGTTGGTCAGCCTGCCGTGGCGCACGACTGGGTCACCCTGCTGACATCGTGCTCGGCCTACGAGGCCTTCCTGCGATCGGTGCGCCGCGAGGTCACACCGGGGCTCGCCGTCGAGTTCCTCCTCCTCGACCGGCTGTTCCCGCGGTCGGTGCTGCACGCCATGCTCATCGCCGAGAGCTGCCTGGCCGATCTCGACCGGTCGAGTGCGCCCGAGGGCCGGGTGCATGAGGCCCGCCGGATCCTGGGCCAGGCCCGCGCCAGCCTCGAGTACGAGCCGGCGGAGCGCCTGCTCGCCGATCTCGGCGAATGGCTCCAGGCGTTGCAGGCCGCCTGCTCGGCTGCCGGTGGGGCGTTGGCGGAGCAGTGGTTCGGCCGCGTCAGCGCGTCGCCGTGGCAGCGCGAGGGCGCCCTGGCCGCCTTTGCCAAGGGGAGCAACAAGTGACCTGGCGCCTGGCCATCGACCATCGCAGCGGCTACCGCTATGCCGCGCCTGTCACCTCGTCGTACAACGAGGTGCGGATCACGCCGCTGGCGACGCCGAGCCAGCTGGTGCTCGAGTCGAACGTGGACGTCGTCCCGTCGTGCCGGTCCATCCAGTACTCGGACTACTGGGGGACGGTGGTCCACGCCTTCGATCTCCACCAGCCGCACACCGAGTTGCTGGTGTCGGGCCGCTCGCTGGTCGAGACCACGGCACGCTCCGAGCCCGACCCCGACTGCGACTGGGCCGAGCTCCGCTCCCTGGCGACCGCCGATCGGTTCGCCGAGTTCCTGGAGGAGACCCGGTACGCACCGATCGGTCTCTTCGCCCATGTGTTCGATGAGCTGTCATCGATGTCGTCGCCCCGTGTGGCGGCCGAGCTGGCGATGGCGTGGGTCCGCTCGTCGCTGCGCTACGAGGCAGGGATCACCACTGTCCAGACGACCTCGGAGGAGGCGTGGCAACTGGGCGCGGGCGTGTGCCAGGACTTCACCCATCTCCTGCTGTCGGCGCTGCGCGCCCTGGGCATCCCCGCCCGGTACGCCTCGGGCTACCTCCACCCCAACGCCGATGCCGAGATCGGCGAGGTGGTGATGGGCGAGAGCCACGCGTGGGTCGAGGCGTGGACGGGCAACTGGTGGGGCATCGATCCCACCATCGGTGAGCGGGTCGGCGAACGTCACGTGCTGGTGGCACGGGGTCGTGATTACGCCGACGTCCCGCCGCTCAAGGGGGTGTACCACGGTGGCGCCTCCGAGTCGGTCGGGGTCACCGTGCAGCTCACCCGCCTGGCATGAACCACGACGAGGTCGACCGGCCGGAGGTGGTGGCCGAGATGACGGCGGTGTTCGAGCGGTACGAGGCGGCCCTCCTGGCCAACGACGTCGACGCCCTCGACGAGCTGTTCTGGAAGGCGCCGGGCGTGGTGCGCTATGGGCTCGCCGACGTGCAGCACGGGTGGGACGAGGTCTCCCGGTTCCGCCGGGGCCTCGCGCGGCAGGCACCGCCCCGCCGCCTCCACGGCACCGTGGTGCAGACCTTCGGCACCGACCTCGCCATGGTGCTCACCGAGTTCACCTCGCTGGAGGACGGTTCCGTCGGGGGTCGTCAGTCCCAGACCTGGGTGCGGTTCCCGGAGGGGTGGCGGGTGGTCGCCGCCCACGTCTCGCCCACCCTCCAGGGTTCGTAGCGGTCGTCCGTCGCCGACACGGACGAGGTCGTACGAGCTCGGCGGCTGTAGGTGTCGATGGGTCAGGTTTTCGTCAGGTGATGGTCCCCCGGTGTTGACGGCCGGAACACGGCAGGGCAACACCGTCTTCCTACCGTCACCTGCGTGTATACAGCCCTGCCCGGTGGCGGGATCCGCAGCGACCACGCCTATCGCGAGCTGAAGTCGCGGCTGCTGGCCGGCGACTTCCCCCTCGGGGGGCGCCTGGGCGAGGAGCGGCTGGCCGAGCTGGTCGGCATGTCGCGGACGCCGGTGCGGGAAGCGTTGGTGCGGTTGCACGCCGACGGCCTGGTGCGCCGCGGGGACGAGGGCGGCTACGAGCCGGTTGCTCCCGATGTCGACGCCGTCCGTGATCTCTACGAGGTCCGCGTGATCCTCGAGCTTGCCGCCCTCCAGCGGCCGGGGCGGATGGGCGTGCACCACGACGAGGCCGTCCTCGAGCGACTGCGTGCCGAGTGGAGCGGGCTCCGCGTCGATCCGCCCGGGGCCGATCCGGCCTTCGTCCTCCTCGACGAGGACTTCCACGTCGGTCTGGCCGAGGCGGCTGGGAACCCGGCCCTGGCTGCCCACCTGCGCCAGGTCAACGACCGCATCCGGGTGGTGCGGATGCACGATTTCCGGACCGCGGAGCGCATCGTCACCACCGTCGAGGAGCACCTCGGCATCCTCGCTGCGCTCGTCGCCGGCGATGTGAACGAGGCCGAGCGCCAGTTCCTGGCCCATCTCGACCTCTCCGTCGCTGTGGTCGAGGAGCGGGTCGCCCGCGCCATCGCCCGCATGGCCGGGGCCGCCTCGTGAGCAGCGTCGAGATCGACGTCGAGGTCGAGGCCCCGACGCCGACGTCGGGTGCCGGCCCCGCGGTGCCCCGCCTGCTGGCACGCGGCATCACCAAGCGGTTCGGCGACGTGGTCGCCAACGACGGTGTCGACATCACCATTCAGGCCGGCGAGGTGCATGCCGTGCTCGGTGAGAACGGCGCTGGCAAGAGCACCCTCATGAAGTTGATCTACGGCGTGCATCGGGCCGACGCCGGCGAGGTCGCCGTCGACGGGCACCCGCTCGAGCTCGGCTCGTCGGCCGTCGCCCGCGCCCTGGGCGTCGGGATGGTCTTCCAGGACCTCCGCCTGATCCCCGCCTTCTCGGTGCTCGAGAACATGGTGCTGGCGTTGGCATCGTCCGGTCTCCGCATCGACCGCCGCCGCTTCCGCGGCCGCATCGAGGAGGCCGCCGACCGGTTCGGCCTGCAGGTGGATCCGTCGGCGATGGTGCGCGACCTGTCGATCGGCGAGCGCCAGCGGGTCGAGATCCTCAAGGTGCTGATGGCCGGCGCCCGCCTGGTCATCCTCGACGAGCCCACCAGCGTCCTCGCCCCCCAGGAGGTCGACGCCCTCTTCGACGGGCTCCGCGAGCTCCGGGCCGGTGGTCTGTCGGTGGTGATCATCACCCACAAGCTGGCCGAGGCCCGCGCCATCTCCGACAAGGTGACGGTGCTGCGGGGCGGCCGCCTGGTGGTCGGCGGGGCCGATCCCAGCGCCATGACCGACGCCGAGCTCATCGAGGCGATGGTCGGGCGAGCCGTGCCGCCACTGCCGGCGACCCGCCCGGCGGTGCGGACGACCGAGCGGGCGGCCTTGAGCATGGAAGGCGTCAGCCTGGCCGGCGACGAGTTGGTCGGGGTCAACCTCGATGTGCACGCGGGCGAGCTGGTCGGTGTCGCCGGCATCGCCGGCAACGGGCAGCGAGCGCTGTTCGAGGTCGCCCTCGGTCTTCGCCCGCCGGTTCGCGGGTCGGTGCGGGTGGCTGGTGAGCTGCTCGGCCTGGGCAATGGGGCGGCGCGCCGCGCCATGGCAGCCGCCGCCGTGGGCGTGCCCGAGGACCCCATTGCCGACGCCGTCGTGCCCGGCCTCGATGTGGCGCAGCACCTGGCGGTCGGCAACCTGGGCCAGTACCGGAAGGGTCTCGGTGTCGACTGGGGTCGCGTCCGCGCCGACCTGGTCGAGCTCGACGAGCGCTCCGGGCTCCAGGTGGCGGCCGGCCACCGGCTCGTCGACACCCTGTCGGGCGGCAACATCCAACGGGTCATGCTCGTGCGGGCGCTCGGTGGCGCGCCGTCGTTGGTCGTCGCCGCGTATCCCTGCCGAGGGCTCGACGTGGCCACCACCCAGCGAACGCGAGAGCTGCTGCTCGAGCAACGGGCGGCCGGTGCCGGCGTGCTGCTCATCTCCGAGGACCTCGACGAGCTGTTCGAGCTGTCCGACCGCATCGCTGTGCTCCACGAGGGCGAGCTGGCCGGCGTCGTCGACCCGGCGACGACCGACCGGTACGAGGTTGGCCGCCTCATGCTGAGCGGAAGGGGCGCGTGATGGCGGCGCTGGTGGTCTCGCTCCGCGCCCTGCGGGCTGACCCGCTTCGCTCGCCAGCGGTCCGCTGGACCGCTGCCCTCGGCGGCGCAGTCGTGGTCTTCGGTGTGCTGATGGCGATCAAGGGTGCCGCGCCGATCAGCGCCTACACCAGCATGTGGTCGTCGCTCTCGAGCAATCGCTCGATGGAGTCGGTGCTGGTGAAGGCCACGCCGATCGTGCTCGCGGCCCTGGCGGTGGCGGTGCCGGCCCGTGCCGGCCTCGTCAACGTGGGCGGTGAGGGCCAACTCCTCATGGGCGGCATCTTCGCCGTGGGCATGTCGCGTGCGATCGGTGACGCCTTCCCCGGTCACTCCGCGCTCATCGCGCTCTGCCTTGCCGGCGCAGTCGGGGGCGCGCTGTGGGCCGCCCTCGCCGTGCTGCTGCGACTCGTCGTCGGGATCAGCGAGGCGGTCACCACGTTGCTCCTCAACTACGTGGCCCTCAATGCGATGTTCTTCCTCATCTACGACCCGTGGAAGGACGCCCATGGCAGCGGCCAGCCGGCCACGCCGGCGCTGCCCGCCGGCCAGACGTTCCCGATGCTCGGGTCCAGCACCGTGCACGCCGGCCTCGTGCTGGCGGTCGCCGCCACCGCCATCGTGTGGTGGGCGCTGCGCTCGACGAGGTGGGGCTTCCAGTTGCGGGTCGTCGGGGGCAACGCCGAGGCCGCCCGGCGGGCCGGGCTGCCGGTGGGCATCATCCTGCTCACCGCCATGCTCGTCGGTGGGGCGCTCGCCGGCCTGGGCGGCGTGGCCCAGCTGGCGGGCACCGAGTTCAAGCTGCGACCCGGGTTCCTGGCGACCTATGGCTACATCGGCTTCCTCGCCAGCTGGCTCGCCCGTCACCACCCGCTGAAGGTGGCCTTCGCGGGGGTCGTGCTGGCCGCCATCTCCATTGCCGGCGACAGCCTGCAGATCGACTCGGCGCTGCCGGCCGCGACGGTGAACGTCTTGATGGCGCTCGTCCTCCTCGCCGTGTTCGGCTGGGGCGCCCGCCGGGTGGTGCCGACGTGACCGCGTTGCCGCTCGAGGTGTTGGCTGGTGCCGTCGGCGCTGGCACGCCCATCCTCTACGCCGCCGTCGGTGAGTCGTTCTCCGAGAGCGCGGGTGTGGTGAACCTCGGCACCGAGGGCTCGATGCTCGTCGGCGCCCTCGCCGCCTATGCCGTCGCCGCGACGACCGGCAACGCGTGGGTCGGCGTGCTCGCCGGCGCCGTCGCCGGTGGCGCGTTGTCCGCCGTCCATGCCTGGTTCGTGCTCGAGCGCGGCGCCAACCAGCTCGCCAACGGGTTGGTGGTGTTGTTCCTCGCCCTCGGGCTGACCTCGCTGTTCGGTGCCTCATACGTGTGCCGCACGGCGGCGACATTCTCGGAGTGGAACGTTCCCGGTCTCTCGTCGATCCCGTGGCTGGGCCCGATCCTCTTCGAGCACGACCCGCTGACCTACCTGAGCTTCGTGCTCGTGCCCGGGGCGTTCTGGCTGCTGTACCGCAGCCGATGGGGCCTCCTGGTCCGAGGCGTGGGCGAGCGCGCCGAGGTGTTGGCCACCTATGGCCACCCGGTTCGCCTCGTGCAGTACGCAGCCGTCATCGGCGGCGGGATGCTGGCCGGCGTGGGTGGCGCCCACGTGTCGATCGCCTACGCCAACGCCTGGTTCGAGAACATGATGCAGGGCCGGGGGTTCGTGGCCTGCG
>JAEKLB010000029.1 GCA_019510095.1 Acidobacteriota bacterium | reverse complement strand
GCGATCGACTCCTCGAGCCTGCTCACCCGCACGCCGGGCTCGTCCATCGGCAGCCCAGCAGTCTCGTAGTCGGAGCGCAGCCAGCCGGCACCCATCCCGAGCACGAAGCGGCCGCCGGAGACGACGTCGAGCGTGGCAGCCATGCGGTGGGTCAGGACCGGGTGGCGATAGTCGTTGCCGAGCACACCGGTCTGGAGCCGCAAGGTCGATGTGGCCATGGCCGCCGCGGTGAGCGTCACCATCGGTTCGGAGCCGTAGCCGTCGGTCCAGTGGTCGGCCATCACGACGGTGTCGAACCCCATGGCTTCGATGCGCCGCAGGCCGTCGGTCCAGTCCGCCATGGACGGGGTCAGGGGCGGTGCGGTGACCGAAAAGCGGAAGGCCCGGCTCACGGCCGCTGACGGTAACGTCCCGCGCGTGACGACTCTCGATCCATCAACCGTGCCCTTCCTGGCCCACGGCCTGACCTGGGAAGAAACCCCCGCCGGGTACGCGTTCCGGACGGCGGCCAGAACGGTCACCGAGACCGACCTCATGGGCTTCGTCGCCCTGTGCGGCTTCACCGAGCCGCTGTTCCTCGACGCCCGCAACGCCGCCGAGGGTGGCTACACCGGGCGGCTGGTTCCGGGCTCCCTGACCTTCTGCCTCGCCGAGGGCCTGGTCATGCAGACCAACGCCATCCACGGCACCGGCATGGCCTTCATGCACATGGAGCTCGACGTGAAGAAGCCCGTCTACGTCGGCGACACCATCGAGGTCGTCGTCGAGATCACCGAGTCGCGGGCATCCAGCCGCGCGGGAACCGGAATCGTCACCGCCCGCAACACGGTGTTCAACCAAAAGGGCGACGCGGTGATGGAGTACACGCCGGTTCGCATGATCCGGGGACGCGACTTCGTGGCGAAGGGCTGACGCATGGCAGGGAAGATGACCGAGGGGCGCGTCGTCGCCATCACCGGTGCCGGGCGCGGGCTCGGCCGGGAGTACGCCTTGCTGCTCGCCCGTGAGGGCGCCAAGGTGCTCGTCAACGACATCGGCGTCCGCCGCGACGGCGTGCCCGAGTCAGCCGACGCCGCCCAGGGCGTGGTCGACGAGATCGTGGCCAGGGGTGGCGAGGCCGCGGCCCACACCGCCGACGTGTCGACCTCCGACGGCGCCAAGACGCTGATCGACCAGGCCATCGACACCTGGGGGAAGATCGACGTCGTCGTCAACAACGCCGGCATCCTGCGCGACCGGATGGTCGTGAACATGACCGAGGACGACTGGGACTCCGTGCTCCGCGTCCATCTCAAGAGCACCTTCCTCACCACCAACTACGTCGCCAACCACTGGCGCGACATGGTCAAGGCCGAGAAGGCGGTCGACGCCCGCATCATCAACACGACCTCGTCGTCGGGGCTCTACGGCGCGGTCGGGCAGTCGAACTACGGCGCCGCCAAGGCCGGCATCGCCGCCTTCACGATCATCACCGCCCGCGAGCTCCAGCGGTACGGGGTCACGGTGAACGCCATCTCCCCGACCGCGCTCACCCGCATGACCGAGGACGTCGCGGTGGCCAAGACCCCCGAGGCCGAAGCCGGGCTCATCGACCCCCGCTGGGTCGCGCCGATCTGCGTGTGGCTGGCGTCGGAGCAGTCGAAGGACGTGACCGGGCGGGTCTTCGCCAGCTCCGGCCGGTTCCTCGCGGTGGCCGAGGGATGGGTCAAGGGCCCCAGCACCGACGCACCGGCCGAGCCCGACGAGGTCGACGCCGTCATCCGCCCCCTGCTCGCGGAGGCCCGGCGCAACTCCGACCCCCGGGGCGACGTCGTCGCCGAGGGTCTCATCTGACAGGTTCTGTGTCGTCGGTTGGCCCTCTGAGGGCCACCCGACGACACAGAACGGGATCGGGTCAGGTGCCCTTGAGGCCCATGCTGCGGGCGATGGCGTTGCGCTGGATCTGGCTGGTGCCACCGGAGATGGGGGCGACGATCGACTCGCGGTAGCGGTGGCTCATGACGCTCTCGGTGGAGAAGCCGTAGGCCGCCATGATCTGCATGCCCCAGCGGGCGACGTTGACGTAGGTCTCCGAGCCCTTGAGCTTGGCCATGGACGCCTCGCGGGCCACCGGCTTGCCCTGGGCCAGGAGCCACGCGGCGCGATAGGTGAGCAGGCGGGCGCTGTCGATGTCGACCTGGAGGTCGGCGAGCTGGTGGGTGATGGCCTGGAAGTTGCCGACCTTGCGGCCGAACTGCTCGCGCTCCTTCGCGTACGCCACCGCGATGTCCAGGGTCGACTGGGCCGCGCCGACGTAGCTGCCGCTGATGATCGTGCGCTCCAGCTCGAGGTTGGACATGAGCACGTCCCACCCCTGGTTCTCCGGGCCCACCAGGTTCTCGGCGGGGACGTGCACGTCGCGCAGGTAGATCTCGTTGGTGCCGAGGATGTGCCGGGCGAGGGTGGGCGTCCTGCGTATCTCGACGCCGTCCATCGACGGGTCGACGATCAGGACCGAGAGGCCGTTGTGGCGGGACGAGCCGGGATCGGTGCGGACGTACATGACGATCACGCAGTTGGGCAGCCCCGCGCCGGTGCACCACATCTTGGTGCCGTTGAGCACGTAGTGGTCGCCGTCGCGGACGGCTGACGCCCGGATGGCGCCCAGATCCGAGCCGGCATCGGGCTCACTGATCGACACCGCGAATCGCTGGGAGCCGGTGAGCATCCCTTCCTGGTACCGGGCCCGCTGTTCTTCGTTGCCCCAGTCGTAGAGGGCCAGACCGGGGATGAACGTCCCGATGTAGAGCATCCCGATGTCGAAGCTGGCCCGCGAGAGCTCCTCGGCCAGCACGGCGAGCTCGATGGGACCGCCGCCACCGCCGCCCCACGCCTCGGGGAAGGGCAGCCCGAACCAGCCCATGTCGCCCATGGCCGCAACCACGTCGGCCGGGAAGTACGACTCGTCGTCCCACTGCTTGGCCTTCTCGGGCGGGCAGTTGCGCTCGACGAAGGTGCGGGCCGTGTCGCGGAGGAGCTCCTGCTCCTCGGTGAAGCCGAAGTCCATCGCGCAGACCGTACGGCGGCCATCCGCCGGGCGCCGAGTCGGAACGTACGCTGCCGCCCGTGCTGTTCCGACTGGAGGCAACACCATCGTGAATCGCTGGGAGCAACCGAGCGGCGGGTTCCGGCTCGATGGCCAGGTGGCGGTGATCACCGGTGCCAGCCGGGGCATCGGGCTCGCCATCGCCGAGGCCTTCGTGGGCGCCGGCGCCAAGGTCGTCATCACCGGCCGGAACGCCGACGCCCTCGCCTCGGCAGCCGAGCCACTGGGTGCTGACGCCCGCTGGCTGGCCGGGTCGGTCGGCAACGACGCCATGGCCGACGAGACGTGCGCCCTCGCCCTTGACGCGTTTGGCGGCCTCGACATCCTCGTCAACGGCGCCGGCACCAATCCCCAGTTCGGCCCGCTCATCGACGCCGACCTCGGCGCCTACGACAAGGTCATGGCGACCAACGTCCGGGCACCGCTGGTGTGGTCGCAGGCCGCGTGGCGGGCCAGCCTGCGAGACCACGGTGGCTCGATCATCAACCTGGCCAGCGTGGCGGCCCTCCAGCCGGTGCGCGACACCGGCTCGTACGCCATCTCGAAGGCGGCCCTGCACCAGCTGACCCGGGTGCTGGCCGGCGAGCTCGGCCCGAACGTGCGGGTCAACACGTTGGCGCCGGCGATCGTCCGCACCAAGTTCTCGGAGGTGCTGCTCAGCGACGAGCAGGCCGTGGTCGACGCCTACCCCCTCGGCCGCGTGGGCGAGCCGGTCGACGTGGCCCAGGCCGCGCTCTACCTGAGCTCGCCCGCGGCCTCGTGGGTGACCGGCACCATGCTCGTGCTCGACGGCGGGGGAATGGCGATCCGCGCCCGCTACTGACCTGCGGGGCTCGGCTCCTAGAGCTTGCCCTGGTTGCGGATGACCTCGTTGAACGGCAGGTCGCGGTCGAACGACGGCTCACGAGGCAGGCCCAACAGTCGCTCGCTGACGATGTTGCGCTGCATCTCGTTGCTGCCGCCCGCGAGGGTGCCGCCTCGGCAGCCGAGCCAGGTCGTGCCGGGGTTGTCGATGCGGACCTCGTCCCCGTCCCAGATCACGCCGTCGGCGCCGCTGACGACGAGCGCGGTCCTCGCCCGCTCGTGGGCGGCGACCGACCCTTGCAGCTTGAGCATCGAGCCCCACTGACCCTTGTGGGTGCCGACACGCATGCCTGCCATGATGCGGCCGCTGGTGATACCGAGCACGGTCTCCTCGATGAACGCGTCGGCGATCGCCTGGCGCGCTTCCGGGCTCCCGCCGCGGGCCCGGGCCCGTTCAACCATCTCGGGAACGGCG
This sequence comes from Acidobacteriota bacterium, assembly GCA_019510095.1. Lineage (GTDB taxonomy): Bacteria > Actinomycetota > Acidimicrobiia > Acidimicrobiales > CADCSY01 > JAEKLB01. The sequence continues at coordinate 30,380 of JAEKLB010000029.1, read as the reverse complement.
AGGACGCCGAAGTTGCTGCGTTGCGCCGAGCCGGACCGGGCCGCCGTGCGACCCAGATAGCCGTAGCCGATGTTTGCCACCGCGTTGCGCTCGTGGAACAGCAGCGTCTGGGCCACCGACCACCCCTTGCTCTCCTCGCCGATGAGGTTGTCGACCGGAAGCTGCACATCGACGAAGGATTCCTCGCAGAACTCGCCGAGGTTCCCGTTCGCCGCCCTCGTTCGGTGAAGCTCCAGGCCCGGCGTGCCCTGGAGTGGCACCGCGATCATCGACAGGCCGCGGTGCTTGGGGGCGTTCCAGTCGGAACGGCACAGGCACAGGCCGTAGGTCGACTCGTAGGCGCCGCTGCTCCACATCTTCGCCCCGTTGAGGACATAGATGTCGCCGTCGCGGGTGAGGCGGGTGGTCGAGCCGGCCATGTCGGAGCCGCCCCGCGGCTCGGAGAGCAGCTGCATCCAGGTCTCGTCGCCGCGGAGGGCCTTGGGTAGGAAGCGGAGCTTGGCCTCGTGTGAGGCGCTGTCGAGGATGGTCGGCGCCATCATCCCGATCGACACCATGTAGGTGCTCGGGACCTGGCGGCGCAGCTCGGCGGCGGTGTCGTAGAACACCTTCTGGTGCGCCAAGGTCAGACCGGCGCCGCCGTACTCCCGGGGGAAGGCGATGCCGGCGAACCCGTTGTCGAACAGCAGGTTCTGGAGGGTGTGGGAGTCGACCTCGTCGTCGTCCCAACTCGGCAGGTTGGCCTCGATCCAGGCCCGGGCCCGGCTGCCGAACACGTCGAGGGTCTCGACATTCTCTTCAGTCACCGTCATGTCGTCTGCCTCCGCGATCTAGACGTCGAGGAGCGCGTAGACGCGCTCCTTGTGCTCTTCGGGCGAGCCGAACAGGGCGCGGTCGACGACCGCCCGCCGGCTGTACAGGTGGATGTCGTGCTCCCAGGTCACACCGATCCCGCCGGTGATCTGCACGCACTCGTCGACGATGTCGGGGCCGCGCTCGCCGACGAAGGCCTTCGCCACGCTGGCCAGTCGGGCGGCATCGGGCTTGGCGTCGTCGATGGCGCCGGCCAACGCGTCGGACACCGCCTTGGACCCCTCCAGCCAGTGGGTCATGTCAGCGATCCGATGCTTCAGCACCTGGAACGACACGATCGGGCGACCGAACGCATAGCGCTCCCGCCCGTACTCGACCGTGAACTCCATCGTGCGGTCGGCGACGCCCACCAGCTCGGCGCACTGGAGCGCCAGGGCCACCTCGAGCTGGTGCTCGACGATGTCTCCGGCACCACCCACCTCGCCGACCACGGCCGCCAGCGGGAGGCGGGCGCCGTCGAAGGTGACCTTCCCGAACCGACGGGTCATGTCGACGCTGCGGCCCCGGGTCACGGTGACCCCAGGCGTTCCGGTCGGCACCAGCACCTGGGTCAGGCCGTCGCCCGTCCGGGCCGTGACCAGCACCCGATCAGCGACGCCGAGCGCCTCGACATAGGACTTGGTGCCGGACAGGACGATGTCGCCACCGTCGGGGGTGGCCGTGGCCGCCACTGACGCAGCGTCCCAGTGACCACCGGGCTCCGAGAACGCCCAGGTGGCGATCTCCTCGCCGCTCAGCAGGCCGGGCAGCACCTCGGCCTGCTGGTCGGCTGAACCAGCGCGGGCCAGGGCGGCGGCCACCACGTTCACCGGCAGGAACGGGCCGGGCGAGACCAGTCGGCCCATCTCCTCGGCCACGATCACGGCGTCGCGGGTGGGGCTGCCCGACAGGCTGCCGCCCCCGTGCGCCTCCGGCACGTACAGCGACGTCCAGCCCAGCTCGGCAGCCTGCCGCCACCAGTCGCGGTCGAAGCCGTCGGCGCTCTCGTACAGCTCGCGGACCGCCGTGAGCGGCATCTCGCTCTCCAAGAACTTCCGGGTCGTCTCCCGGAAGAACTCCTGGTCCTCACTCAGCTCAAGGTTCACAGCCCATCCCCACCTTGGATCGAATCGCGTCGCTTCGATCATGGCAGGTCGATTCGGAACGTGCCGAAGCGCCCCGCCGTACAGTCGGGCCTGGTGGCAGGGGGAGCCGGCGTCGACGTCGAGAGGCTGTCGGCGTGGGCGGCCGACGCACTGCCGGAGCTGGCACCACCGCTCACGGCGACCCTGATCGCCGGCGGGAAGTCGAACCTCACCTACCGGGTCGGCGACGCCGACGGCCAGTCGGTGGCCCTCCGCCGCCCCCCGTTGCACAGCGTCCTCCCCACCGCCCATGACATGGGCCGCGAGCACCGCATCATCTCCGCCCTGGGGCCCACGGATGTTCCGGTGCCCAGAGCGCTGGCGATGTGCGACGACCCGTCGGTGCTGGGGGCGCCGTTCTACGTGATGGCCTTCGTCGAAGGGCGGGTCGTCGCCGAAGAGGAGGACGCCGGACCGCTCGACGACGCGACCCGTCACCGGTCGGGGCTCGCCGTGGCCGAGACCCTCGCCACCTTGCACGCCGTCGATGTCGATCCCGCCGGGCTCGGCGACCTCGCCCGCCGGGACGACTACGCCGGGCGCCAGCTCCGGCGCTGGCGGGAGCAGTTCGGCAAGGTCAAGACCCGCGAGATCCCGGCCGTCGAGCAGGCGCATGACCTGTTGGCGGCGCGGGTCCCCGAGCAGGGCGGTGTGGCCCTTGTGCACGGCGACTACCGGCTCGGCAACTGCATCATCGACCGGCACGGTGAGGTCCTCGCCGTCCTCGACTGGGAGCTGTCCACCCTCGGCGATCCGTTGGCCGACATCGGCTACCTCGCCATGTCCTGGCCCCAGGACGAGCGTGAGCACCTCGCCCTTCCCGGCCCGAGCCGGCTGCCCGGCTTCGCCTCTCGTGACGAGCTCGTCGGCACCTACGCCGAGCGAGCTGGACGCGACTCGAGCCACATCGACTTCTACGTGGCGCTCGCCTACTGGCGGGTCGCCTGCATCGTCGAGGGCGTGTACCACCGGGCGGCCAGCGGGGCCCTCGGCGACAAGGAGCTCGACGTCGACCAGCTCCGCAGCCGCCCGCTGGTGCTGGCCGACCTCGCCCTCGAGTGGGCGCAGCGCGTCGCGGCCGCTCGATGACCGTGGCCGGGTGAGCGCGGGTGACTGAGGCGAGGTTGATCCTGCGAGGCGGCTTGGTCGTGGACGGCACCGGCGCACCGGCTCGCTCGGGTGACGTGGTCGTCGAAGGGGGGCGCATCGCGGCCGTCGTCGACGCGGGCGACGCACGGGATGGTGAGGTCGTCGACCTCGACGGGCTGGCGCTCGCTCCCGGCTTCGTCGACATCCACACCCACTACGACGCCCAGATCCTCTGGGACCCCGATGTCTCGCCGTCGTCGGCGCACGGCGTGACGTCGATCGTGATGGGCAACTGCGGCTTCGGCATCGCCCCCGCCCGGGCGGAGAACCGCGAGACCCTCATCCGCACCCTCGAGAACGTGGAGGGGATGAGCGCCGACGCCCTGACCGCCGGCATCGACTGGTGCTTCGAGTCGTTCGCCGACTACCTCGATGCCCTCAGCCGCCGCCCGCTCCGAGTCAATGCGGGCGCCTTCGTCGGGCACTCCCCCGTGCGCATCGACGTGCTCGGCAGCGAGGCCTCCGATCGGGCCGCCAGCGCCGGCGAGATCGCCACGATGACGGGGCTCGTCGTCGATGCCATGCGCGGCGGGGCCCTGGGCCTGGCCACCTCCAACGTCGCCATCCACAACGGGGCCTACGGCAAGCCGGTGCCGAGCCGGTTGGCCGAGTGGGACGAGCACCTCGCCCTGGCCGGCGCCCTGCGGGCGGTCGGCGCCGGGCTCATGGAGGCGGCCGGCTTCGCTGATGAGCAGCTCGAGGAGCTCAGCCGGGCCGCTGGCCGTTCGATCTGCGTACCGGGCTCGGGAACGCCGGATGCGCTGGGCCGGCTCGACCGCCTGGAGCGAGCGGGGATGTCGCTCCAGGTCCCGTGCCGGCCGCTCGTGTTCCAGGTGTCGATGATCGACCCGTTCCCACTGGGCGTGATCCCCGCGTTCCACGAGGTCCTGGCCGCCGGGCGAGCGGATCGCGCCGCGCTGTACCGCGACGAGCGCTGGCGGCACCGGGCCCGGGAGGGCTTCGACCAGCACGCGCCGACGGCGCGGCAGCTCACGCAGTTCTTCGTGGCCGACACCGAGCTGCACCGCGACCTCCTCGACCGATCGGTGATGGACATCGCAGCCGAGCGAGGCGTCCATCCCATCGATGCCCTCGTCGATCTCGCGCTCGCCGAGGAACTGCGCACTCGGTTCCGCGTGGTGTTCGGCAACGACGACATCGCCGCCCTCGGCGCCATGTTGCGCGATGAGCGAACCGTGGTGGGCCTCTCCGACGCAGGCGCCCACGCCAGCCAGATCTGCGACGCCGTGTTCGCCACGTCGTTGCTGGCCGAATGGGTCCGCGAGCGTGGCGTGCTCACCCTCGAGCAGGGCGTGCGCCATCTGACATCGCACCCGGCATCGGTCTTCGGGCTGACGGGACGGGGATCGATCACGCCCGGCTCGTTCGCCGACCTGGTGGCGTTCGACCCTGCCGCCATCGGTCACGGCCCCCTTCGGCGCGTCCACGACCTGCCTGGCGGCGCCGACCGGCTCCTGGCCGACAGCATCGGCATCCACCACATGTGGGTGAACGGCACAGCCACCCGCTGCGATGGCCACGACCTTCCCGGCGACGGCGCTCGCCCCGGCCACGTCATCCGCGGCGCGGCATGGCGCGGAGCAAAGGCGTAGCGCGAACGCATGGCAGAGGGCGACCTAAATCGTTCTTTGGCGTCTCGTGCCTCCCAGCCACCCATGAGTCGCCGAAGAACGGTAGGGGGCGTGCGTCAGGTGTTGGCGGCCTCGAGGTCGAGGAGGTCCCCGAGCTTGGCGAGGGCGGCGGCGCGGCGGGTGGGGACGTGCTCAGTCGGGATGTCGGCCGGGCGGTAGCCCTTCAGCAGCTGGCGGGCGACGCTGACCTTGTGCACCTCGTCGGGGCCGTCGAGGATGCGGGCGGCGCGAGCCCGCCGGTACATGGCCTCGAGGGGCAGGTCGCTGCTGTAGCCCAGCGAGCCATAGACCTGGATGGACCGGTCGATGACGTTGTGCAGGACGCGCGCGCCCCAGAACTTGATGACGCCGATCTCGATGCGGGCATCGCTGTGGTGGCCACCGGCGGCGACCAGCTGGTCCATCTTCCACGCGGCCTGAAGCGTGACCAGCCGGGCTGCCTGCATCTCGGCCCAGCTCTCGGCGACCATCTCCTGGACGAGCTGCTTCTCGGCCAGCAAGGAGCCCGACGCCCGCCGGGTCACGGCCCGCTCGCACATGGTGTCGAACGCCCGCTGGCACTGGCCGAGCCAGCGCATGGCGTGATGGATGCGGCCGGGCCCGAGCCGGCGTTGGGCCAGCACGAAGCCCTGGCCGATGCCGTCCTCCCCGCCGATCACGTTGTCGAACGGCACCCGGACGTCGCGATAGAGCACCTCGCAGTGATGGCCGGGCATGCCGGGCACCGGCTCCGGGTCGCTCATGCACGCGATGTCGCGCACCACCTCGACGCCCGGCGTGTCGGTCGGTACCACGATCATCGAGTAGCTCTTGCGAGGCTCCGAGTCGGGATCGTCGTTGGTGCGGCACATGACGATCAAGAAGTCGGACACCGACGCGTTCGACGTGAACCACTTGTGGCCGTTGATCACCCACTCACCACCGTCGCGAACGGCAGCGGTGGTGAGCATCGTCGGATCGGCGCCGGCGCCCGGCTCGGTCATCGAGTACGCCGATCGCAGCTCGCCGGCGAGGAGCGGCTCCATCCAGGTCTTCTTCTGCTCCTCGGTGCCGCCGATGGCCAGCAGCTCGGCGTTGCCGGAATCGGGCGCGTTGTTGCCGAAGATCGCCGGGGCCAACTCGGAGCGCCCGAGGATCTCGTGCATGAGGCCGAGGCGGACCTGGCCGAAACCGTGGCCGCCGAGCTCGGGCGGGAGGTGGGCGGCCCACAGCCCCTGCCGCTTGACCTCTTCCTTCAATGGCGCCGTGGCCCGGGCGAACCGGGCGGAACCGCCGGCGCGTCGCCATTCGTCGACAAGGGTCTCCAGGGGCAAGATCTCATCGCGGACGAACGCCCGCATCCACGCCAGCTGCCGCTCGAACTCGGGCTCAGTCTCGAAGTCCCATGCCATGGTCGGCTCCCCGATCCCCTCTTCGCACGCGAGCCTCGAACAGTAACCTCGCCCCCCTTCCGACCGACCGAGAGAGGCGGCACGACGACCATGGCCTACGAGACGCTTCTCTACGAGGTGGGCGACGACAAGGTCGCAACCGTGACCCTCAACCGGCCCGACAAGCTGAACTCGTTCAACGACCAGATGCGGATGGAGTTCTTCGCCCTCTGGGGCGAGATCCGTGACGACGACCGCGTCAACGTCGTCGTGCTGCGGGCCAACGGCCGCGCCTTCAGCGCCGGCGTCGACGTGACCGAGCGGGCCACCGAGGGAACTGAATCGGAGCCCCCGATCCCGTTCATGGGCATCGACCCCGGCATGCGCCTCGGGCCGAAGAGCAACCTCGTGTGGAAGCCGATCGTGTGCGCGGTGCAGGGCATCGTCGCCGGCGGCGCCCAGTACTGGATCAACGAGAGCGACATCGTGATCTGCTCCGATGACGCCCAGTTCTTCGATCCCCACGTCACCTATGGCATGACCTCGGCGTGCGAGCCGATCGGACTCCGCCACCGGGTGCCCTACGGCGAAGCGATCCGATGGGCGCTGATGGGGCTCGACGAGCGCATGAGCGCCGACCGGGCCCTCCAGATCGGCCTGGTCAGCGAGATCATCCCGCGCGACGAGCTCTGGGACCACGCCCACTGGATCGCCGCCACCGTCGCGGCCAAGCCGTCGGTCGCCACCCAGGGAACGGTCAAGGCGATGTGGCAGTCGCTCGACCTCACCCGATCGGCAGCCCTCGGCATGGCCCTGATGTACGTGCAGCTCGGCAACACGATCGGCGAGAACGACGTCGACCGGGGCGAGGTCGTCCGGCCCAAGCCCCGCATCCGCTGACTTGGGCATCGACTCGCTGCACACCTGGAGCCAAGGCGTGCGGGCCCTCAAGGGCTCGGACCGCATCGCCGTCATCACGCCGGCCGGGCAGTGGACGGGCCACGAGCTCTGGCAGCGGGCGGCGGCCGCCGCCGACTGGCTCGACGAGATCGGCGCGCCCCCGGGCGAGCCGGTGCCAGCGCTCGTCGCGTCCGGCTTCGGTGCGGTGGCCCTGCTGGTGGCGGGGGCGCACTCCCGGCGGCCCCTCGCCGCCGTCGGCCCCCGGCAGGCCTCGCGGGAGCTGACCGCCTGCCTGGCCCGGTACCACTCGCCCGTCGTCGTCGCCGACGCCGACTACGTCGAGGCCGCGGCCACCGCGGCGCACCCGTGGCAGCGAGTCGAGGCCATACCCGACTTCGGCCTCTCGTCGCGGTCGCTCGACGACGATCCCGGGCCCGACGAGATCGTGGTCATCATGCACACCTCGGGAACGACCGGCGTGCCCAAGTCGGTGCCGGTCCCCCAGTGGCGCCTGGCCGCACGGGTCCGCAACAGCGTGCCGATCACCAAGGTGGGCCCCGACTCCGTGTACTGCACGATGTCGCCCTTCCAGCACATCGCCGGCGTCGGCAACGTGCTCATCACCCTCGCCCGCAACGGCACGATCGTGTTGTCGCCACCGTTCACGATCGAGGCGTGGGAGTGGCTCGGCACGTTGGGCACGACCCATGCGCTGCTGGTGCCGACCATGATCGACCGCCTGCTCGAGGACGGGCGTCTCGACATCGGCACGCTGCAGGTCCTGTCCTACGGCGCGGCGCCGATCCACCCCGACACCCTTGATGCCATGCAGCGGGCCATGCCCGGCGTCGGCCTCTGCAACGTCTACGGCATGACCGAGGGGAGCCCGATCACCGCGCTCACCATCGACGACCACCGCGAGGCGCTGGCCGGCAAGCGCCACATCCTCCAGTCGGTCGGTCGTGCGGCGCCAGGTGTCGAGCTGAAGGTGGTCGGCCCCGACGACGGCGGCGTGGGCGAGGTGCACTACCGGGCCGACCACGTCTACCTGCCGGCCGACGACGGCTGGGTGCACACCGGCGACCTCGGCCGCCTCGACGACGAGGGCTACCTCTACCTGGTGGGCCGGGCCGGCGACCGCATCATCCGGGGCGGCGAGAACGTCGAAGCCCTCGAGGTTGAGGACGTGCTGGCCACCCACCCCATGGTGCGCGAGGCAGGTGTCGTCGGTGTGCCCGACCGCCGCTGGGGCGAGGTCGTCAAGGCCTACGTCGTCCCCGCCCACCCCGGCAGGGACCCACTGCCGGAGGACCTCCGCGCGTTCGCGCGCGAGCGGCTGGCCGGCTTCAAGGTCCCCACCCTGTGGGAGTTCCGCGACGAGCTCCCCCGCAACGAGACCGGCAAGCTCCTCCGCCGCCGCCTCCGGGAGGGCTAGCCCACCCAGCCCGCTGTAGAACCACTTGCCCGGCCGCGACGGCTTGGCCGTAGACGTGCGGTGCGGATCGGCCTACGGCCGCCCAAGTTGTTCTTTCGCGGGCCGGCCCAGCCAGTCGTGGCGGACGTCGGCGTGGTGCTCGTCGAGATCGGGCGTGCGCCACGGCAGATCGGCCTCGGCGCCGAGCACACGAGGGGCAGGCCCCGGCGACCACACCGGGCCGGCCTCGGCCGTCTGCACCCGCCGCACGCTGCCCCGCGCCACCACGTGCGGGTGGGCGACGACCTCGGCGGCATCCTGCACCGGCCCGATCGGGAGGCGGGCCTGCACGAACGCGGCGAGCACCTCGTCCTGGGTGTGCCTCGACGTCCAGGCCCGGACGCTGTCGTCGAGCTCGCTGCTGCGGCCGTCGTGGCCCACCAGCGCGGCGCCGTCCGCCACGTGGCGCGCCGAGGAGAGGCTGATCGCCACCCATCGGTCGTCGGCGGTCGGGAAGACGTTGCGCACCACCGACCCCAGCAGCTGGCTGCCGAGCCGGCTCGGCGGCTGGCCGTCCCCGGAGTGAGCGGTGAGCATGGTCCCGGCCACATGCAGCATGGCCTCCAACGGATTGACGTCGATCACCACCCCGCCACCTCCGGTCGCCAGCCGCCGGTAGCAGGCCGCCAGCACGGCGAAGGCGCCGGCGAAGCCGGTCACGGCATCGCCGACCGGCACCGACGCCAGCACCGGGCTGCCGGCAGGGTCGCCGGTCATGTGGGTGAGGCCGCTGTAGGCCTCGGCCACGGTGCCGTTGCCTGGCCTGTCGGCCTCTGGGCCGTCCATGCCGAACGCGGTGACCTGGGCGATGACCAACGCCGGGTTGCGGACCAGCAGGGTCGCGTGGTCGAGCCCCCGCTTGGCCAAGGTGGCCAGCGGCATGTTGAGGACGATCACGTCGGCCGCGCCCACCAGCTCGAGCAGCTCGTCGCGCCCGCCATCGGTGGCCAGGTCGAGCACGATCGACCGCTTGTTGCGGGCCAAGAGCGTCCACATGCGCCCGATCTGGTGGCGGTAGTCGTCCCCGCCCGGCGGCTCGACCTTCACCACGTCGGCCCCCTGGTCGGCGAGCAGGGTCGAGATCATCGGCCCGGCATAGAAGGTGGCGGTGTCGAGGACGCGCAGGCCGGCGAGCGGCCCACCGGTGGCGAGGGGAGGCACCCGGACGTTCTACCGCCCACCGCAGTACCGTGCGTCCGGTGGCGATCGACGTTCAGGCCTCTCGTGACGGCGTGGAGCAGGCCCTCGACCACCTCCGGGCCATCGTCAGCGGCGACGGCGTCGAACTGAGGCTCACCGCGTGGGACGGCGCCACCGCGAGGGTCGCCATCGACCTCGCCCGAGTCGAGTGCCTCGACTGCGTCCTGCCGCCAACCGCCCTCCGCGAGGTCATCGAGTCCCGCCTGCGGCCCAGCCTCCCGCCCGCCGGTGGCGTGGTGGTCGAGGACCCGCGCGAGATGGCGGGCGCCCCCGCGCCCGCGGGACCCGGCACCCTGCTGGTGCTCGACCCGACCAGCCGGCCCGAGGGCGGCAACCGCGACCCCGGCCCTGACGCCGGTCCGATCGCCGGGCGCCGGGTCGGCTTCCGCGTCGACGTCCTGTGGCGATCGTGGGACTGGATGAGCGAGGAGTGGTCGGCGCGCCTGACCGCGGCCGGCGCGGCGACCTCGTCGTTCCGGCACATCCAGGGCCTGGCTGGGCCGGAGGGCGCCGAGCACCATCACGCCTACGCCAGGTTCCTCGAGGAGCTCGACGTGGCCGTCGTCGGCCTCGGCAACTGCGGCTCGTGCACGTCGTGGACGATCAAGGACGCGGTGGCGGCCGCCGATGCCGGTCTCGCGACCGTCGCGGTGGTCACCGAGCACTTCGAAGGGCTGGGTCGCATGCTGGCGAGCCAGTACGGCCGGCCCAACCTCCGCTTCGTCGTCCTGCCGTACCCGCTCGACACCCGCCCCGAGGACGAGGTCCGGGCCATCGGCAGCCAGCTCTTCGACACGCTCGTCGACGTGCTCGGCATCACCACGGGCTGACGTGCCCAGCGCCGCGCTCGAGGTACCGGCCGACATCGAAGCCTTCACCGCCGACGCCCTGGCGCGCGGCTGGGGTGACGGCCTCCCCCTGATCCCGCCCACGCCCGAGCGGGTCACCCGGTTCCTCGGCGGCGCCGACCCCGACGACGTCATCGCAACGCTCCCGCCGTCGGGCGCGCCCTGCACGATGGAGAAGCTCGCCATCAACGCCGTGATGGCCGGCGCCCCGGCAGCGGCGCTGCCGCTCCTCCGGGCGTCGATCGAGGCCATGGCCATCGAGGACTTCGACCTCCATGCGCTGAACGCCACCACCGGCTCGGTCGTGCCGGCCATGCTCGTCAACGGCCCGATCCGCCACCAGCTCGGCATCCCGTTCGGCGCCGGCTGCCTCGGCGGCGTGGCCGGCTCGGCACCCACCATCGGCCGGGCCGTGCGCCTGGTGATGCGCAACGTCGGCGGCCAGCGCATCGGGACCACGTCGCAGAGCGTCTTCGGAACACCGGGGCGAGTCACCGGCATCGTGTTCGGCGAGTGGGAGGAGCGGTCGCCCTGGGCGCCCCTGGCCGAACGCCGAGGCGTCAGCGGCGACGCCGTCACGGTGTACGGCGCCATGGGCACGGCCAACATCTGCGACCTGGTCGCCGACAACGGTCCCGACCTGCTCGAGCTGATCGGCAAGTCGTGCGCCTACCCGGGTGCCAACGGCTTCCTCACCTCGTCGGCGTTCTCGGAGATGCTCGTCTGCATCAACCCGGTCTGGGCCGAGATCATCGCCCGCGACATCCCCGAGGCCGACGAGGTCAGGCGGCTGCTCTGGGACCACGCCGCGCTGCCCGTCGACTGGTGGCCGCCCGCCTACCACCCCTCGCTGAACGCCCACGGCCGCGTCGGCCACGACGGCCGCGTCCACCTCGTGCAGGACGAGGAGGCCATGCTCTTCTGTGTTGCCGGCGGCCTCGGCAACCTCCACGCCGCTGCCCTGCACAGCTGGGGCGCCACCCTCTCCCAGACGGTCGCGATCCCCTAGCGCACGGGCTGTGCTGGACTTCGCCTCGCTGGCGCGGTAGACCGCCGTCCGCACCCGGGGAGGACCATGGCGGACCAGCACGACCCAGCCGAGAGAGACGCGCCACAGCCGCTCGACGGCGTGCGCGTGCTCGACCTCTCCGGTGCCATCGGCGCCTACGGCACCCGCCTCCTCGCCGACCTCGGCGCCGACGTGGTCAAGGTCGAGCCGCCGACCGGGGATGCCCTTCGCCGGCGGCCGCCGTTCAAGGACGGCGTCACCGCTCCAGAGGCCAGCCTGGTCTTCGCCTGCCACAACGCCAACAAGCGCGGCATCACGCTGGATGCCACCAGCGACGCTGCACTCCCCCTGCTCGCCGAGCTGGGCGCCACTGCCGACGCGGTCGTGATCTCGCCGTCCCGGCGCGCGCCCCTGGCCGGCTGGGACCGCGACGCCATGACACTGGCGTGGGCCCGGCCGGACGCCATCGTCACCGCCGTTACGCCGTTCGGGCTCACCGGCCCCATGCGCGATCACCGGGCGACCGCGTTCACGTCCTATGCCGCCGGGGGCGGCATGCACCGAACGGGCGCACCCGACGGCCCCCCGGTGGCGGTCCCCGGCCAGCAGCAGTGGGACGAGGCCGGCATCTACGCCGCGCTCGGCACCATGGCCGGCCTGCGGGCCCGGCCCACCGCCGGCGGCCAGGTCCTCGATCTCGCCGTGCACGAGGTGGCGGCGTCGAAGGACTTCCTGCTCGAGCGGTACGACATGACAGGGCTCGGAGGCTGGGGGCGTTCCATCCTCGTCGGCTACCCGCCGACCGGAGCCTGGGCGTGCGCCGACGGCGAGCTCCAGGTGTCGACCCACCAGCTGTACCACTGGGAGGCCTTCCTGGCCATGCTCGGCCATCCCGAGGAGCTGGCCGAGCCATCGCTCAGCGACCCGCTGGTGCGGCGTGACCTGTTCGAAGGCCTCCGGGACACCATCGCCGACCTGCTGGCCAAGGAGTCGCGGCTCGACCTGTTCGAGCGGGGTCAGGGATTCGGCTTGCCGTGCAACCCGTCGAACACACCAGGCGAGTTCGTGCGCGACGACCACGCCCGGGCCCGGGGCATGTTCGTGTCGACCACCAACGAGGGGACCGGCACCGTCGAGCTGCCATGGGGCTCGTTCAAGTCGTCGCCCGCCCTCCTCACGTTGCGCCGACCCGCCCCGACGCTGGGCCAGCACAACCGCGAGCTCTATCTGGACGAGCTCGGTCATGCGGCCGCCGAGCTGGACGGCTGGAAGCAGGCGGGCCTTGTCTGAGCAGCGCACCGCGCATGGAGGCCCGCGCCCGCTCGACGGCGTGCGGGTGCTGAGCTTCGGCACCTTCGTCGCAGGCGGAACGGCCGGCGGCCACCTGGCCGAGCTGGGCGCCGACGTGGTGAAGATCGAGGCCTTCGACCGGCCCGAGGTCCTGCGGCTGCCATCGTTCGCCATCGGCCCCACCTTCACCGAGCAGTCGGGTGCGCCCCAGACGGTGATGTACGGCACCTTGACCCGTAACGTCCGCAACCTGTCGATCGACATGCGGCAAGAGGCGGCCCGGACCCTCTTCCACGAGCTGGTCAAGGGCGCCGACGTGCTCATCGAGAACTTCGCCGGCCCGACACTTGCCAGGTGGGGCTGCTCGTTCGAGGACCTGCTCGTCGACAACCCCCGCCTGGTATGGGTCTCGCTCTCGGGGTACGGCCGCACGGGCCCACGCGCCAACTACCTTGCCTACGCGTCGAACATTGCCGGCTACATCGGGCTGACCTCGGCCTGGGGCTACAGCCACGGGACCCAGTCCGACTACGTCACTGGTGTCACCGCGTCGCTCGGTGCCGTCGGCGCCTTGGCCGAGGTCGAACGCACGGGCGCGGGCGTGTACGTCGACGTCGCCCAGATCGACGCCATGGCCACACTGATGGCACCCCTGTACGCCGAGCCGCTGAACAACGGGCGCGACTACGAGCGGGCCGACAACGTCGTGCCCGGTTCGTGGTTCACCGGCGTGTTCCAATGCCTCGGCCACGACGCCTGGCTCGCCATCGAGCTCGAGGACCACGACGACTGGTCGACGCTGTGCCGGTTCCTCGAGCGGCCCGATCTCGAGGTCGCCGATCAGGCCGAGGCGGGCGAACGGAGCGGCGAGCTCGAGGTGGAGCTCCTGGTCTGGCTCGCGCAGTACACCAACCACACCGGCGCCCACCTCCTCCAGAAGGCGGGCTTGGCAGCCTCGGCCGTGCACGACAGCGAGGACATCTGGCGAGACCCCCAGCTCCGCGTCCGCGGCTACCACGTGCGGCTCGACCAACCGACCTACGGCGTCGTCACCTACCCCGGCCCCATCCAGCACCTCAGCCGCACACCAGGCCGGCTGGACACTGCAGGTGCCATGCTCGGTGAGCACACGCACGAGATCCTTCGCGAATGGGTCACCGTCAGCGACGCCGACCTCGCATCGCTCGAATCGACCGGCGCCATCTTCCAGGCGCCAGAACAGGAGTAACCACCATGGGACTGCTCGACGGCAAGGTCGCCATCGTCACCGGCGCCGGGCGCGGCATCGGGCGTGAGCACGCGCTGCTTCTCGCCAAGGAGGGCGCCGACGTGATGGTCAACGACCTCGGCGGCGATGGCCGGGGCGAGGGCCATGACCTCACGCCGGCCCAGGAGGTCGCCGAGGAGGTGCGGGCGCTGGGCGTGCGGGCCGCGGTGAACGGCGCCAACGTCGCCGACTGGAAGGCGGCCGAGGAGCTGGTCGCCCAGACGGTCGACACCTTCGGGCGGCTCGACATCCTCGTCAACAACGCCGGGATCCTCCGCGACCGCATGACCTTCAACATGTCGGAGGAGGAGTTCGACGCCGTGGTCGCGGTCGTCCTCAAGGGCAGCTTCGGCCCTTCCCGCCATGCTGCTGCGTACTGGAAGGACCTCAACAAGAAGACCGGCGAGCTGGTGAACGGCGTGATCGTCAACACCTCGTCGGAAGCCGGCCTCTACGGCAACTTCGGCCAGGCCAACTACGGCTCGGCCAAGATGGGGATCGCCGCCCTGACCATCACCATGGCCCGCGACCTCGAGCGCATCGGCGTGCGCTCCAACGCCGTCGCGCCCGCCGCCCAGACCCGACTGCTCGCCACCATCACCGGCGACCAGGAGGCACCGCCGCCCGGCACCTACGACCCGCGGGGCCCGCACCAGATCTCCCCGTTGGTGGTCTGGCTCTGCACCGATCTGGCCAAGGACGTCAACGGCCAGGTCTTCGCCGTGAACGGCAGGCGCATCCAAGTGGTGCAGGGCTGGCACCCGGTCACCCAGATCGACGCCGACGGCAAGGACTGGAGCATCGACCGCATCGAGTCGCTGCGCGGCGAGCTGTTCAAGGACCGCGACACCGGCATCCCGGAGTTCATGCCCAAGCTCTGACCGAGCCTCGGGAGGAGCTCGCCGCTACCGTTGGCTCGCCGACCGAGGGAGGACATGGGATGGCTGGTTCCAAGAACGACGTGGTGATCGTCGACACGGTGCGATCGGCGGTGGGCCGGCGGAACGGCGCCCTCTCGACGATGCCGTCGCGGGAGATCCTGGTCCAGGTGCTCAACGGCCTGCTCGCCCGCAACCCGGGAGTCGATCCTCAGTCGATCGGCCACGTCGTCGGCGGCAACGTCATCCAGATCGGCGACCAGTCGGGCAACGTGATCCGCAACGCCTGGCTGATGGCCGGCCTGCCGCTCGAGGTCCCGGCGGTCACCGTGAACAACCAGTGCGGGTCGTCCCAGGAGGCCGTGACCCTCTGCCACGCCATGATCGGGAGTGGCCTGGTCGACATCGCCGTCGCCTGCGGCGTCGAGGGGATGAGCCGCATCCCGATGGGCTCGAACGCGCCGGAGGAGCCCGACTTCGGCCAGCCCCGCGGCGGCCGCTATCCCGAGGTCTACGAGCCGACCGTGCAGTTCGAGGGGGCCGACCGCATCGCCGAGTCGTGGGGCCTCAGCCGCGATGAGCTCGACGCCTTCGGCAAGCGCTCGCAGGACCTAGCCGCCGCGGCCTGGGCCGAGGGCCGGTTCGACGGCCAGATCATCCCGGTCGAGGCGCCGGTGCTCGACGACAAGGGCGCGGTGGTCGGCACCAAGACCTTCGACCGCGACGAGGGGCTGCGGGAGACCACCCTCGAAGGGCTGGCCAAGCTCCGCACCAACCCCCGCGAGTCCGACCGGCCCTCCCTCCACACCGCCGGAACCTCGTCACAGGTCTCCGACGGCGCCGGCGCCGCACTGCTCATGACGGCAGCGAAGGCCGACGAGCTCGGGCTCACGCCCCGAGCCCGTCTCGTCGACTCGGTGCTCGCCGGTTCCGATCCCGAGCTCATGCTCACCGGCCCGATGCCCGCCACCCGCCTCCTGCTCGAGCGCTCCGGCCTGTCGCTGGGCGACATCGACGTCTTCGAGGTCAACGAGGCCTTCGCGTCCGTGGTGCTGGCGTGGCGCAAGGAGCTCGACGTCGACATCGACAAGGTCAATCCCAATGGCGGCGCCATCGCCCTCGGCCACCCGCTCGGCGGCACCGGCACCATCCTCATCACCAAGGCCCTCAACGAGCTCGAGCGCACCGGGGGCCGCTACGGCCTCGTCTCGATGTGCTGCGGCGGCGGCCTCGGCACCGGCACCATCATCGAGCGCATCTAGGCGCCGGCGCGGGCAGACTCCTGCCCCATGTACGAGAAGAAGCAGATCGACCTCGACGACGCCCGCAAGGCAATCGACGCGGTGCTGGAGAAGGCAACCGCCGAGGCGGGTCGGGCGATCACGGTGGTGGTGGTCGACGCGGAAGGTGAGGCCATTGCGCTCGCTCGCATGGACGGGTCCGGCTACCTGCCCCGGGACATGGCCATGCGGAAGGCCTACACGGCAGCCCGCATGGGCGCTGACTCGGCCGCCTTCGCCGAACGCATGCGCGGGATCGGGTTCGAGTTCGGCAACCTCGGCGATCCCAAGCTGGTGTTCGCTGGCGGCGGTGTGTGCATCCGGGTCGACCGCCAGGTGGTGGGCGCCATCGGCGTGAGCGGCCGCACCGGCGAGGAGGACATCGATCTGGCCCAGACCGGCGTCGCCGCCATGGGCCTGTCCGCGCCATGACCGATCGGTACGCCGAGTTCCCCAGCCTGCGCTTCGACCGGCTCGACGACGGGGTGCTGGAGATCGTCCTCGACGGCCCCGGCCTCAACGCGGTGAGCCACGACGGGCACCGCGACCTGGCGGACGTCTGGCTCGCCGTCGACAAGGATCCCGAGACGCGGGTCGCGCTCATACGCGGCGAGGGAAAGGGCTTCTCCGCCGGTGGCAGCTTCGAGCTGCTGCACGACCTCACCACCGACTACGCGGTGCGCACTCGGGTCATGCGCGAAGCCCGCGACATCGTCTACAACGTCATCAACTGCTCGAAGCCCATCGTGTCGAGCATTCATGGGCCCGCCGTCGGCGCCGGCCTCGTCGTGGCCATGCTGGCCGACGTGTCGGTGGCCGCCAAGACCGCTCGCATCATCGACGGCCACACCAAGATCGGGGTCGCTGCCGGCGACCACGCCGCCATCTGCTGGCCGTTGCTGTGCGGCATGGCCAAGGCCAAGTACTACCTCCTCACCAATGCCAACCTCAGCGGCGAGGAGGCCGAGCGCATCGGCCTGGTCTCGATGTGCGCCGAGGACGACCAGGTGCTCGACACGGCCCGGGAGGTCGCTCGCACCCTGGCGGCCGGTGCCCAGAGCGCGCTGCGATGGACCAAGTGGTCACTCAACAACTGGTACCGGATGATGGGCCCGACCTTCGACGCGTCCGTTGCCATCGAGTTCTACGGCTTCGGCGGCCCCGATGCGGCCGAGGGGTTGGCCGCCACCCGCGACCGCCGCGACGCCACCTTCACCGGCCCGACCAGCGAGTAGCGCTCGTTGGAGCATCTGAGCCTCGCCGACGCGGTCGAGAAGCACGTCCGCCCGGGCGACTCGCTCCAGATCTTCTACGGCCACAGCCGATGGAGCGCGGTGGCCCGCGAGGTCTGCCGCCAGTTCTGGGGAACCGATCCACAGTTCGAGCTCCAGTTCCTGTCGTGCGGCAACCTCGGCACCCTCTTCCTCCACGGCAAGCTGCTCCGCAAGCTCACGACCGCCTACGCCGGCGACGGCTTCCCCACCGGCGGCCCGAACCCGATCTACGCCCGAGCAGTGGGCGACGCCGAGATCGACATCGAGCACTGGTCGATCCTGACCTACCAGCAACGCAACGAGGCCGCCGCCCGCGGCCTTCCGGCGTCGGTCACAGCATCGCTCCGGGGCACGGACATGGCGGGCAATGACGCCTACACGTCGGTCGACACGCCGTTCGGCGAGGTCGGACTGGTGGCGCCGATGGGGACCGACGTGTTCCTCCTGCACGCCCCCGTCGCCGATGTGCACGGCAACGTGGCGCTCACCGGCCCGCTGATGGAGGGGCTGTGGGCGGGCTGGGGCGCCCGGCGCGGCGCCATCGTCACCGTCGACAAGGTCGTCGACGACCTGTCGCCGTGGAACGCGTCGGTGAAGCTGCCCGCCCACCGCGTGCTCGCAGTGGTGGAGGCCCCGTTCGGGGCCCACCCCGGCGGCGTCTATGCCGGTGACCTGCCGTCGCAGGGCTACGGCGAGGACATCCCCTTCTGGAACGAGATCGCCAGGCACAGCCGGGCCGACTACGACGCCTGGATCAAGGAATGGGTGCTCGAGGTCCCTGATCAGCAGACCTGGAACGACAAGCTCGGCGCCGACCATCTCCAGTGGTTGCTGCGACGGGGCGAGGCCGACTCGTGGCGCGAGGACGACAGCGCCCAGCCGATCGACGAGGACGCGCCGATCACCAAGCAGGAGATCGCGGCAGCGATCTGCGCTCGAGAGCTGAGCGACCGGGTGATCGCCCTCGGCGCCCACGCCATCCTCGCCGGCGCCGGGATCTCCAACCTGGCGTCGTGGGCCGGCGCCGGACTGGCGCGCCAGGAGGGCACGGAGGTGCGCCTGACCGCCGAGATGGGCATGTGGGGCTACCAGCCCACCCCTGCCGATCCCTTCATCTTCAACCATCGCGTCTTCCCCGGCGCCGAGATGCTGAGCGACTGCTCGACGATCCTGGGCACGGTGGTGGGCGGCCCGGGCACGGTGACGATCGGCTGCATGAGCGGCGCCGAGGTCGATCGTCGCGGCAACATCAACTCCACGATCATCCCCGGCACCTCGTTCCTGGCCGGCTCCGGCGGCGGCGCCGACGTGGCCGCTGGCTGCGACGAGACGGTCTTGGCGCTGGTGGCCTCGCCCCGCCGGCTGGTCGAACGGTGCGCATTCGTCACCAGCCCCGGCGACAAGGTGGCCACGGTCTGCACCGACCTGGGCATCCTGCGCAAGCGTGACGGCGAGCTGCAGCTGGCCGCGGTCATCGCCGGCGAGGGATCGCTCGACGAGCGGGTGCGGGCCGCCGTGGGCGCGTGCGGCTGGCCGCTCGAGGTCGACCGCAACGTGGCCGAGATCACGGCGCCGACCATGAAGGAGATCCTGACCCTGCGGGGCTGGGACCGAGAGCGGATCCTGCTGTCATGACCGGCACGGCGACACCGACCACCGTCGAGCCGTTCCGGACCGAGGTGCGCGACTTCCTCGCCGCCAACCTGCCGCCCGGCTGGAAGGGCTCCGGGGCCCTCGACGAGCACGCCTTCGAGGCGTTCACCGAGCAGTTCCGCCGCAAGCTCTACGAGGCCGGCCTGCTGGCGGTCACCTGGCCGACCCAGTACGGCGGCCGCGGCCTCAGCCAGAACGAACAGGTCATCCTCGCCGAGGAGCTGGTCAAGGCCGGGCTCCCCGATGTCAGCGTCTGGGACCGATTCGGCATGAAGATGCTGGGCAACACGCTGTTGCGGTGGGGCACCGAGGAGCAGAAGCAGCGGTTCCTCCCCCGCATCCTCTCGGGCGACGACCACTGGTGCCAGGGCTTCTCCGAGCCGTCGGCCGGCTCCGACCTGGCGAACCTCTCGCTGCGGGCCGAGCTGGTCGGCGACAGGTGGGTGCTCAACGGCCAGAAGCTGTGGACGTCGTGGGCGGAGCGGGCCGACTGGATCTTCCTGCTCACCCGGACCGATCCGGCAGCGGCCAAACACAAGGGCATCAGCTTCCTGCTGTGTCCCCTGGACCAGCCGGGCATCGAGCGACGGCCGATCAAGACCGCCGGCCACCAGCACCACTTCTGCGAGGTGTTCTTCACCGACGCCGTCACCGATGCCGACCTCGTGGTCGGCGAGGTCAACGGCGGCTGGGCGGTGGCCAACACCCTCCTCGGCTTCGAGCGGGGCGAGGCGGCCGCGACCTTCCCGATCAAGTTCCGCGAGGAGCTCGACCGCCTGCTGGCGATGGCCAAGGAGCGTGGCGCCGCCACCTCGCCGGCCTTCCGCCAGCGCCTCGCCCAGGCTCACGCCGAGGTCGAGATCATGCGTTGGCTCGGCATGCGGGCGCTCGGCCCGTTGCTGAAGGGCCACGACCCGGGACCGGCCGCCTCGGTGTCGAAGCTGTACTGGAGCGAGTACCACAAGCGGGTGACGGAGCTGGCCGTCGACATCCTGGGTGCCGACGCGTTGACGCCGACCGGCCGGTGGCCAACTGGCAGCGTGCGCACCGATGATCCGGGGGCGCCCAACGACAGCGCGTCGTGGGTCGGCACGTTCATCACCGCCCGGGCCGGCACCATCTACGCCGGCACGTCGCAGGTGCAACGCAACATCCTGGGCGAGCAGGTGCTCGGCCTCCCCCGAGAGCCCCGGGCCGACGACGGCCCCCAGACGAGGAGCACACGCTGATGGATCTCGCACTGAAGGACTCGGTGGTCGTGATCACCGGTGGCACCGATGGTCTCGGCGCCGCGTTGGCCGGCCGCCTCGTCGAGGAGGGCGCCCGCGTCGCGGTGTGCGGCCGGGACGAGGAGCGGCTGGCGTCGACGGCGACCCGCCTCACCGCCTTGGGCGGCGACGCGCTCGTCATCCGTGCCGACGTGACCGTGCCAGCCGACATCGAGGCGTTCGTCGGCGCTGCGGTCGAGCGGTGGGGCCGGATCGACGGCCTCGTCAACAACGCGGGCAAGGCGTCGGGCGGGCCGTTCGAGTCGGTCTCCGACGACGAGTGGGCGGGCGATCTCGAGCTGAAGGTCATGGCCGCGGTGCGCCTGACCCGCCTGGCCATCCCCCATCTGCGGGCGTCGGGCCACGGCTCCATCGTCAACGTGCTCAACACCGGGTCGAAGGCGCCCGGCGCCGGATCCCTGCCGACCACCGCGTCCCGGGCCGCCGGGTTGGCCATCACCAAGTCCCTGTCGAAGGAGCTCGGCCCGGCCGGCATTCGGGTGAACGCCGTGCTGGTGGGACTGCTCGAGAGCGGTCAGTGGCGGCGCCGGGCCGAGGCGTCGGGCCAGCCCCTGGCCCAGATCTACGACCAGATGGGGGCCGCGATCCCGCTCGGCCGGGTGGGCCGGGGCGACGAGTACGCCGACTTGGTCTCGTACCTCCTTTCCGAACGATCGTCGTATGTCACCGGCTCGGCCATCAACCTCGACGGAGGGTCGAGCCCAGTTCTCTGAGGCCATCGGCTGACTAGCGTGCGCGGCGTGAAGACACGAGCCGCGGTCCTGCACGATGTTGGCGAGAAGTGGGAGATCGAGACCATCGACCTCGATCCCCCCAAAGCCGGGGAGGTCCTGGTCAAGTACGCCGCTGCCGGGCTGTGTCACTCCGACGAGCACCTGGCCACCGGCGACGCGGCCGTTCCGAACGCGGTGGCCGATGCCAAGGGCTGGCCCCGGCAGTTCCCGATCATCGGCGGCCACGAGGGCTCCGGCGTGGTGGTCGAGGTCGGCGACGGCGTCACCACCCTCAAGGCCGGCGACCACGTCAGCACCACCTTCGCCCCGTCGTGTGGGCGGTGCCACTACTGCCAGAGCGCCCGCACCTACCTGTGTGACAACACCGCGTTCCTGTTCCAGCCCGGGCAGATCACCGATGGCACCAGCCGCCACTGGCTCAATGGCCAGGAGCTGGCCTTCTACTCGAAGCTCGGTTGCTTCGCCGAGCACTCGGTCGTGGCCGAGCAGTCCCTGGTGAAGGTGCCCGACTACATCAACCTCGAGGCGATCGCTCTGATCTCGTGCGGCGTGCTCACCGGCTGGGGCTCGGCGGTGAAGCGGGCCGGCATCGAGGTCGGCGACACCGTCGCGGTCATGGGGTGCGGCGGCCTCGGCATGAACGCCATCCAAGGTGCTCGCCTGGCCGGCGCCCGCCACATCGTGGCCATCGACCCGGTCGACTGGAAGCGGGAGAAGGCCTACGAGTTCGGCGCCACGCATGACGCCCCGTCGCTGAGGGATGCCTTGCCGTTGGTGCGGGAGATCACCTGGGGCCGGGGCGCCGAGCGCCTCATCTGCACCCCCGGCGTGATGAAGGGCGACTACATCAAGGAAGCCCTCGACCTGATCGGCAAAGGTGGTGTCTGCGTCATCGCCGGCATGGGCGCCAGCCTCGACCGCACGGCAACGCTCTCGGTCCAGCACCTGGCCGCGTGGAGCAAGGAGCTCCGTGGCTGCCTCTACGGCGCCATGAACCCGCGCGCCGACATCCCCCGCATCATCGGCCTCTACGAGTCGGGCCAGATCAAGCTCGATGAGCTGATCACCCGCCGCTACTCCCTCGACGACATCAACCAGGGCTACGAGGACCTTCGCAACGACCGCAACGTCCGGGGCGTGCTCGTCTTCGACTGAGTCAAGGCGCCGACCGGGGTGGGCTGCTCAAAGACTCGGGAGGAGCTGCGTGATGTCCTGTGTCTTCGCCTTGGTGGTGATGGCGCTGTCGAAGTAGTCGCGCCACGCCGCGATCTTGCCGTTGTCGATGACGAAGATGCCCATGACCGGATACGGGAACGGATCCGTTCCTTCGGCGCCGACGGTGTCCGTGCGCTCGGTGAGCACCCGGTCGCCGTCGACCGCGAGGTTGTGGATCTCGAACTCGTAGGTCCCGCTGAACATCGCCCACTGGCCGGCGAGGTTGTCGAGCACGTCGTCGATGCCAGCTGTGGGGGCCATCCCGATGTTGTGGTACACGATCCCGTCGGCCAACAAGGGCCGCACCAGGTCCGGTTCACGCTTCGACACCACCGCGCAGAACTGGCGGACGACTTCCTCCGGGCTGGGCATGGCAAGCCTCCGTTCACCGACAGCTTGAGAGCAGCATACGGAGGTCACGCTGTACGGTCCCGGACATGAAACAAGGGGGAATGAAGAACCTGTTCGACCTGACGGGCCAGGTCGCGGTGGTCACCGGGTCGAGCCAGGGCATCGGCCGGGCGTGCGCGGAGGGGCTCGCCGCCCACGGCTCCAAGGTGGTGTTCTCCAGCCGGACCCTCGCCGACTGCGAGGACCGGGCCAAGGCGGTCAACGATGCTGCCGGTGAGGAGCGTGCCATCGCCATCCGCTGCGACATGTCGGTGGAGGACGACGTGCGGGCGCTGGTGGCAGGAACGCTCGAGCACTGGGGCCGAGTCGACACCATGGTGGGCAATGCCCTGGTGAGCTCGAGCGGCACGTCGTGGGTCGAGAAGGCGCCGCTGGCGTCGATGACCGAGTCGCTGGTGGGCAACATCACCAACAACCTCCTGCTGACCCAGCTCGTCGTGCCGACGATGCGCAAGCAGGGCTCCGGGTCGATCATCTACACGGCCTCGGCTGCCGGGACCGCCGCCCTCGAGGAGCACCTCGCCTACGGCGTGGCCAAGGCGGGGCTGATCCACATGGCGAGGATCCTGGGCGTGCAGCTCGGGCCCTACAACGTCCGGGTGAACACGGTGTCGCCGGGCATCGTCGCCTCGCGCGGGCCGGTGCCAGCGAGCGACTCGCGTGCCAGCGCGACCAGCGGCACGCCGATGCAGCGTCCGGGCACGCCCGACGAGATCGCCGGGTGCGTCGTGTGGCTGGCGTCGCCGTCGGGGACCTTCGCCATCGGCCAGAACTTCATCGTCGACGGTGGGCAGACCCTCAAGGGGATGGACGGCGTGCACCGCGTGTTCGAGGTGGAGCGCGAGCGCAGGCGAGCCGCCATGGCGGCGGCCGCCGAAGGGAGGAACTGATGACGATCACGGCCCGTGGGTTCGAGCTCGACGACAACCAGGTCGTCGAGTTGTCGTTCCGCAAGCCCCCCTTGAGCGAGTGGAACCACAAGCCGTTCCGGCTGTACATCGGCGACGACGACCGCGGCCCCGGGGTCGGGCTGTTCTTCGACGCGCCGTCGACCCCCGAGGAGATGGCCGCACCGATCGACCTCACCCCGGCACACGGCCACGTCTGCGACAACTTCCGCATCGTGATGAAGGGCGAGCTGTGGGTCGGGCGCGAGCGGTACCACCACGGCGAGTTCCGCATCCAACGGTCCGCCCGTCCCTACGGGGCCGACGGTGACGCGCCGCACCCGGAGGGCAACTGGCGGATCATCGCCTTCGCCGACCGCCGTGGCGCGCGCACTCGGCCCACGAAACCCGAGCTGCGGGCCCAGGTCGAGAACGACGAGGCCATCCAGAAGCAGCGCGAGGCCACCGGCTTCGACATCCTCCCGCCCAACGACCCGGGCATCAACGGACTCGTGACCACGCTCGACAAGCCGTGGAGCAAGGTGCAGCACATCGACGCCAGCGTCCACGACGCGGGCGAGTGGCCGGCGATCGGCGACGGCGGGCGGGTGTGCGTGAACCTCCTCGCCGACCACGAGGTCGGGCCGATCTTCATCGTCCAGCGGACGCCAGCCGGCGCCATGGCCACGCCGAGGATGACCGTCGGATCCGACGTGTTCCGCTGCGTGATCAGCGGGTCGTACCGCCGTGAGGACGGCGAGATCGTCGAGATGGGCGACGGCCGCGCGCATGCGCCGGGCGTCCCGTGGGAAGCGGTCACCGCCGGGCCCGACGGCCTCGACGAGATCATCATCATCGGCGACCGCAGCGGCCGGCAGGCCACCGTGGAAGGTCCCGACAACGGGTGGGCCGAGCGCATCGAGGAGCTGGTCCAGACGCTCCTGCCGGGCCTCGCCGACCTCAAGCAGTTCAACGTTCGCCCCTTCGTCGACGACACCGACCGGCCCGAGCTGCACCTGGTCGAGCCGTGACCCAGGCCGAGCAGGCGGCGGTGGCGCCGCTCACCGGCGACCAGACCGCGTTCGTCCA
This sequence comes from Acidobacteriota bacterium, assembly GCA_019510095.1. Classification (GTDB taxonomy): domain Bacteria; phylum Actinomycetota; class Acidimicrobiia; order Acidimicrobiales; family CADCSY01; genus JAEKLB01. The sequence goes on along the minus strand of JAEKLB010000029.1, from coordinate 5,514 downwards.
GGTCGCCGTGATCGTCGACGACATCGACCGCGCCGTCGAGTTCCTCACCGCCGTCGGGCTCGGCCCATTCGAGGTGAAGACCGGCGTGCACCCGGCGGCGCGCATCCACGGCGAGAAGAAGGCGTACGAGGCCAAGCTGGCGTTCTCGATGCAGGGCCAGGTGCAGCTCGAGCTGATCCAGCCGCTCACCGGCGACAACATCTACAAGGAGCAGCGCGACGCCTGGGGACCGAGCATGCACCACGTGCAGGTGGTCGTCGACGACCTCGACGCGGCCATGGCGCGGTTCGAGGCCATGGGCGTCGAGGTGACCACGTACGACCGGTTCAAGGCTGGCGGCGGCATCGCCTTCGTCAACACCCAGCCGCTCGGTGGCATCCTGATCGAGCTCAAGCAGCCGCGGACCGACCCGAACGGGCCGCCCGGCTACGTCGACGACTGAAGCGAACAAGGCCGCACTCGCGTCCCGACCCATGCGATGAAGGGCGGATGGCCGTCCCCGACCTGGTCGCGTTCGGCGAAACGGTCACGATCCGCCGGGGAAGTACACGGTGGTGATGCCGGATGACGGGGGCCTGACGAGCGCCGCGGTCGCCCAGTCAGCGACCCGGCTCCAGAGCTCTTCCCGGGTGTTGGCAGTGTTATGGGAATGGGTCATCCTCGGGATGACCGCGAGGGTGATGTCCCGTGCGCTGCGGTACGCCGTCGGCTCCAAGTTCGGCCAGAAGGTCACGTCACGTTCGCCGAGACCGGCGAAGACGGGGACATCGACGAGCGCTGCCTCGCGCGCCACGAGCCCGGGGCTCAACATGTCGGCACCCTTGAGCGGGATCACCGCGGGTGGGCGGTTGACCCTGGTTGCCCAGGCCGCTTCTGGCTCGTCGCCCCATCGCAGCCACCAGTCCTGGCGGCCGTCCTCGGCCATGGGTGGCACCCGGTTGTGCACGTTGCTCCAGCCCAGGACTGCGATGGCATCGAAGCAGCGGTGGTTGGCCTGCATCGCCGTTACGAGCAGGCCGCCCATGGAGTGGCCCATCCCGACGGTCTTGACCTCCGGCATGGGCGCGACGCCCGGCGCGATGCCCTCGCGCAACCGGGCCAGCACGCCCTCCACGGTCGCAGCGTCCGCCTCGGCCAAGCTGGTGTAGGTCACAGCCTCGAGATCCGGCAGCGGCGTGCTGTCGCCGACGCCGGCGTGGTCGATGGCGACGAACACGAACCCGCGTCCGACGTAGTACTCCGCCGCGCTGTAGCCGGACAGGCCCTCGACGTGCAGATCCCAGCTCTGTCGGAGACCACCACCACCGGGGAAGGCGAGGATCACTCCCTGCGGCGACGTGAACTGCTCTGGCAGATACACCGTCGCCGCGGTGGTGCCTGCACCGGGCAGGCTGACCAGATCGTCGATGTTGACCCGAACCTCGATCGACGTCACGAGCCCCTCCCCTTCTCGTCGTCCGTGCGCCCCGTTCGGGCTGGTCTACCACCGCGCAGGTGCGGTCCTGGCAGCTCCAAAATATCACTGGTGTCTCAATTCATTCTCGTGTACTACTTCTAGAGAGACGTGACATCAGTCACGTCGTAGGACACTCCAGGGGGGAGTACTCAAATGACCAAGATCGCCCGCGGCCGGATACGCCGTGGCCTGGCCATCCTGTTGACGCTCGGGCTGCTGACGACGCTCGCGGGCACGTCGACGGCGTCGGCCGCGACCAGGAAGGCCTGCAAGAAGGGCTTCGCCCGCAACAAGGCCCGCAAGTGCGTGCGCAAGAAGGCGGCCACCACCAAGAAGACCACCGCCAAGAGCGGAGCGACCACGACGACAGCCAAGACGGCCAACGCCAACAAGGGCACGATCAAGCTCGGCGTCATCGAAAGCCAGATCAACAGCCGTGGCCAGGCCCAGGCGCCTGAGGGCAAGCAGATGGGCCAGGCGTGGATCGACGCCGTCAACGCTGCGGGCGGGATCAACGGCTACAAGTTCGAGCTCGTCTACAAGAACGTCAACGGCGACCCGGCCCGGGCCCTGAACGCCCTCAAGGAACTGGACAAGGCCGGCGTCATCGCCTTCACCCAGACCGACGCCTCGGTCCTCCCCCCGCTGCGCGACGAGATGACCAAGCTCAACCTGCCGGTGATCGGCGGCCAGCCCTATACCAACGAGTTCGACTGGCACCCGATGTTCTTCCAGGTGCAGGCCGGAACGGGAGCCGGTACCTATGGCCAGGTGGCCGCCGCTCGTGATGTCGGCGCCAAGCACTTCCTGAACGCCTACTGCGCCGAGGTCGCTGCGTGCGCCACCTCGGTCGGCAAGACCAAGTACGCCGCTGATCGAGAGGGTCTGAAGTTCTCCTCGCAGGGCGCATCAGCGGTCGCGCCCGACTACACGGCGCTCTGCCTATCTGCGAAGAACGACGGCGTCGACTTCTTCCAGTCGAACGGCCTGAACTTCGCCAACGTCATTCGTGACTGCTCACGGCAGAACTACCACCCGACCTACGCCCAGGGCGGCGCCGCCAACCAGGCAGTCATCGACGCGGCCAAGGGCGAGAACGTTGCCGGCAACCTCTTCGAGTTCGGCATCTTCTACAACGGTCCCGAAGTCCAGCGGTTCCGCCAGGCCCTGGCCCACACCGACCAGAAGGTCGAAGACGGCACGGCCACCCAGTCATCGGTGCAGGTGTGGCTCGCCATGGAGATGATCGGAGCGATCACCAAGCGCCTCACCACCACCGGCGTCCCGACCCGCCAACAGTTCATCGACACGATCTACACGATCCACCACGAGGACCTCGGCGGCCAGATCGCGCCGCAGGATTACTCCGTACAACGACCCGGTACCGGCAAGCACGCCGCGAGCGACTGCTGGACCGAGCACATCGTCAAGGACGGCAAGCTCTACCACATGGACACCCACGGCCAGATCGTCACCAAGCTGACCTTCATCTGTGGCACCGGGGCCGTTTACACCTCAACCGGTCCGCCCGCCCTGGGTTGAGATCCGCCGGGTCGAACACAACCTGACCACGTCCCGAACCGGCCCCCGGCGCCCGCCGGGGGCCGGTCTCGCGTTGCCGGCGGTCGGTGATGCTGGGCGATGACTCGGCGCGCGGTCTTGGAGGATCGCGGGGCGGGTCCAAACACCGGGTCCGGTGTCGCGTTTGACATGATGCAGGCGTTCGGGCTTCGGGCACAGTCGGGTAATCCGCCGAGGGCGTACGTACTCCGGGGTCGGTCAAGACTGCAGCCGGTCTTCTCTGAGGGCGGCGCCGACCAGGGCCAAGAGCGCGAAGAGAGTGACGACACCGCATGTGTAGTGCGGGACCTTCGGTTGGTGGTTCACCACGCTGGCTGTGAGCCAGCGGGCGCGGAGATGGCCTTGTGGTAGCGCTGGGATGGCGACCGATGGGTCGCCGACATCGAGTTCGACCATGTCGTCGGCCATCGTCATGACGTGTAGGGGCACCGCAACCGCGACAGGTGTGCCGTCGCGGGTGACGTCACCGAGGGCGAAGACGGCGACCTTCGACAGGGTGGCGGGGATCAGCGGCGTTCCGATTCCGCTGCGGCCGTGATGCCAGACGTTCGTGCCGACCCCCCACCATGTTGTGAACCTGCCGAGGGGGTCGTCGACCATCGGCCGGTCCGCTTTAACGACGTATCGGTGTCCATCGGATCCGGTGAGCTCCGCTGTGAGACGGACGATGTCGTGCGGCGGCAGCGGACTGACGCGCGGGTTGCGGTCGATGGCACTTAGGGTCAGGCGTCCATCGCCGGGCTGGAAGGGTCCCCTGAAGAACGAGCCGGTCTCAACTTCAGTGCTGCCGGTGGCGCGCACCGCGACGCGGTTGCTGTTCGGCCCGACGCTCGGGGCGATGACAGCGCCGACGGCCGCGAGCACAAGCACGCCAGCGGCGAAGCCGAGTGCGCTGCGACGCTCTCGGCGGAGCCGACCGAGGTCGTCGCGAGCCATCCAGCACGTGGCCCCCAGCAATGTGAGAAACGTGATCGGCAGGGCCATGAAGGCCTCTTGCCGATAGGTCAGCCAGTGAACCGTGGCACCCGGTGCCGCACGTTCGAAGACGCGGATCGGCGTATCTGGCAACCCAACAGGGCCGAGGAAGTGGCTATAGGCAGTGAGCGCGCCGGTCAGAATGACAGTGCCCGCGACCGCCGCACGTAGCGACCGCCCGGCGAAGTCAGACCAGGCGAGCAGAAAGGCCCCGGCGATCAGCAGCCGGACGACGTACCAAGTGACGCCCTCGAACTCGCCGATAGCAACCGCCTCGAGCGCGCCCATCACCATCACCGCAACGACCGTGACCGCTAGCACTCCCAAGGCGCGCGGCGTGCCGGTTGGGTGACCATCGTCCGAGGCGATGATCCGCTGACGATGCCACCACAGCCAAAGCGCTGCGAGGTAGCCGAGGTAGATCACGCCGAAATGGATCGGGACACCGGTGATCCAGGTGTGTTCTAGATCGAGCCAGTCAGGATGGGACGGTAGGCCAATCGGTGAAAGCGACCAGTAGTAGACGGTCAGCACGATCGTGTGGATGACCGTGATGGCAGCGCCCTGCGTGACGCCGACCCCGAGCCAGGCAGTGCCGAACCCGAAGATCGTCGCTATCAGGAATGTCTTCGTGACCCAGTACGTCCAGTAGGGGTCGTTCTCCCACGCCAACGCGTGACCGAGAACCGCGTCCGCCAGGATGGCCAGCAGTGCCACCGCCGCAGTGAACTTGGCAAGCTCACCGCCAGCAAGGATCCGCCGACGAACGAGTGCCGGCTGAGTATCCGTCGGTGCCATGGGAGACTCCTTTCCCGCCCCTCAGACGAGTCGACTCAGCTGGCTCGGCTCCGGACCCGTGACCAGACGCTTCCTACCCAGTCGGTTCGGCCATCCGGCACCCACGGCGTTTACGCCCCACCGGGCTTGTCACCGCGGCGGCCGAACCCGCTGGGCTTTCGTCCTCTGCTCCAACGGCCCTGCCTCGACTCCCGCTCGTCGCGCCGACCGGGCCCTCGGCCCGTATAGGCGCAGTGACAATCTCCGAAGCCTTCTCACGAACCGCTCACGCCGGATGGGACAGATAACGGGCAGCGACCGCGGATAGAAGACGGTTCGCGATGGCAGTGGGCTAGCAACCAGGTGCCGATGCGGGACACCTAGTGAGGGCGGCCAAGAGCGGCTCCTCGTGGTTGTGCACCAGTTGGATGTGCGGCTACTTCGACGGCAGCCGGCTGATCAGGCTGGTCATGGGTCGGGGTCGCCGTCTTCGTTGTTGCTGGTTCGGGATTGGCGGTTGCGGAGGCGGTTGTGGAAGCCGCAGGCCAAGCGGCCGTTGTCTTGGACGGTCTCCCCGCCGTGCTCATAGGGCTGGATGTGGTCGACCTGGCAACGGTCGGCGGGTTCGTCGCAGATCTCTTCGAAGCACTCCCGGTCACGGACCTGGACCGCTCGCCGCAACCCACCCTTGAACAGGCGGGTACGGACCCCGACATCGATCACCC
>JAEKLB010000131.1 GCA_019510095.1 Acidobacteriota bacterium | reverse complement strand
CAAGAAGGTGGCTCCGGCCAAGAAGGTGGCTCCGGCCAAGAAGGTGGCTCCGGCCAAGAAGGTGGCTCCGGCCAAGAAGGCGGCTCCGGCCAAGAAGGCAGCGGGCACAACCCGCAAGAGGTGATGAGGGCCGCCTTCTAGGCTCAGCGCGATGGCTGCGCAGTCTCCTGATCGGTATCCCGAGGTCGAACCGTCCCCGAGCTTCCCGTCGATCGAGCGCGCCATCATCGAGCGCTGGGACGCCGAGCAGACCTTCGAGCGGTCCGTCGCGGCCCGATCCGACGCGCCCGAGTTCGTCTTCTACGACGGGCCTCCGTTTGCCAACGGCCTGCCCCACTACGGCCACCTGTTGACCGGGTTCATCAAGGACGTCGTGCCCCGCTACAAGACGATGCGAGGGATGCGCGTCGACCGCCGGTTCGGATGGGACTGCCACGGGCTGCCGGTCGAGATGGCAGCCGAGCAGCAGCTCGGCGTCAGCGGCCGCAACGACATCTACGCCCTTGGTGTCGATCGCTTCAACGAGGAGTGCCGGTCGCTCGTGGGCACGACGGCTGACACCTGGCACTCCTACGTCACCCGCCAGGCCCGCTGGGTCGACATGGCCAACGACTACAAGACCATGGACGCCACGTTCATGGAGAGCGTGATGTGGGCGGTCAAGCAGCTCCACGAGAAGGGGCTCCTCTACGAGGGCTACCGCGTCCTGCCGTACTGCTGGGAGTGCGAGACACCGCTCTCGAACTTCGAGACCCGCATGGACGACGCCTATCGAGATCGCCAGGACCCTGCGGTCACGGTCCAGTTCCAGCTCGAGTCAGGCGAGCGCATCCTGGTGTGGACCACCACGCCGTGGACGCTGCCGTCGAACCTGGCCCTGGCCGTCGGCGCCGACATCGACTACGCCCTGTTCGAGGAGCTCGACGAGCAGGGGAGCACGGTTCGCTATCTGGTCGGCGAGGCCACGATCGGCAAGTACGAGCGCGAGCTGGCGAACGCCACCCGAGTCGGCACCGTGAAGGGGTCCGAGCTCGAGGGCCGCCGCTACACGCCTCTCTTCCCGTACTTCGCCGATGCTGCGAACGCGTTCCGGGTGCTGGTGGCCGACTTCGTGTCGACCGAGGACGGAACCGGCACCGTGCACCTGGCGCCGGGCTTCGGCGAGGACGACCAGCGGGTCTGCGAGGCCAACGGCATCGCCGTCGTCTGCCCCGTCGACGAGCACGGCCGCTTCACCTCCGAGGTCAGCGCCTACGCCGGCCAGCAGGTCTTCGACGCCAACCCGCTGGTCCTGCGCGACCTCAAGGAGCGCGGGGTGGTCGTGCGCCACGACAGCTACGTCCACTCGTATCCGCACTGCTGGCGAACCGACACGCCGCTGATCTACAAGGCGGTGTCGTCGTGGTTCGTGAAGGTCACGGCCATCAAGGACCGCATGGTTGAGCTCAACCAGCGCATCAACTGGGTGCCGTCCCATGTCCGCGACGGCAGCTTCGGCAAGTGGCTGGAGGGGGCGCGCGACTGGTCGATCAGCCGCAACCGGTTCTGGGGCTCGCCCATCCCCGTGTGGAAGAGCGACGACCCCGCCTACCCCCGCGTCGACGTCTACGGCTCGCTCGACGAGCTCGAGCGCGACTTCGGTGTGCGCCCCACCGACCTCCACCGTCCCGGCATCGATCAGCTCACGCGCCCGAACCCCGACGACCCGACCGGTCGATCCACCATGCGCCGGGTCGAGGACGTGCTCGACTGCTGGTTCGAGTCGGGGTCGATGCCATTCGCCCAGGTTCACTACCCGTTCGAGAACCGCGAGTGGTTCGACGAGCACTACCCCGGCGACTTCATCGTCGAGTACATCGGCCAGACCCGCGGCTGGTTCTACACGTTGCACGTGCTGGCCACCGCCCTCTTCGACCGGCCGGCATTCGAGACCTGCGTCGTTCACGGCGTCCTGCTCGGCGACGACGGCCAGAAGCTCTCGAAGCGGCTCCGCAACTACCCGGACCCGGTCGACGTCTTCGACACGCTGGGGTCCGACGCCATGCGGTGGTCGTTCATGTCGAGCGCGGCCGTGCGCGGCGGCGACATGGTCGCCGACCGGCGGCCGATGGAGGAGGCCGTTCGCCAGGTCCTGCTCCCGGTCTGGAACGCGTGGTACTTCCTGTCGTTGTACGCCAACGCCGGTGGGCACAGGGGCGATCGGCGATCCGACGGCGAGCACGTGCTCGATCGATACATCACGGCCCGGACCTCGCAGCTCATCGATGACGTCACCGGGCAGTTGGATGCCTACGACCTCTCGGGGGCCTGCGCGTCGATCGAGCAGTTCCTCGACTCGCTCAACAACTGGTACATCCGGCGCTCGCGCGACCGCTTCTGGGCGGGCGACGAGGCCGCCATCGACACCCTCCACACCGTCCTCTACGAGCTCTGCCGGGTCGCCGCACCGCTGCTGCCGCTGCTGACCGAGCGCATCTTCCGCGACCTGTCGGGTGAGGGGTCGGTGCACCTCGCCGACTGGCCCGATGGCGCGGCCCTGCGTGCCGATGCCGATCTGGTCGAGGTCATGGAGCTGGTCCGGGCGGTCTGCTCGTCGGCGTCGTCGGTGCGCAAGAGCCGTGGCATCCGGGTGCGCCAGCCGCTGTCGAAGCTCACGGTGGCGGTGGCCGGTGCCGAGGCCCTGCGACCCTTCGTCGAGCTCATCGCCGACGAGGTGAACGTCAAGGAGATCGAGCTGGCGCCGGTCGGATCGCTCGGAGAGGAGCGGTTCGAGGTCGACCTCAAGGCGGTGGGCCGGCTGCTCGGTCCCGACACGCCGAAGGTGGTGGCCGCCATCAAGGAGGGCAACTACCAGTACGACGCCGGTGCCGACCTGCTGCGTGTGCTCGACCGGACCTTCGAGCCCGGTCAGTTCGTGCGCCTGCTCGTGGCCGACGACCCGGAGGCCACTGCGGCCCTGGCTGGTGGCCGTGGTCTCGTGCGCCTCGATCTCGAGCTCACGCCCGAGCTGGAGGCCGAGGGGATCGCCCGCGACATCAGCCGGCTGGTGAACCAGCTCCGCCGGGAGCTCGGCCTGCACGTGTCCGATCGCATTCGCCTGATCGTGGCCCCCCATGACCACGCCGACGTCCGGACGGCCCTCGACGTGCACAAGGAGCTGCTCGCGGCCGAGGTCCTGGCCCTCGAGGTCGTCATCACCGACGGCCATCACGGGCCGGCCAACGGTCACCGGTTGGAGCTCTCCGACGGACGGGCCATCAGCGTCGTCGTGACCGTGGTCGGTGAGTAGCGCCCCGGTCGACCCGATCGAGGTGGGCGCCGACGGGACCGTCTTCCTCCGCCTGCACGTCCAGCCTGGGGCCTCCCGGGCCGGTCTCAGCGGTCGCCATGGGGGCGCCCTCAAGGTGAAGGTCACGGCCCCGGCAGAGGGCGGGCGGGCCAACGAGGCAGTGCTCCTGCTGATCGCCGAGCTCCTCGATCTCCCGCGCTCGGGGGTCTCCCTCGTGAGCGGCCCGTCGAGCCGGGCCAAGCGGGTGGCGGTGACAGGAATCGACGCGGCGGGAATACGGGACCGTCTCGGACTCGTTGCGCTGTCTCGTCCGTGACCGGTAGCGTCCTGCGCTCCCTGGCGAGAGGTAGCTCGATGGCGCGTCCCACGAAGTCCACCCCAGCAGCCAAGAAGGCAGCTGCCCCGGCCAAGAAGGCTGCTCCCACGGCCAAGAAGGCCGTCGCCCCGGCGAAGGCGGCCCCCAGCAAGCCGGCCGCCGGGAAGGCGGTGGCGCCGGCCGCCAAGAAGGCGCCGGTGGCCACCAAGGCGGCTGCTCCCACGGCCAAGAAGGCGGTTCCCGCCGCGGGTGCCACCAACGCGGCCGCCGCGCCGGCCAAGAAGGCAGCCCCGGCCCCCGTCGCCAAGAAGGCGGCGCCGGCTCCGGTGGCCAAGAAGGCGGCACCGGCGGTGAAGAAGCCGATCGTGCTCGACAAGTTCCTCGAAGGCCAGAAGAAGCTGCTGCTCGAGGAGCGCGAGAACTACACCCGCTCGGCCACCAACCTCCGGGCGGAGGCCGATCAGCTCGCGCTCGACCGGGAGCCCGGTGACGTCCAGTTCGACGAGGAATCGGGCCAGGGCGACACCATGAACGTGGAGCGCGAGCGCGACCTGGCGCTGTCGGCGCAGGCGCTGGCATCGGTCGAGGAGATCGACCGGTCGCTCGAGAAGCTCGAGATCGGCACGTACGGCGTCTGCGAGAAGTGCGGTACCAACATTCCCCGGGAGCGCCTGCGGGCGTTGCCGTGGGCTGCCCTGTGCGTCCAGTGCAAGAGCGGCGGCCTCTCGCGACGCTGATCACGTTGGCGGCGGCAGTCGTCGCCGTTGATCAGCTCACCAAGTGGATGGCGCTCCGGCGCTTGGCCGATGGCCGCGAAGTCAATGTCATCTCGACCCTCCAGCTGCGGCTGGTGGCCAACCGGGGGACCGCGTTCGGGCTGGGTTCGAAGTACGCCCCTCTGATCGCCCTCGCCGCCGCCGTGATCGTGGTGGTGCTGCTCCGATCGCACCATCGGCTGGTGGGTCTGCTGCCGGTGCTGGCCGTGGGCCTGGTGGTCGGCGGCGCGCTGGGCAACCTCCTCGATCGCTCCTTCCGCGATGGGGACGGGTTCCTCGGCGGGGCCGTGGTCGACTTCGTCGACCTGCAGTGGTGGCCGGTGTTCAACGTCGCCGACGCTGCCATCAGCATCGGTGCCCTCACCCTCGCCGTCACCGCCCAACGCGAGCGGACTGCACCATGATCGAGCGCCGGTGATCGAGACCATTCCCGCCGTCCTGGCTGGCGAGCGGGTCGACCGCGTGGTGGCCATGCTCACCGGTCTGCCCCGTTCGGATGCCACCGTGCTGGTGGATGCCGGCGCGGTGCGAATCGGCGGCGTCCCCGTCACGTCCAAGTCGAGGAAGGTCGCCGAGGGCGACCAGCTCGAGGTCGACGTCCCTCCGGCGGCCACGGAACGCCGCGGCCCGGAGGCCGACGATGCCGTCGACATCCCGATCGTCTACGCCGATGACGACGTGATCGTCGTCGACAAGCCCCCGGAGCTCGTCGTCCATCCCGGTGCCGGCAACGCCGCGGCCACCATGGTCTCCGGCTTGCTCGCCCGTTACCCGGAGCTGGCCGCCGTGGGTGAGCAGGAGCGGCCCGGGATCGTGCACCGGCTCGACAAGGGAACGTCCGGCCTCCTCGTCGTGGCCCGGACACCAGCCGCCTATGCGTCGCTCGTGGCGCAGCTCTCCGACCGGACCGTCGAGCGCCGCTACGCGGCGCTGGTGTGGGAGTGGCCCGAGCCGCCGTCGGGCATGGTCGACGCGCCGATCGGCCGTTCCCGCCGTGATCCCACTCGCATGGCCATCAGTGCCTCAGGTCGCGAGGCGCGGACCCGGTATGAGGTGATCGAGCGCTTCAGCGCCCCCATCACCGCTGCCCGCATCGAGTGCCGGCTCGAGACCGGCCGCACCCACCAGATACGGGTGCACCTTGCCGCCATCGGCCACCCGATCGTCGGCGACCCGCGCTATCGCGGCGCCAGGACGGCGTTCGCCGTCCCCCGCCCGTTCCTCCACGCCCGCCATCTGGCGTTCACCCATCCCACCACCGGTGAGCGGGTGGCGTTCGACGCCCCGCTGCCGGCGGACCTGGAGGCGGTGCTCGCCCGCCTGTCCTGACCGGTCAGCGCGTCAGCGGGGCCGCGACCGAGGGGGACGCCGCGGTGGTGCCGGTGGTGAAGCCCCGGGCGCGGTCGACGCAGTCGGCGAGCGTGAACGAATCGAGGTGGCGGCGCATGTGCTCGCTGACACCGGCCCAGACGTCGAGGAGCACGCACTGCCCCTCGTGCTCACAGGCGCCGTCCTCGTGGGGAAGGCCGAAGTCGCCGACGGCGATCGGCCCGTCGACGGCCGACACGATCTCGCCAAGGGTGATCTCGGCAGGTGACCGGGCGAGCACGTAGCCACCGCCGACGCCGCGCTTCGAGCGGACCAGGCCAGCACCCTTGAGGGCGAGCAGGATCTGCTCGAGATACGGCTGGGGGAGGGCCGTGCGCTCGGCGATGTCGCGCACCGAGGTCGGCGCCCCGGTCTCGGCGTGCAGCGCCAGCGACAAGAGGGCCCGAGCCGCGTAATCGCCCCGGGTCGACACCTTCACCAGGCCAAGCCTACGGTCACGGCCGCGATGCAGCCCTTCATCCCCGACTACGACGGGCCATGCCTGTCGAACGTGGCGCCGGTGCTGCTCGAGCCACCGCAGGAGCGGCCGGCCTGGCTGCCCCCAGCTGCCTTCCGCCCCCAGCAGGTCGTGCTGCTGGCCCTCGACGGCCTGGGCTGGGACCAGCTCACGGAGCGGAAGGCCCTCACCCCGGCACTGCGCTCGCTCGACGGGGGTCCGATCCTCACCGTGGCGCCGTCGACCACTGCCACCGCCCTCAGCTCGCTCGCCCTCGGCTGCCCCCCCGGCGAGCACGGGGTCGTCGGGTACCGGATCAACGTTCGCGGCGACGTGCTCAACGTCCTTCGCTGGCAGACGCCCGCTGGTGACGCCCGCGTCGGCATTCCCCCCGCTGGCATCCAGAGCCGGCCGGCGTTCCTCGGGCATCGGCCGGTGGTCGTCACCCGGGCCGAGTTCGCCGGCACTGGGTTCACCGCCGCCCATCTCTCCGACGTGCGGTTGGTGGGCTGGCGCGTGCCGTCGACCCTCGTCACCGAGGTCAAGCACGCCCTGGCCGCGGGCGAGCGATTCGTCTACGCCTACTACGACGGCATCGACAAGGTGGCGCACGAATACGGCTTGTCCGACCACTACGACGCCGAGCTGCGTGCTGTCGACCACCTGGTCGCCGACCTCATCGACGCCCTGCCACCCGGGGCCGCCCTGGTGGTGACCTCGGACCACGGCCAGGTCGACATCGGCGACGCCATCGTGCCGATCCACCAGGACGTCATGGCCCATGTCGAGCTGCTCTCGGGTGAGGGCCGGTTCCGGTGGCTCCACGCCCGGCCCGGCGCCCAGCAGGCGTTGCTGGCGGCCGCGACCCGCCATCACGGGGAGCAGGCGTGGGTCCGCACCCGTGACCAGGTGGTCGACGAGGAGTGGTTCGGGCCCAAGGTGAGCGACGCCGCCGCCAGCCGGTTCGGCGACGTGGCCCTCGCCGCCATCGACCCCATCGCCTTCGAAGACCCGGCCGACACCGGGCCCTACCGGCTGCGGGCCAGGCATGGCTCGCTCACCGGGGCCGAGATGCGCATACCCCTGCTCGCTGTGCGGGCATGATCCCCCTCTATGTCTGACATCCCCCCGCCCCCCAACGGACAGCTTCCCGACGGCGATGGTGCTCCCGACCCGGCCCGGGTGCTGGAGCGGCCCGAGGTGGTCGACGGCGTGCCGGGCGAGGAGCTGCGGGAGTCGGTCGAGCAGCCGGCCAAGGTGATGCGGATCGGCTCCATGATCCGTCAGCTGCTCGACGAGGTCCGGCAGTCGCCCCTCGACGAAGCCAGCCGGGTGCGGCTCCGGGAGATCTACGAGACCAGCGTCCACGAGCTGGCCGACGGCCTGTCGCCCGATCTCCAGGAGGAGCTCGCCAGACTCGCGCTCCCGTTCGCCGACGGCACGCCGACCGATGCCGAGCTGCGCATCGCCCAGGCCCAGCTCGTGGGTTGGCTCGAGGGCCTGTTCCATGGGATCCAGGCGACGTTGTTCGCCCAGCAGATGGCGGCCCGGCAACAGCTGGAGCAGATGAACCAGCGGGGTCTGCCCGCCGGCGCCGAGGGGCAGGCCCGCCCGCCCGGCACCTACCTCTGAGGTGACGGGCGCAGGCGAGCTCCCCAGCCAGCACGGCCTCGCCCGCACGCGGGTGCTTCGCTCCGCCGCCATCGGGATCGTCGTCGGTGCCGGGACGGCGCCCGTCACGCCCTGGCAGGTCGCCGCCCTCCTTGGCTGGAACGCGGCGATCGCCGGCTTCCTGCTGCAGGTCTGGCCGGTCGTGCTTCGGATGTCGGCCGAGGAGGTGGCCCGGCACGCCACCGCCGAGGACGACTCCAGGCCGGCGTCCGATGTGGTGCTCGTCGGCGCCAGCGTGGTCAGCCTGGTCGGCGTCGCCCTGACCCTCGTCGAGTCCTCACAGCACCGGGGGCTCCCCCATGGGCTCATCACCCTCGTCGCGGTGGTGACGGTGGCCCTGTCGTGGGTCGCCGTCCACACCGTCTTCACCCTGCGCTACGCCCGCGTCTACTACGGCGACACGCCGGGTGGCATCAACTTCGGCGAGGACCGACACCCCGACTACCGAGACCTCGCCTATGTGGCGTTCACGGTGGGGATGACCTACCAGGTCTCCGACACCGACATCACCGCCGCCGACCTCAGGCGCACCGTGCTCAAGCACGCCCTCCTGTCGTATCTCTTCGGCACCGGGGTGGTGGCGGTCACCATCAACGTGGTGGCCGGCTTCTTCAACCGCTGAGGCGGCGCGACGCGGTACCGTGGAACTGCCGAATCACACCAGTGTGATTATCCCCAGGTTCGTCCACATGGCCATCCACAAGCCCAGCCCCAGGCGCCCGTGACCAGCAGCTTTGTCCACCTTCATCAGCACACGGAATTCTCGATGCTCGATGGGGCGGCGCGGGTGGCCGACGTCGTCAAGGCGGCGGTCGAGGACGGCCAGCCGGCGGTCGGGATCACCGACCACGGGAACATGTACGGCGTCCTCGACTTCTACGCCGCCTGCCGGGCCGAAGGGGTCAACCCGGTCATCGGCACCGAGGCCTACATGGCCCACGAGAGCCGGTCCGAGCGACCGAGCCGCCGGGGCCGCCTCGACGACTCGGGGGGCGATGTCGAGGGCGGCAAGAAGCTCTACTACCACCTCTGCCTGTTCGCCGAGAACGACGCCGGCTACCGCAACCTCATCAAGCTGTCGAGCGAGGCGTACCTCTCTGGCTACCACTACAAGCCTCGGTGCCTGGTCGCGGGACAGGAGATCGTCGGGGCCGAGGGGGTCACGGCGATCGAGGACGTGCGGGTCGGCGATCGTGTCCTGACCCACAAGGGGCGCTTGCGTCGTGTGACCCAGGTGATGCAGCGACCGTTCCGCGGGACCCTGTACGGCGTGCGGCTCAACAACCGGTATGGGCGAGTGACGTGGATGACCGGGGAGCACCCGGTGCTGGTTCGTCAGCGCGACGGGTCGCGTGCGTGGGTTGAGGTCCAGAAGATCGTTGCGGGCCGAGCCGATGGCCGCAATGAGCTGGCGTCATGGGAGTCGTTCGCCTGTCTCCCGAAGATCCTGCCCGACGAGCCTCTCGCGACCATTCACACGCCGGACCACATTGGTGCACCGTGGACGTGGAGCAACGGCCGATACATGCGGGAGTCGATGCGCTCCGTCCGAGGAGCCACGCGGCACTACAGCTACCTCGTCGAGGACATCACGCTCGATTACGACTTCGGGTACTTCCTCGGGCTCTACGCCGCCGAGGGCGCGACATCCCGAGGTAGCTCCGTCGAGTTGTCGTTCCACGAGGACGAGGTCGGGCTCGTCGACCACTGCGTGCGGGTGATGAAGTCCCTCACGGGCAAGGACGCGACAGTCGCCGGTCGACCTGATCGCCCGAACTACCACGGCGTCTCCGTCCGCTTGAGCTCGGTTCCGCTTGCGCTGCTCCTGGAGCGTCTCTGCGGAACAGGTGCGAACGACAAGCACTTGCCTGACTTCGTCTTCGATGCCCCCGCAGACTTCCGCCTGGGTGTACTCGACGGGGTCTTGGCTGGTGATGGTGCGATTGGCCGTGACTGCACGATCTTCACGCAGACCTCGCGTGCCCTTGCATGGCAAGTGCGGTCGCTGGCGACCAACTTCACCCAGTCCTTCGCGTGCGTGACCGAGCAGCACGATGGAAACCCACGGCACGCGCCCCAGTACCGGAGCAACTACGCCCCCGAGCGCCGGATGGCGAATCGGAGGACGCTCAGCGACGACGAGTACGTCTACCGACCGATCGCCGAGATCCTGACCAAGGAGTTCGACGGCACCGTCTACAACATCGAGGTCGACGAGGATCACTCGTACGTCTCCGACTTCGCGATCCACAACTGTGACTGGGAGCTGCTGGGCCAGCACAGCGACGGGATCATCGCCACCACGGGCTGCCTTGGCGGCCACGTCCTCCAATCGTTGCTGCGGGGCGACGAGCGCGACGCCTACGAGAAGGC
>JAEKLB010000130.1 GCA_019510095.1 Acidobacteriota bacterium | reverse complement strand
TCGGCGATCGGGTGGCCGACCTGGCCTCGGGCGCCCGCCGCTCGGCGCCGGCCTGATACCGCGCGGTGCAGCACTAGCTTCCGGCCATGGCCGGGCCGATGGATGCCTCTGACGAGATCCTCGCCCTGCGGGCCGAGATCGCCGAGCACAACCGTCGCTACTTCGAGCTCGACGATCCATCGGTCAGCGACGCCGAGTACGACGCGTTGGTGCGCCGGCTGCGGGAGCTCGAGGCCGCCAACCCCGATCTGATCACGCCCGACTCACCCACCCAGCGGGTGGGTGGCGCGGTGTCGAGCCTCTTCGCCCCGGTCGTGCACCAGGTGCCGATGATGAGCCTCGACAACGCGTTCAGCTTCGAGGAGCTCGAAGCGTGGGGCCAGCGCCTCGGCCGGCGGGTTGCCGAGGTGGCGTCGCTCGCGTGCGAGCTGAAGATCGACGGGCTGGCGATGTCGGTGCGCTACGAGAACGGTCGCTTCGCCCAGGCGGCCACCCGCGGGGACGGGCGAGTGGGCGAGGACGTCACCGAGAACGTCCGCACCATCGCCGCCGTCCCCGAGCAGCTGGTGGGCGACATGCCAGCGGTGGTCGAGGTGCGGGGCGAGGTCTACATGCCGATGGCCTCGTTCGAGGCGCTCAACCGGCGACAGGCCGAAGCCGGCGGCCGGCTGTTCGCCAACCCCCGCAACTCGGCGGCGGGCTCGCTGCGGCAGAAGGACGCCCGCATCACCGCCAGCCGTGACCTGTCGATGTTCGCCTACCAGCTCGGGGCGGTCGAAGGCGGTCCCGGCTTCCGCACGCACACCGAGTCGCTCGAGGCGATCGCGGCATGGGGCCTGCCGGTGAACCCGGAGATCCGCACGCTCGGAACGTTGGCCGAGGTCTACGACTACTGCCGGCACTGGCTCGAGCACCGCCACGACCTCGGCTATGAGATCGACGGCGTGGTCGTGAAGGTCGACGATCTCGCGTTGCGCGACGAGCTGGGCGCGACCGCCAAGGCGCCGCGGTGGGCGATCGCCTTCAAGTTCCCGCCCGAGGAGAAGACCACCAAGCTGCTCGACATCATGGTGTCGATCGGTCGCACCGGCCGGGCGACACCGTTCGCCCGGCTCGAGCCGGTGTTCGTCGGCGGCTCGACGGTGGGCGTGGCCACGTTGCACAACCAGGACCAGGTGCGGGCCAAGGACGTGCGCCCGGGTGACATGGTCGTCGTGCGCAAGGCGGGCGACGTCATCCCCGAGGTCGTCGGTCCCGTGCTCCCGCGCGACAACCCGCGGCGCAAGCCGTGGGTGTTCCCCACGACGTGCCCGGTGTGCAGCGGGCCACTGGTCCGGCTCGAGGGCGAGAGCGATACCGCGTGCGTCAACGTCGACTGCCCCGCGCAACGAGCGGGGCGCATCGAGCACTTCTGCTCGCGCGGCGCCATGGACATAGAGGGTTTCGGCGAGCAGCGGGCCCATCTGTTCACGTCGTCCGGGCTCGTCGAGGACATCGGCGACATCTACACGCTGACGGAGGAGAAGCTGCTCGGCCTCGAGGGCTTCGGCGCCATCTCGGTGCGCAACCTCCTCGATGCCATCGAGGCGTCCAAGACGAAGCCGTTGCCCAACCTGCTGATCGGGCTGAACATCCGCCGGGTCGGTCCGGCCGCCGCCGACGTGCTGGCGCGAACCTTCGGCCATCTCGACCGGATCATGGACGCCTCGTCGGCGGCGATCGCCGAGGCCGAGGGCATCGGCCCGCTCATCGCCGAGGCGGTGCACGCCTTCTTCGAGAGTCCGCGGAACCGGGCGGTCATCGAGAAGCTGCGGGCCGCGGGTGTGAACTTCCAAGGCCCGGAGACCGATGACGACAGCCCCAAGCCGCTCGCCGGGATGTCGATCGTCGTGACCGGCACGCTCGAGGGCTGGAGCCGGGAGGGCGCCGAGGAGGCGATCAAGGCCCTCGGCGGCAAGTCGCCGGGCAGCGTGTCGAAGAAGACCACCGCGCTGGTGGTCGGTGCCGAGCCCGGCGCGTCCAAGCTCACCAAGGCCACCGACCTCGGCGTCCCCGTCCTCGACGAAGCCGGCTTCGCCCGCCTGCTGGAGACCGGGGAACTTCCCTCCTGAACGGGAGGGGATCAGGCGACGGTGAAGCTCCAGGTGATCGAGTGGCTGCCGCTGGTGCGGGACTGGCCGGCGAGGGGCTGCCAGATGATGGCGGTCACGGTCACGTTCCCCGGCGGGAGGCTGCCGATCTCCTTGCCCCGGCCCGGCTGGAAGAAGAACTGGTTGAGCGGTTCGTTGCGGCGCAGCTGGTCCTCGGGGATGTCGTGGCCGTTGATCCGGAGGTCGCCGGTCCAGCCGGGGGCGAGGTCGATGCCGATCTCGGCCTGGCGGATGTTGGCGGCGCTGTCCTGCACGGGCACGAGGGCCTCGACCGCCGGATCGAGGCGGGACGCGTCGAGGGGCGCGTCGGCCTTGCGGGTGCCCCCGTAGACGAGGATGGCCAAGGCCACCAGCAGCAGCAGGCGGATCACGATCCGACGCATGGGCTGCATGATGCCCGGAACATGCCCGAAGCGCGAAGAAGGCCCCACTAGCCTCAGGACCTGTCATGCCTTCGGGAATGAGCGCGTCGCGCACGAGCGACCGGGTCGGACGCGTCCTGGGTGGCCGGTATCGGCTCCTGGCCGTGATCGGCGCCGGTGCGTCTGGCCAGGTGTTCCTGGCCGAAGACGTGCAGCTCCACCGCCGCGTCGCGGTGAAGGTCCTGCACCCGGCGCTGGCGGCCGACGAGTCGTTCCTGCGGCGGTTCCGGGCCGAGGCCCGGGCGGCGGCCGCCCTCAGCCATCCCAACCTCATGGCCGTCTACGACTGGGGCGAGGACGACGAGGGTCCGTACCTCGTCCTCGAGCACCTCGGCGGCGGGAGCCTCCGCGCCATGCTCGATGCCGGCCACCGCCTCAGCCAGGCCCAGGCCCTGCTGGTCGGGTTGGAGACCGCCCGCGCCCTGGAGGTCGCCCACCGCCGGGGCATCGTCCACCGCGACATCAAGCCGGCCAACCTCCTCTTCGGCGAGGACGGGCGGCTGCGGGTGGCCGACTTCGGGCTGGCCCGGGCCCTCTCCGAGGCGTCGCAGACCGAGACCGGGAACGGCCTCGTCGGCACCGCCCGCTATGCCGCGCCCGAACAGGCGCGGGGCACCCTGATCGACGGCAAGGCCGACGTCTACGCCCTCGGCCTGGTGCTGGCCGAGGCCATGACCGGCGAGGTGCCGCTCACCCGCGACAGCGCGGTCGAGACGATGATGGTGCGGCAGGACGAGCCGGTGCCGGTGGCGCCCGAGACCGGGCTGCTCGGCCCGTTGCTGGCCCGGATCGGCCAGCCGCATGCCGCCGACCGCCCCGATGCCGACGAGGTCGGGCGCGAGCTGCTCGCCCTGGCCCGCCAGCTCGATGGTCCCGCCCCGCTGCCCCTTGCCGGCTCCGGCGTGGTGCCGGGCGAGCCCCGGGCTGCCGGCGACGAGATCACCCGGCTCACGTCGGGACCTGACACCGGCGTGCTGCCCAAGGTGGCGAGGTCCCGCCGCCGCCGGTGGCCGTGGCTGCTGGCGGCCGTGGTGCTGCTCGCCGGCGGCGTTGCCGGCGGGATGGTGGCCTGGCCCAAGCTGCAGCCGCCGACGGCGCCCGTGCCGGTCGTCAGTGGCATCTCCCGTGACGATGCCCAGGCCAGGATCGCCGCCGTCGAGCGGCAGCACCCGAAGGTCGGCTGGCGCGTCGTCGTCGACGAGGAGTTCAACGAGCTGGTCGCGCCCGGCGTGGTCATCCGCCAAGCCCCGTCGAGTGGGAGCTTGAAGGACGGCGGCCGGCTCACGTTGATCGTGTCGAAGGGCCCGCCGCCGGTGGTGGTGCCCGATTTGGCCAACGCCGCCCAGGGTGAAGCGGTCGCTGCCCTCACTGCTGCCCACCTGCGGGTCGGCAAGGTCGACCAGGTCAACGACGAGACCGTGCCCACGGGCATCGTCATGCGCTGGCGGTTCGGCGGCCAGGACCACCCGGCCCAGGCCCCGAAGGGCAGCGCCATCGATCTGGTGGTGTCGGCCGGTCCCCAGGCGCGGGTGGTCGACGACGTCCGGGGCAAGTCCGAAGCCGACGCCACCGCCGCGCTGCAGGCCAAGGGCTTGAAGGTGGCCCGCGCCGAGGTGTTCGACGACAGCATCCCGGCCGGCCAGGTCGTCAGCACCAGCCCTCCCGCAGGGAGCAAGGTCGCGAGGGGCTCGACCGTCACGGTCAACGTGAGCAAGGGCCCCGACGTGGTCGTCGTCCCCGACGTGTCCCAGTACGACACCCTCGAGGAGGCCTCCGCCGCCCTCGAGGCGGCCGGCCTCCACCTGGGCGACGTCTCGGGCCGGGGCACGCGACCCGCCGCGTCCGACCCCGAAGCCGGAACCTCGGTGCCCCGCGGCACCTACGTCAACGTCTTCCTCCGCCGCCGTTAAGCGGTGATGGCCCGGATCTTGGCGGCGGTGTCAGCCGCGCCGTCGTCGGGGGACTGGCCGAGGAGCACGAGGAGGCGGCTGACGTCGCCCTCCACCGAGATGCGGCCGCTCATGAACGCTTGCATCCCGGCCTTGGGGTCGTGGTCGACGAGGACGCCCTTGGCGGTGGCGTAGTCGAGGATCACCGTCACGTCGGGCTCGGTCAGGTGGCCGAGCTCGACGTCGAGCACGCCAGCGCTGGTGTCCACGTGGGCGTCGAGGGTGCCGGGGCCGAACGGGACGTCCCGGACGACCAGGTTCATGCGCAACGTGGCGGGTGGCGCCGACCGGTCGCGGACCTCGGCATGGATGGCCCGGGCGGCGTCGATCCACTCGTCACTGAGGAAGGGATGGGTCGGCACCGGGCCTAGCCTGCCCGTTCGTGCCCGAGGTCCGTGCGATCGATCATCTCGGCGTGCTGGTGCTGCACGGCTTCACCGGCAGTCCCGGCACCATGCAGCCCCTCACCGACGGGCTTCGCGCCGCCGGCCTCGATGTCACCGCGCCGACGCTGCCGGGGCACGGCACCGTGATCGACGACATGGTCCCGACCCGCTGGGCCGACTGGTCCGGCGCCGCTGAGGCCGCCTACCTCGACGTTGCCGCCCGGTTCGAGAAGATCGTGGTGGCCGGCCTGTCGATGGGCGGCACCCTGACCTGCTGGCTCGCCAGCCGCCATCCCGAGATCGCCGCCATCATCTGCGTCAACCCGCTGGTCCTGCCCCGCGACCCGGCCGAGATCGCCTTCATCGACGAGATGCTGGCGGCCGGCGAGGTGCTGGTCGACGCGGTCGGCAACGACATCGCCATGCCCGGTGTGGTCGAGCCCTGCTACGACAAGACGCCGCTGGCCGCCCTCCGCTCGCTTCTCGGCGGGGTCCACGAGCTGCAGAGCGGCCTGGCCGACATCGCCATGCCGCTGCTGCTGCTCACCAGCGTCGAGGACCACGTCGTCGACCCGCTCAACTCCGACCACCTGGCGAACTCGGTCAGCGGCCCGGTCGAGCGGGTCGCGCTCGAGCGCTCGTACCACGTGGCCGTCCTCGACTACGACCAGGACCTCATCGTCGAGCGATCCATCGAGTTCATCGGGCGGCTGGCCACCTGAGCGCCAGTAACTTCGTCCCGACATGGCTGCCCGCATCACCACCGACGACGTCGCCCACGTGGCCCGCCTTGCTCGGCTCGAGCTGACCGACGAGGAGCTGGTGCTCTACACCGAGCAGCTCGCCGGCATCCTCGCCCATGCCGACGACGTGGCATCGCTCGACACCGCCGGCGTGCCGGCCACCGCCCACCCGCTGCCGCTCCAGAACGTGTTGCGCGACGACGTGGTCCGCCCCAGCATCGACCGCGACGAGGTGCTGGCCGCGGCTCCGGCCGTCGAGGACCGCCGCTTCAGGGTCCCGGCCATCCTCGGCGAGGCACCGTGACGACGGCGCAGCAGATCGCCGACGCGGTGCGGGCGGGGGAGCGGTCGGCATCGGAGGTGCTCGAGGAGCACCTGGCCGTCATCGACGAGCGCGAGGGCGACGTCCACGCGTTCAACCTCGTGATGCGGGACGAGGCCCGGGCTGCTGCGGTCGCGGTCGACGCCGGCGACCGCACCGGGGCGCTGGCGGGGGTGCCAGTGGCGCTCAAGGACAACCTCTGCACCCGCGGGATCCCGACCACCTGCTCGTCGCGCATCCTCGAGGGGTGGCGCCCGCCGTATGACGCCACCGTTGTCGCCCGGCTGGCCGCCGCCGGCGCCGTGTTCGTCGGCAAGACCAACCTCGATGAGTTCGCCATGGGCAGCTCCACCGAGAACTCGGCCTTCGGGCCGACCCGCAACCCCCATGACCTCGATCGGGTGCCGGGTGGCTCGAGCGGTGGCAGCGCGGCCGCCGTGGCGGCCGGGTTCGCGCCGCTCGCCCTCGGCTCCGACACCGGCGGCTCGATCCGCCAGCCGGCCGCCCTGTGCGGCGTGGTCGGCCTCAAGCCGACATACGGGTTGGTGAGCCGCTACGGCCTGGTTGCCTTCGCCAGCAGCCTCGACCAGATCGGCCCGTTCGCCGCCACCGTCGCTGATGCCGCCCTGTTGCTCGAGGTCATCGCCGGCCACGACCCGCTCGACTCGACCTCGCTCGACCGACCCCTGCCGCCGCTGGTGTCGGGGTTGGGCGACGGTGTCGAGGGACTCCGCGTCGGTGTGCTGACCGAGCTCGTCCATGCCGAGGGCATCGCCCCCGACGTCCGCCGCCGGGTCGAGGCGGCGGCCGAGGCGCTGGCCGACGCCGGCGCCAAGGTCGACGAGGCATCGGTGCCTGCAGCCAGCTTCGGGCTCTCGGCCTACTACCTGATCGCCCCGGCGGAGGCGTCGAGCAACCTCGCTCGCTACGACGGTGTGCGGTACGGCTTGCGGGTCGACGCCGAGAACACCGCCGAGATGAACGCTGCCACCCGTACTGCCGGCTTCGGGCCCGAGGTCAAGCGCCGCATCATGCTCGGCACCTACGCCCTGTCGGCCGGCTACTACGACGCCTATTACGGCAAGGCCCAGCAGGTCCGCACCTTGATCATCCGTGACTTCGCTGCTGCGTACGACTCGTTCGACGTGCTGCTGTGCCCGACGTCGCCGACCACCGCGTTCCGGCTCGGCGACAAGACGGCCGACCCCATGTCGATGTACCTCAACGACGTGTGCACGATCCCGTCGAACCTGGCCGGCGACCCGGCCATCTCGGTGCCGTTCGGCGCCGGCGACGACGGCCTGCCGGTCGGCGTGCAGCTGCTCGGCCCCGCCCTGTCGGAGGCCACGCTGCTGCGCACCGCCGCCGTCCTGGAAGGAGCCCTCCAATGAGCCTCGACGACTGGCAGCTGGTGGTCGGGCTCGAAGTTCACGCGGAGCTGGCGACCAACACCAAGATCTTCTGCGGCTGTGCCAACTCGTTCGGCGACGAGCCCAACACCAACGTGTGCCCGGTGTGCCTGGGGCTGCCGGGCTCGCTGCCGGTGCTCAACCGGTCGGCCGTCGAGTTCGCGGCGCGCCTCGGGATGGCGCTCGAGTGCACGGTGCAACCCAGCGTGTTCCACCGGAAGAACTACTTCTATCCCGACATGCCGAAGGACTACCAGGTCTCCCAGTACGACCTCCCCATCAATGCCGACGGCACGCTCGAGCTGCCCGACGGCTCGGTCGTCGGCATCGAACGCGCCCACCTCGAGGAGGACACCGGCAAGACGACCCACATGGGTGGCGGCGGCCGCATCCACGACGCTGCCTATTCGTTGGTCGACTACAACCGGGCGGGCGTGCCACTGGTGGAGATCGTCTCCCGGCCCGACATCCGCACGCCCGAGCAGGCCCAGGCCTACGCCACCGAGCTGCGCGCCATCCTCGCCGCCACCGGCGTCTCCGACGCCAAGATGGAGGAGGGGTCGATGCGGGTCGACGCCAACGTGTCGATGCACAAGCCGGGCGAGCCCTATGGCACGCGCTGCGAGATCAAGAACCTCAACTCGGTGCGGTCGCTGGGCCGGGCCATCAGGTACGAGATGGAGCGCCAGGTCCAGCTGCTCGAGAGCGGCGAGCGGATCGTGCAGGAGACCCGCCACTGGGACGAGGACGCTGGCCGTACCCGGCCCGGTCGCAGCAAGGAGCAGGCCGAGGACTACCGCTACTTCCAGGAGCCCGACCTGGTGCCGGTGGCGCCCGACGACGAGTGGTTGGCGTCGATCCGGGCGGCGATGCCGATGCTGCCGGCGGCCCGCCGCACTCGGTTGGCGGCCCAGACCGGTGGCGACGTCGACGTCGCCCTCGTGGTCGAACGGGGCCTCGACGACCTGGTGCTGGAGGCCATCGCGGCCGGCGGCGACCCCGGCCGCCTGCTGGTGCACGCGTCGAACAACCTCAGCGCCGGTGCGGGCGAGCTCAGTGCCCGTCCGTTCGCCGAGCTGTCGAAGCTCGAGGCGACCGGCGCGCTCACCGCCACCCAGGCCAAGACGGTGCTGGCCGAGCTGGTGACCGCGGGTGGCGATCCGGCGGCCATCGCCGCGACCAGGGGCTTCGAGGCCATGGGCGACGACGCCCTGGCCGCCGCCGTCGACGCCGCCATCGCCGCCGATCCCGAGGCGTGGGAGAAGTTCAAGGCCGGCGACCGCAAGGTCACCGGCTTCTTCGTCGGTCTGGTCATGAAGACCACCAAGGGCAAGGCCGACGGCAAGGCCGTCACCGCCCTCCTCGACGCCCGCGCCCAGTCCTGACCTTCTCTCTCGTTCTGGCAGGGAAAACCGGACCGAGAGGTCCGGTTTTCCCTGCCAGAACGAAAGGGCTGACCGCGGTCAGCGGCTGAAGGTGCCGGTGAGGGTGCCGGCGGCGATGGCGGCCTTGCGGATGGCGGGCGGGTCGAGCGGGCTCGAGCCGCCGAGGGCGTACACCGAGAAGCGGTAGTGATGTGGTGGGCCCGGCGGCGGGCACGGGCCCCGGTAGCCGCCGATGTCCTCGGGGACCGACGTGGCGGTGGGCGCCAGCAGCACGAGCCAGTGCACGAAGGTGCCACCCGGCGCATCGGGGTCGTCGACCACGACCGCCACCCGGGCGGCGCCGCTGGGCACGCCGCTCCAGCTCAGCGGTGGTGGCACGTTCTCGCCGTCGCAGGTGAACCGCTTTGGGATCGGCTGCCCGTCCTCGAACGCCTCGCTGCGCACCGCGATGTGGGGAAGCTCCGCGGTCGGCAGGGTGCTGGACTCCTTGGGTCGGAGCGAGCAGCCGGCCACCATCGTGACCATGACGATCACCAGGACGACGCGCCGCACCACCCCAGGCTCGCGCGGCGGGCGCGTACGGTGGGCCGGTGCGGGTCGTGGTGTGCGACAACGACGACGTCGCCCTCGATCTGGTGACCACCGACCTCCGCCTCGAAGGCCACGAGATCGTGGCCACGGCCGTCACCGGCGAGGAGGCGGTCGACCGGTGCGCCGAGACCCGGCCCGACGTGTTGGTCGTCGACCTCCGCATGCCGCCCGGCATCGACGGCGTCGAGGCCGGGCGACGGGTGCTCGGCGCCCAGCCGGAGACCCGGATCGTGTTGCACACCAACCACCTCGATCCCGACGCGCTGCGGGAGTCGGCCCGCATGGGCATGACCTACGTGTTGAAGGCCGACTTGCGGGCGCTGCGCAAGGCGGTCGAGGGCCGATGACCAGCGTTGGCGAGGTGCTCGCCCGCCACCGGCCGGCCGACGACCGTGAGGCGGCCGACCTGGCAAGGGTGATGGCCATGGTCGACGACGAGCCCGATCCGTGGTCGCGGTCGATCCCGCTCCACCTGACGGCCTCGGCGCTGGTGCTCGATCCGGCATCGGGTCGGGTGTTGCTGCGCTGGCACGCCAAGCAGCAGCGGTGGCTCCAGGTCGGCGGCCATGGCGATGCCGGCGAGGCCGACCCGTGGTCCATCGCCCTTCGGGAGGCCACCGAGGAGACCGCGCTCGACGACCTCGTGCCGTGGCCCGGCCCCGATCCCCACCTGGTGCAGCTGGTGATCGTCGAGGTGGTCGCCGCGGGCGGTGAGCCAGCCCATCACCACGCCGACCTCCGGTACCTGCTCGCCACCGCCCGCCCCGATGCGGTCCCCGCCGAAGTCGAGGGCGTGCCCCTGCGCTGGTGCACGGTCGACGAGGCCCTCGCTGTCGCCGACGATGGCCTCGCGTGCCTGCTTCGACTCGTCCCGATCCGATGATCTCGTTCTGTGGCGCGGTG
>JAEKLB010000020.1 GCA_019510095.1 Acidobacteriota bacterium | reverse complement strand
GGTTCCCGAACATCAAGGTGTGCCTGTCCGAGCTCGGCACCGTGTGGGTTCCCTACACGATCCGCAAGATGGACCACGCCTTCCTCATGGGCCGCAAGGCCAAGTGGGCCGACAACGGCCGCCTCGACCGTCGCCCGTCGGAGATCTTCCGCGAGCACTTCGTGGTCGCCCCGTACCCGGAGGAGAACGTGCAGCGGGTCGTGGCCGAGATCGGCATCGAGCCCATCGTCTTCGGCTCCGACTTCCCCCACGGCGAAGGCCTCGCCTACCCGGGCAAGTACGCCGCCGCGCAGCTGGGTGGCTTCTCCGACGCGGATGTCAAGCGCATCATGCGCGACAACCTCGAGAACTTCCTGGTCCGCAAGTAGCGCCACCAAGCGCTGGATTGGTCAACGGAGGTGCGGGCTGCGGCCCGCACCTCCGTTGACGTTTTGGGGGCCAGTCCGCCACCATGGCGCATGTCCGAGGGCCAGGTTCTGACCGACGTCGACGCCGGGGTGGCGACCATCACCTTGAACCGGCCCGACCGGCTGAACGCCTTCGGCGCCCAGCTGATCGACGAGCTGATCGAGGCCCTCGAGCGTTCGGCCGTCGACCCAGCGGTCCGGGCCGTGGTGATCACGGGCGCCGGTCGCGGCTTCTGCGCCGGTGGTGACCTCAAGTTGATGTCACGGGGCTTCGAAGAGGGCTCGGCCCGGGGATCGGAGGGCGATGTGGCGACAGCCGCCGCCAACGTGCGCCGGCTGGAGCGGGCCTCGGAGCTGCTCCATGCGATTCCCAAGGTCACGATCGCGGCCGTCAACGGTGCGTGTGCCGGGGCGGGGATGAGCCTTGCCTGCGCTGCCGACATCCGGGTTGCCGGGATCTCGGCGTTCTTCACGACCGCCTTCGCGGCGGCGGGCCAACCCGGCGACTACGGGCTCACCTGGCTGCTGCCCCGCCTGGTCGGCACCAGCCGAGCCCGAGATCTCCTCTTCCTGCCGGCCCGCATCGACGCTGCCGAAGCGCTGCGGATCGGGATCGTGAGCCGGGTCACCGCTGACGACGAGCTGCTGGCCACCGCGGGCGCCCTGGCCGCCGAGATCGCCTCCCGGGCACCGCTGGCAATGGCATCCCTGAAGGCGAACCTCAACGATGGCGAGCGGTTGCCCTTCGGCGAGCTGCTCGACCTCGAGGCCGATCGACTCGCCCGGAACCAGCGCACCGAGGATGCCCGCGAGGGAGCTCTCGCCTTCTCCGAAGGTCGGCCGCCCCGCTTCGTGGGTCGCTGACCGAGGCCGACGCCCTGGATGGTGGCGGTCCACCGATCTGAGGAACTCCTGTGTACTTCGATACCGTCGTGCTGTGCTCGCCGGTAACGATCTGCTTCGGTCGCTTGCCGGTCGCCTCACCTCGCCGCTCACCGTCGTCGACGTGGGGGCCCGATGGGGGGCGGGGGAGCGGTGGCGCTCGCTCGGTCCGGCCGTTCGGGTGATCGGCTTCGAGCCCGACGTGGTCGAGTGCGAGCGCCTGAGCGCGACCGAGACCGACGTCCGCTATGTGCCCGTCGCGCTGGGCGCCCAGGACGGTGCCGTGGTGCTGCACCGGACCGCCGACCCGGCGTGTGCCTCGGTCTACCCGCCTCGAGCCGATCTCCCCGAGGCGCGGCCGGAGCTCCATGTCGTGGCCGAGGTGGGAACCGTGTCGGTGGCGATGAACCGGCTCGACACCTGGCTCGACGCCGAGGGGATTCCCGAGGTCCACGTGCTCAAGCTCGACACCCAGGGCTCCGAGCTCGACGTCCTGCGCGGCGCCGAGCGGGCGTTGCGCCAGGTGCGGCTCCTCGAGGTCGAGGTCGAGTTCAACCCCATCTACGAGGGGCAGCCGCTGTTCGGCGACGTCGACGAGTTCCTGCGTCGGTGCGGCTTCGTGCTCTGGCGGCTGAGCGATCTCGCTCATTACGGCCTCGCCGACGTGCCGTCGTCCGACGCCCAGGTGTCGGAGCGCCACTTCTACGACTCACGGGTGGTGCTCAGCACCGGCGAGGGCGGCCAACTGTTCTGGGCGCACGCGTACTACGTGGCCAGCGACATCGCGTACCCACGTGGTGGTCGCGACGAGCAGCAGCTGCTTCGGGACGCGGTGGCGGTTGCCGCCTTCGGCTTCACCGACCTCGCCACCAGCTTGCTGTCGCGCGCCGGCCTGGCGGCAGCGGCGGGCTGAGCCGTGCGGGCTGACGCCGGGTCTCCCGACTTCGACGAGTTCTCCCTCCTCCGCGACTACGCCGAGTACGAGGGCCTGCCCTGGAAGGGCCAGCCTCGGGTCGAGCGCCGCTTCGTCGAGGTCGCTCCTGGTCAACGAGTCAGCGCCGTGGTGTGGGGCGACGGCGAGCCGGAGCTCGTCTTCCTGCATGGCGGTGGGCAGAACGTGCACACGTGGGACTCGGTGGCCATGGCGCTCGACCGGCCGTTGATCGCCGTCGACCTTCCCGGCCACGGCCACTCCGACTGGCGCGACGACCGCGAGTACTGGCCGTGGACCAATGCCGATGCGGTGGCTGCGGTGATGGCCGAGCTGGCGCCGGCACCGAAGGCCGTGGTGGGGATGTCGCTTGGTGGGCTGACCACCATCCGATTGGCGGCGGCCCACACCGACCTGGTGCCGAAGGTGGTCATCGTCGATGTGTCGCCCGGCGTCAGTGCCCGCACGAGCGAGATGACCCTCGAACAGCGGGGACCGACCGCGCTGATCGGCGGGCCCCGCACCTATCCGAGCTTCGCCGAGCTGGTGGAGGCGACAGCCAGGGCGTCGGGCCGCGATCCCGAAGCCGTCTGGCGCGGTGCCCGCCTGAACGCGACCCAGCTCGATGACGGCACCTGGGGCTGGCGCTACGACCAGCTCCGGAACGAAGGTGCGACCCCGATCGACTTCACGCCGCTGTGGACCGACGTGGCCAGCGCGCCCCAGCCGTTCATGCTCGTGCGCGGCGGCGTG
Source organism: Acidobacteriota bacterium (assembly GCA_019510095.1). Taxonomy (GTDB): domain Bacteria; phylum Actinomycetota; class Acidimicrobiia; order Acidimicrobiales; family CADCSY01; genus JAEKLB01. The sequence goes on along the minus strand of JAEKLB010000020.1, from coordinate 81,844 downwards.
TCGGCCCACGTGCACGACGACGACGTCGAGCAGTACCGGCGCCACAAGCCCGACATCCGCGTCGAGGTGGTCGACGGCGCCGGCCACTCGGTGCAGAGCGCCAAGCCGCTCGTCCTCGCCCAGCTCATCGAAGACTTCGTCTTCTCGTGATCGTTCTGTGTCGTCCGCTGGCCCCGCAAGGGCCAGCGGACGACCCAGAACCGCGAGAGGTTAGAGCTGGAGCTCCTCGACGAGGGTCGGGGCGCTGAGCACCTGGCCGGTGTAGCGCATCGGATCGTCGCAGGAGCAGAGGTAGGCGATCGCCTTGGCCGGTACGGTCGGCGGCCGGGCGTGTGAGTTCTGGACGCCGGACGCCTTGAGGGTGAGCTCCATGGTCTCGGTGAGGACGAGCCCGGGCTCCATGTTGATGACTGCGATGTTGAACGGCACACCCTCGTCGGCGATCACGTTGGCCATGCGGTTGAGCGCTGCCTTGCTGGCCCCATAGGCGGGCCCGTTCTCGGGGATGCCCTCGGGGTTGCTGCCGGTACCGGCGAGGTTGACCGGTCTCAGCTCGGCCGACCCGGAGGTGACGTTGACGATCACGCCACCGCCGCGCTCCTTCATGGAGTCCCAGAAGCCCTGGATGAGCATGAGGGGTGCGGTGACGTTCGTGGCGAAGTGCTTCTCCCACTGGTCTCGGGTCAGGTCGGGCACCAGCGTGAAGAGCGTCTTGCCAACCGTGTAGGCAGCGTTGTTCACCAAGATGTCGACGTGGCCGAACCGCTCGAGGGTGGACGTCACCAGCCGGTCGAGATCGGCCTGCACCGACACGTCGGCCTTGACCACCAGCGGCTCGCTGCCCAGGGCGCGGAGCTCCTCGGCGGTCTCGTTGAGCGTGCCGGGCGTGTTGGCCCTGGGCTCCTCGGTCCGTGATGCCAGCACGATGGATGCCCCCAGCCGGGCCAGCGCCAGGCACGTCTGCTTGCCGATGCCCCGGCTGGCGCCGGTCACCACTGCCACCTTGCCGTCGAGCGGCCTCTCGTTCGCCATGGGCCGTGCCTACCAGAACGAGGCGCCGTCACGACGGGCAGCCCGTAGCCTTTCGATGTGCGAGAGCGGCTGACGGATCGGGATCACGCATACCAGCGGAGGTGGTGGACGCTGCTCGTCCTCTGCCTCAGCCTGATGGTGATCATGATCGACAACACCATCCTCAACGTGGCACTGCCGACGCTCGCCAAGCCGAAGGCCATCGGCGGCCTCGGTGCCACCGGCAGTGACCTGCAATGGATGGTCGATTCCTACACGATCGTGTTCGCCGGGCTGTTGCTGACCGCGGGCAGCCTCGGCGACCGATTCGGTCGCTACCGCGCGCTGACCCTTGGCTTGGTGGTCTTCGGGGTGGGCTCCACGTTGTCCGCGCTCGCATCCTCGGCCGGCGGCTTGATCGCCGCCCGCTCCTTGATGGGCATCGGTGGCGCCTTCATCATGCCGGCGACGCTGTCGCTGATCACCAACGTGTTCACCGATCCGATCGAGCGGGCCAAGGCGATCGGCGTGTGGGCAGGCGTCTCGGCACTCGGCCTGGGCATCGGCCCCTTGCTCGGAGGCATCCTCCTCGACCACTTCTGGTGGGGGGCGGTCTTCCTCGTCAACGTTCCCGTACTGGTGCTGGCGCTGGCCGCCGGCTACCTGCTCATCCCCGAGTCACGCGACCCGAGCGCGCCTCGACTCGACCTGCTCGGCGCCGGCCTGTCGGTGGTCGGCCTCGTGTCGCTGCTGTGGGCCATCATCGAGGGCCCCAGCCACGGCTGGACCTCGGCTGCGGTGCTCGGCGGGTTCGTCATGGGTGTGGCCGTGCTCGCCCTCTTCATGCTGTGGGAGCTGCGGTGCGCGGCGCCGATGCTCAGCCTTCACTTCTTCGAGAACCCGCGGTTCTCGGCCGCGAGCGCGGCGATCACGGTGACGTTCCTGTGCCTGTTCGGCACGATCTTCCTTCTCACCCAGTACCTGCAGACCGTGCTCGGGTTCTCCACGGTGAAGGCGGGGGCGGCCCTCATCCCGCAGGCGCTGGTCCTCATGGTGCTGGCGCCACTGTCGCCCCGTTGGGTCCGCAAGCTCGGATCGAAGGTCGTGGTGGGCGGCGGGATGGTCACTGTGGTGCTGGCGTTCGTGACCATGTTGACGTTGCAGGTCGATAGCTCGCTCGCACAGGTGATCCTGGTGACCATGCTGCTGTCAGCGGGAATGGCCCACATCATCGCCCCCGCCACCGAATCGATCATGGGCTCGCTCCCGCGCGAGAAGGCGGGCGTGGGCTCGGCCATGAACGACACCACCCGCCAGGTCGGTGGTGCGATCGGCGTTGCCGTTCTCGGCTCGGTCCTCTCCAGCCGCTACGGGGCGGGCATGGACAAGCTGGTGGCAGCGGGCATTCCGTCGAACCTTGTCGCGCGGGCGAGGGATTCGGTCGGCGCCGCCGTCGGGCTGGTTCGCGACGATCCGGCCGCTCGGCCCTTTGGTCATCAGTTGGTCGACGCCGCCAAGCACCAGTACGTCACGGCCATGCACACGAGCGTCCTGGTGGCAGCCGTGCTCCTCCTGGTGGCGGCAGTCGGCGTGGTGCGGTTCCTCCCGGCCGAGGCGCGCCCGCCGGTGGTCCCGACGCCGGCGGGAGTGGGTCCGGTCGACCTCGTGCCGGCCGAGCTGGCCGCCGATGTGGCGATGGCGGTCAAACAGGACGACTGAGCGTCCGATCGGTACGGTTCTGGGCCGTGCCCGTACGCGAGTTCTTCCACCTGATGCACATCGTCGACGACTTCGACGCGGCCGAGGCCTTCTTCGGCGACCTGTTCTCACCGGTGACCTTTGTGCCGAAGCACTGGTCCGATCTCGACAAGCGGTTCGCGTCACTGGCTCGCGTCGGTGACGACTTCGTGCTCGAGCTCATGGAGGTCAGCACCCTCGATGCCGACCAATCGGCGCCGCTTCCGAAGTTCCGCTCGAGGTTCGGGCAGCACTTTCACTCGTTGTCGTGGCTGATCGACGACGACGACGTGCAAGCCGTCTTCGACGAGCTCCGGAGCAGCGTGCGGGTGGTCGATCCCACCGGTGGCCTGTTTCCCCACGAGGGGCCGGCGACGGCGCCGAGGGTGATGTTCACCCACCCGCGGGACACCTTCGGCCAACTCGAGTTCATGACGGCTTCGTTCGGTCGCGCCGCCGATCCGATGCACGCCCCCGGATGGTCGTCGTCGTTCTGGCACGACGAGCAGCCACTTGGGATCCAGCGTACGTCGCACCTGACGACGATGGTGAGCGATCTCGCCCGGGCGAAGGAGGTTTACGGCCTCTTCGGTGGGCGCGTCTTCCACGAGCAGACCGACGACGAGGCGGCGCGGGCGTACGTCTTCGTCGGCAACCAGACCGTCGTCGAGCTGGCCCAGCCGATCAGCGCCGACTCCCAGATCGCCAAGGACCAGCAGCACACCACCGACCTGCCCCACGCGGCCACGTTCGCGGTGAGGGATCTCGATGCCGTCGAGCGCCATGTCGAAAAGCTCGGCGTCCGGGTGGCCGAGCGTTCCGGCGAGACGTTGCTGCTCGAGCCCGACGACTGCTTCGGCGCGCTCTACGGATTCACCACCGCGCCCGTTCCCAACGACCCGCGCGGTTAGGAACGACGCTCGTGGTTGCCGATCCGGTCGACGAACGCGACCGCCCGGTCATCTTCGTCCATGTGCCGAAGACCGCTGGTACGACCATCAAGGCGATCATCGCCGGGCAGTACGCGGACGACAAGGTGCTGCTGGGGCCGGGTACGGGTGAGCAGCTGCTCGAGATCGGCCGTCTGGACGACGAGCAGCGGCGCAAGATCAAGATGATCGCGGGCCACCTGCCGGTTGGCTTTCCCAACCTCGTCGAAAATCCTCGGTACTGCACGCTGCTGCGCGAGCCGGTCGACCGGGTCGTTTCGTTCTACTACTACGTACGCCGGGAGCCGGAGCACTACCTCTACGACTACACCCAGATCCAGGGTCACTCGTTGCGCGAGGTGATGGAGCATCGGGTGAGCAACATGATGGACAACTTCCAGACGAGGTTGATCTCCGGGGTGTGGAACGTGGTGCCGTTCGGCGAGATGACGCCGGAGTTCCTCGACCGGGCAAAGAGGAACCTCGACACCTTCGCCGTGGTCGGTCTCCAGGAGCACTTCGACGAGAGCATGCTGCTGTTGGCCGACGCCTTCGGATGGGATACGCCGTACTACCGCTCGCGCAACGTCTCCGAGGGCCGCCCCCGCGTGTCGGAGATCGACGCCGAGACGCTGGCCCTCGTGGCTTCGAGCAACACCTACGACACCGAGCTCTACGAGTACGCCAAGGAGATCTTCGCTCGCCAGGTGGCCGCCATGGGGCCTGGCTTCTCCCGCCGGGTGGCGCAGTTTCAGCGGGCCAATCGGCGCCGGGATCGGGCTGCTGACTTCCGCAGGAACGTGCTCACGCCGACACGGGCCAAGCTCCGCCCGATCAAGCGGGCGTTGGTCGGCCCGCGGGGCTCGAAGGCCGACTGAGCAAGTCGAGCACGGTCGCGATGTCGGCGCCGGCGTCGTCCTTCAAGGGCGCCAGGTGGCGGTAGAGCTCGGCCGCGCCGAGATGGAAGCCGTCGGGCTGGCCGGCCTCGCGCAGGGTGCGGGCGATCTCCTCCATCTCGCCTGACCACCGCCATGCCTTGCGGGCACTCGCGGTGCTGTGGGTGAGACGGTCGGCCAGGCCGGGCTGGCTGTGCGCCCACTCCTCGGCGAGTGCGTCCTCGATGCCGAGCTGGTGGGCGGTGGCGGCAATGGCGAGCAGCAGAGCGGTGGTCCCCTTGGTCCAGGCCGCGTAGGCCATCTTCACGGCCGAGGCCGCGTACCCCCCGTGGGGGAGGACGACGGCTGTGACCGGGGCGCCGAAGAGGGCGGCAACGGCGTCAGCCCGCTGCCCGGTGAGCAGGAGCCGGGGGCTGGCGGGCGCACCGATGATCCCGCCATCGACATAGCTCGCGCCGGACGCGCTCACGGCCCGGTCGACCTCGGCCGCGGTCGCCGGGGAGATGGCGTTGGCGTCGACGAAGGTTCGCCGGAAGCCAGTGGCGGCGACCGCCCGGGCCAACTCGAGCGCCCGGTCGGGGGGGCACACCGAGATGACGACGTCGGCTGCCGAGGTCAGGGTGGCGAGGTCGCCGGCGTCAGTGGCGCCGGCCATGCCTGCCCGTTCCGACGTCGCCCGGCTGCGGCCGGCGCTGGTCCAGAGCACGTCGGCACCGCCTGCCGCGGCGCCGATCGCCATGGCAACGCCCATCTCGCCGGGATGGAGGATCCCGACGGTGCTCACTCGGGGCGCTGCGCTGCCAGCTCCGCCCGCAGGCCCGCCATCAGGATGTCCATGGCGCTGGTGACGCTGCGACTGCGGTGCTCGGCCCGGTCGGCGGTGGGCTCGCTGAGCAGGAACCCCGTGGAGAGGTAGTAGAGGGCAAGGGACGCTCGGCTCCGGTTGCGGGGGGAGAAGCCGGCATCCTCGAGCGTCTTCAGCACCGCCACCTGCATGGGCGTGGCGGCCTCGGTCCACGATGGGCGACCCAGGATGCCGTGGTCCATCCACGGATAGGGCCGGAAGGCGTCGCGGACGTTCCACAGCAAGGCCCGGAGCCAGCCCTCCCAGTCGTCGGTCGGCTCCGGGATCGTCGCCGTGGCGAGCACCTCGGTCGCCACGAGCAACATGAGCTCGTCCTTGCTGGCGGCGTAGGAGTAGATCGTCCCCACCCCGGTGCCGAGCCTCGCGCTGAGCGCCTTCATGGTGAGGCCCTCGGGGCCCCGCTCCTGGAGCACGGCGATCGCCGCGGCCACCACCTGGCCGCGCGTGAAACGGCGGGGGCGGCCCGGGCTGGCAGCGGGCGCGGCAGTGGGTGAGGCGACCCCAGACATGAGTCCCAACGGTACGGGCGCCGGCCAGCCCGGTCCAGGGGCTATCTGATCCCTACAGTCTCGGGTCATGGAGCGCTTCGATTCCGCCGGCAACGTCGCGGTGAGCTGATGGCCGCCGAGCTGCCCACCGAGGTCACAGCCGCGCTCAAGCCCGACGAGGCCATCGTGGTCGTCGACCACGCCGGCAACATCGTCGCTGTCACCGAGCCCCTCCGGGAGCTACTCGACCTGCCGGAGGACGAGTACATCCTCGGTGAGGCCGTCGAGCTGCTGGTGCCGGCCGATCGTCGCTTTGGCCACCAGGCCTACCGCCGCGGCTACATCGCCGAGCCTGCGCTCCGGGAGATGGACCCTGGTCTTCACCCCGAGGCCGAGCGGGTCTCCGACGGCGGGCTGATCCCCATCCACGTCACGCTGGAGCCGATCCGCGTCGGGGGCATGCTCTACACCGCCGCCCACGTCACCGTCCGCACCGACGGCTTGACCAACGATTGACGGCAGCGGCTACGCCGCCGGGACCGGCTGCGGTGGCGGCGGGCCGATGTAACGGGCGCTGGGGCGGATGATGCCCACGTCGGCCGCCTGCTCGAGCGCTTGCGCGCACCAGCCGACAACGCGGGCGATGGCGAAGGTGGGGGTGAACAGCTCGGGCGGCAGCCCGCACTGCTCCATGAGCACGCCGGCGTAGAACTCGATGTTGGCCTGGAGGGGCCGATCGGGCTTCAGCTCGGCCAGCGTCTGCTCCACCAGTCGCTCGACCTGCACCGCCAGCTCGGCGCGGGGGCCACCCAGCTCTTCGACGGTGCCCCGCAAGGCCTCGGACCTCGGATCCTTCGTGCGGTAGACGGCGTGACCGAAGCCCATGATCCGCTCGCCCCGTGCCACTGCATCGCGCACCCAGGAAGGGGCTCGATCAGGTGTGCCGATGGCGTCGAGCGACTCCAGCGCGAGGCTCGGTGCGCCACCGTGCAACGGCCCCGACAGCGCACCGAGGGCGGCTACCACGGCGGCGCCGAAGTCGGCGCCTGTCGAGGTGACGACGCGAGCGGTGAACGTCGACGCGTTGAAGCCGTGGTCGACCGCCAGCATCAGGTACTGCTCGATGGCGCGGGCGTGACGCTCGTCGGCCCGTTGGCCGTTCACCATGAAGAGGTAGTTGGCGGCGTAGGGGAGCGCGTCGTCGGGGGCGATCGGCTCGAGGCCACGCGACCGGCGATGCAGGGCGGCCACGACGGTGGCCGCGACGCTCGTCAGTCGTCGGGCATCGGCCAGGAGCCGGCTGCGATCGGCGCCATGGCTGGCGGGCATGGCCTCGACGGCCGCGAGATGGGAGAGAACGGTGCGCAGCCCCGAGAGGGGCGAGAGACAGGTGCGGGCCACCTCATCGAGCAGGGGCTCGATGGCGCGGGGGACTGTCCGGAGGGGCGCGACCTCGCGCATGAACTGGCGCCGCCGCTCTTCGTCGGGCAGCTCGCCTTCGAGAAGCAGGTACCAGACGTCTTCGAAGGTGCGCTTCTCGGCCAGCTCCACAGCCGAGTACTGGCGGTAGTGGTAGAAGCCCTCATCCCCCCGGACGTCGCCAACCTCGGTGTCGGCGACGGCGAGTCCCTTCAGGCCCTTCGGTACGTCCAACGTCGTTGTCATGGGTCCATCGTACGCCTGTGGTCTGTCCTATCGTCAACGTTGATCAAGTATCAATATAAGCTGCGCCGATGGAATGGTTGACGGCAGGCGAGGCGGCCGCGGAGCTGGGCGTGAAGCCGGCCACCCTCTACGCGTACGTGAGCCGGGGCGTGCTGCACAGCGAGCGAACCCCGGGCCAGCGGACCAGCCGGTTCCGCAGGAGCGAGGTCGACCGGCTCGCCGGCCGTCGCCGGCAGCGAGCGACCGGCGACATCGTGGTCGACTCCGCCCTCACCTCGATCGATCCGGCTGGTCGCCTCTGGTACCGCGGGCGTGATGCCGTCGGCATGACCGATGCCTGGTCGTACGAGCAGGTCGCCGAGTGGCTGTGGTCAGGGCAGGACGTCGACGAGCTGCCGCCGTGGCGGGCGTCGCCGGCGGCGCTGCGGGCCGGACGCCGTGCCCAGTCGGGTCTCCCGCCAGAGGCGACCTTTGCCGACCGGCTGCGAGTGGTGACGGCGGCGGTGGCAGCGACCGATGCACTGCGCCACGACCGGCGGCCGCCCGCGGTGGTGGCCACGGGCCGGGCGCTGGTTGCCGCCGAGGTCGACTCCCTGCCCGACCTCGGTGCCGCGCCACCCTCGGACGGATCAGTGGCCCGGCGCCTCTGGCCGAAGCTGTCGCCGATGCCGGCCCGGCCGGCGGGTGTGGCTGCTCTCGACCGCGCCCTCGGCCTGGTGGCCGACCATGAGCTCGCAGCGTCGACCTTCGCCGCCCGGGTTGCTGCCTCGACCTGGGCCGATCCGTACCTGGTCGTGCTCAGCGGGATGGCGGCACTCGGCGGTCCACTGCACGGCCAGGCCTCCGACCAGGCTCGGATGCTGCTGCGCGAGGCGGCGGCCACGTCGCCGGAGGCGGCGGTCGGCGAGTGGCTGCGCCGGGGCGACGATCTCCCCGGCTTCGGGCACAGCGTCTACACCGGTCCTGATCCTCGCGCCCCCGCCCTGCTCGCCGCTGTCGAGCAGTCGCGACCGCCGGCCGCCCTGTGGCGAACGATCGAAGACGTGCTGCGCGTGGTGACGTCACGCCAGGGACCCCACCCGAACATCGACTTCGCCCTCGCCGCTCTGGGCGAGACGGCGCGGATGCCCCTGGGCGCCGGCGAGGCGATCTTCGCGGTGGCGCGCACCGCCGGCTGGGTCGCCCATGCCATCGAGGAGTACGGCCATCGCCTGAGGTTCCGGCCCCGGGCCGAGTACACCGGCCCGCCGCCCGCCACCTGAGCTCCACAGGTCGCCCCCAGCAGAGCCGGCAAGACTCCGGCGATGCGCCGACGTTGGCTGTTCGCCGCCGTTCCCCTGGGGTTGGTCGCCGTGGTGTCAGTGGGGACGTGGGTGTACATCAACGTCATCGAGGGCGACGCCCCGGCCCGGCTCACCCTCGAGGCCAGCGACGACTCGTCGTCGACGAGCTCGGGGACCGCGCCCGATGCCGGCCCGGCCGCCGGTAGCTGGAAGGTCGCTCGCGGCAGCGAAGCCGGCTACCGCGTGAAGGAGGTGCTGTTCGGTCAAAGCACGACAGCGGTCGGGCGTACCACGGCGGTCACCGGCACGCTCGAGATCGTCGGAACCTCGGTCACCACCGGCCGCTTCACGGTCGACATGACAACGGTCAGCAGCGACCAGTCGCGGCGCGACGGCCAGTTCCACGGTCGCATCATGGACACGGCGACGCACCCGACCGCCACCTTCGTCCTCACCAAGCCCATCGACCTGGGCAGTGAGCCGGCGGCCGGCAAGGACATCACCGCAGCGGCAACCGGCGTGCTGACCCTGCACGGCATGAACAAGGCGGTGTCCTTCGACGTCACGGCCGTGCGCACCAGCGCCGGCATCCGGGTGGCGGGCTCGATCCCCGTCGTCTTCGCCGACTACGGCGTACCCAACCCCAGCAACATGGCCGTGACCACCGAGGACCACGGCGAGCTCGAGTTCCGGCTGACCCTCGTCCGCGCCTGATCGGGGAAATCGTCAGGCGCCGGCCTCCACCAGCAGAATGACCTGGTGCTGGATGGCGACAGGGCGGCGTGGGTAGCCCGCGACGCCGCGGTCGTCTGGCACGGCTTCACCCAGATGTCCGCGTTCGCCGAGAACGAGCCGGTGGTCGTGGCCTCGGCCGAAGGCCGTGAGCTGATCGACGTCGATGGCACTCGCTACCTCGATGCCATCTCGTCGCTCTGGGTCAACACGCTCGGGCACCACGTCCAGGAGCTCGATGACGCCATTCGGGAGCAGCTCGACCTGGTGGCGCACTCGACCATGCTCGGCAATGGCAACCGGGTCGTCGTCGAGCTGGCGGAGGCCTTGGCCCGGGTGGTGCCGGTCGACGACGCGCACTTCCTGTTCGCGTCCGACGGCGCGACGGCGGTCGAGCAGGCGATCAAGGTGGCTTTCCAGTCGTTCGCCAACCGCGGCATCGAGGGACGTACGACGTTCTGCGCGCTCACCGGCGCCTATCACGGCGACAGCGTGGGAGCGATGTCGCTGGGAGACGACGGGGGCTTCGGCGCGTCGATCTTCGACCCGCTGCGGTTCCCAGTCGTCCGCGCCCAGTCGTACGACGATGCCGCCGCCGTGGTGCGCGAGCGAGGCAACGAGCTGGCCGCCGTGGTCGTCGAACCGCTCGTGCAGGCGGCCGGCGGGATGCTGCTCCACGAGCCCGAGGCGCTGGCCCGCCTGGCCGCTGCGTGTCACGAGGCCGGCGTGTTGCTGATCGCCGACGAGATCGCCACTGGCTTCGGCCGCACCGGCACCTTGTTTGCCGTTGAGCAGGCGGGTGTCCGGCCCGACATGGTGGTGCTCGGCAAGGGGATGACCGCCGGCTACTTGCCCATGTCGGCCACCGCGGTCAGTCGGGCCGTCTACGACGCGTTCCTCGGTCCCGACCTGTCGGACCGCACGCTGTATCACGGCCATTCATTCGGCGGGAACGCCTTGGCCGCGGCGGTGGCACTCCGTCACCTCGAGCTGCTCGACAGCTGGGACGTGCTCGCCAACGTGCGTGACCGTTCAGCCCAGCTGGGTGCCCTGCTCGACGCTCGCATCGCCGGTCTTGCGGCGGTGAAGGAGGTGCGCCTCAAGGGCCTCATGGCCGGCGTGGAGCTGGCGCCGCCGATGCCGGGCCTGCGCTGGGGCCGGCGGGTCTGTGCCGCCATGGTGCAGCGGGGGGTGCTGCTCCGGCCCCTCGGCGACGTCGTGGTCCTCATGCCGATCCTCACGTCCACCGCCGACGAGATCGAGCGCATCGTCGACGCGCTGGCGGCGTCCATCGCCGAGGTCTGCCGATGACGTGGCGGGACTGGGCCAGCGCCGAGGGCGCGGCCATCCTGGGCCAGGGCCGGTGGCGCCGCCCCACGACCCTCGATGCGCTGGGCCCCGAAGGAACCGTGCCCGATGGCGCCAAGGTCGTGTCCTTCGCGTCGAACGACTACCTCGGCCTCGCCGGTCATCCCGGGGTGATCGCCGCCGGCCACGATGCCCTCGATCGATGGGGGAGCGGCTCGACCTCGGCCCGGCTGATCGTCGGGTCGCGCCCGGTCCACGACGAGCTCGAGCTGGCGCTCGCTGCGTGGAAGGACGAGGAGCGCGCCGTGCTGTTCTCCACCGGCTTCCAGGCCAACCTAGGCGTGCTCACGACGTTCGCCGCGCGGGGCGGTCGCGTGATCTCCGAGGAGCTCAACCACGCGTCGATCGTCGACGGCTGCCGGCTGTCGCGGGCCGACGTTGCCGTGTACCGCCATGGCGACGTTGATCACGTCGCCTCGTTGCTGGCAGGCGGCGACCAACCGGCTGTCGTGGTCACCGACACCGTCTTCTCCATGGATGGCGACGTCGCACCAGTGACCGAGCTGGCCGAGGTGTGCGCGCGGCACGGCGCCCTCCTGGTTCTCGATGAGGCCCATCAGGTGTTCGGCCCGGTCGGCGACACCGGCGATGCCGAGGTCGTCCGGGTCGGCACGCTGTCGAAGGCCTTGGGCTCCCTCGGGGGGTTCGTCGCCACGTCCGGCCCTTTGGCCGACCTGCTCGTCAACCGGGCCCGGAGCTTCATCTTCACGACGGCGTCGAGCCCGGCCGACGCCGCCGCCGCGCTGGCGGCGGTGAGGATCGTCCAGTCGCCCGAGGGCGACGAGCTGCGGGCCCGCTTGCGAGCGAACATCGACTGCCTCCGCCCCGGGCACCCGTCGCCCATCGTGCCGGTCGTGGTCGGCGGGGAGCAGGCGGCGCTTGCCGCCGCTGCCGCCCTCAGGGCGCGGGGCGTGCTGGTGCCGGCAATCCGCCCTCCGACCGTGCCCGTGGGGACCTCGCGCCTGCGCGTCACGCTGTCGGCGGCCCACACCCTCGACCAGGTCGACGCGCTGGTCGAGGCGCTCGACGAGTGCGTGCCAGGCTGGCGTGACCATGGCCGGTGAGCGCCCGGCCCGGGTCGTGCTGGTCACCGGCACCGGTACGGGCGTCGGGAAGACCTGGGTGGCCGCCGAGCTGCTGCGAGCTGCTCGCACGGTGGGCTGGTCAGTGGCGGCTCGCAAGCCGACGCAGTCGTCCGAGCCGGGTACGCCAACCGACGCCGACGTGCTCGCCGCGGCATCGGGCGAGGATCCCGACGTCGTGTGCCCACCGCACCGCTCGTATGAGCGGGCGATGGCGCCCTTCATGGCCGCCGACGTCCTCGGCCGCCCCCGGCTGCGGTTGTCGGAGCTGATCGACGAGGTCACGTGGCCCAGCTCGGTACGGCTCGGCGTGGTCGAGGGTGTCGGCGGCGTTCGATCGCCGATCACCCACGACGGTGCCGACACCGTCGACCTGGCCGAGGCCCTGGCCCCCGACCTGGTGGTCCTGGTCGCCGACGCCGGCCTCGGCACGCTGCACGCGGTGCGGACCTGCCTTCCCCCGATCGAGCGCTACCGGGTCGCAGTGGTCCTCAACCGTTACGACCCGCTCGACGACCTCCATCCGCGCAACGCCGGATGGCTCACCCAGTGGCTCGACGTTCCCATCTGTACGGGCGCGGCCGACGTCCTCCCCCTGCTGGCCTGAGCCCCGTTGCCCGAACCCGCGACGGATCCTCGGCAGATCTGCCGAGGATCCGTCGCGAGTTCAGGTGAGGCGGGTCAGATGCCCTTGTGCTGGAGCAGCACGCGGGCGGAGCGAAGGGTGATCCGGAGATCGAGCAGGGCGAGGCGCCATGACGAGTACGAGCGGCACGCGTCCCAGTACTCCTGGTCGAGGGCGAGGGCATCCATCGTCGTTCCCTTTCGGGACTGCACCGGCCCGATGAGGCCTGACGGCATGTCGCGCTTGCGGGTGATCCCGGCGGCCAGCTCAGCCTCGTAGAGCTCGATGGGGTACGGCCTGGTGCCGACCAGTCCGATGTCACCGCGGGCGATGTTCCACAGCTGGGGGAGCTCGTCGAGGTACCACTGCTTGATCGTTCGCCCGCTGCGTGTCATCCGGCCTTCGCGCTCGAGGGTGGCGATGTGCGTCGGCCCATCGCCGAGGGATGCCAGCGCGCTCGCGTCGAGTGTCCGGAACTTGAGCAGCTCGATCACCCGTCCCTCGGCGATTCGCTGTTCGCGGAAGAGCACTGGCCCACGAGCGCGGTGGTCGAGACGGCTCTCCAGCCAGATGGCCGCAGCGGCGAGTGCGAGCACCGGCGCAGCGGGCAGCAGGAGCATGACGCCGATGGCGCGCTCTCGTGCTCGCTTGGCGCGGAGCCCCCTGCCCGTCATAGGTATCGGCCGAGCGTACGCTGCCCGAACAACCATGAACTTCCCTGCTCATGCATGGACCGCACACGCCGCCGGGGTTGCCGAGCCCCAGGCCCTGCTGGGGACGATGCTCCCCGATCTTGCCTCGCTCGTGGCGGTGCGCTTTGGCGATCAGCTACCAGCGGCCGTGGAGCGCGGCAGGCAGCTCCACCATGTGGCCGACGCCGCATTCCACAACCATCCGACGTTTCGGACCGGCGTGGCGTCGCTCCGGTCGGAGCTGCGGGAGGCGGGGCTGGCGACCGGAGCACGCCGAGCGGCGGCCCACGTCGGCTACGAGCTGCTCCTCGACGCGACGCTCCAGTGGCACGAGCCCGCCCGTGTCGCCTTCGACGCAGCGCTGGCGACCGGCGCCGGCCTGGCCGACGTCCTCGATGACGATGCTCAGCGGGCGCGCTGGGTGCAGCTCGTCATCCGCCTCCGCGAGGTCGACATCCCGGCACGCATCTCGAACATCGAAGAGGTGGCCGAGCGGGTCGGGGTCATCCTCACCCGCCGACCTCGCTTGTCACTGGCTGCGGGTGACCTCGTTCCGCTCGTCACGGCGTTGGGCAATGCCGAGGCAAGCATCGCAACGGCGGCGCCCCGGCTCCTTGCTGATCTCGTGGCCGATCTACGCAATCACGACATCGCGGGCGGCTGAGAGGCCGACGTCGGCTGCTACCCTCGCACGCCTCGGGCCGTTAGCTCAGCTTGGTAGAGCACTTGCATGACACGCAAGGGGTCACAGGTTCAAGTCCTGTACGGCCCACCCGAGAACTCCTGCTCAGAGCCTCATTGCTTGTCTCACGTGAGCGTCGGAACGTGAGTGGGGAGCCAATAGGGGCTATGGAGCGTCACCGCGGGAGGACATCGGAGTCGGACTCACGGTCGCGGTCCTTACCCGGTGGTGTTTGGCGTCGTTGATGTATCGGTCCGCGCCCCGCCCGGTATCCGGATCTCGAGGTTGGAAAGCACCGTCGTCTCCGTCGTCGAAGTCGGAGGCATTGTGGTGGTCGGCGCCTTGGCCGGCGGGGTGCCCGTCTTTGCCGGTCGCTTCGGGGTGGCGGTCTTCTTCGTCGCGGCCGGCTTCGTCTTGGCTGCACCGTTCGTGGTCGTGGCTGTCGCCTTCGGCGTCACCTTGAGTGCTGGCTTCTTGGTCGTCAAGGTCGGCTTGGACGTCTTGAGGGTGGTCGTTGTCGACGTCGTTGCGCTGGGCAGGTCAGTGGTCGGTGTCTCCCGGTAGGGCTTGCAGCCCTCGCAGCGGGTCGCCCCCGGGTGGTTGCCGCCGTTGCCGAGTCGTTGCGGTCCCGTCGGGTCGGCGCGGACATAGGTGTCGAGGAAGCCCACCATGGCGTCGGCCACCCAGCCGGCCCACTTGAGCCGGGGGTTGAGGGGATCGGTGTGGTCGGCGCCCAGGGCGGTGATGAAATAGGTGGGGCTGCTGGTGGTGGCGAAAAAGGCGTGGTTCGTGTCGTAGAGGTGCAGATCCTTGTAGGAGTCGGCGTCGCCGGCGATACCGAGGAACGGCGGGTTCGGCAGCCAGGTGCCCTTGAAGTCGTCCCGGCCGTCGAGCGCGGCGGAGAGCATGATCACCGCCTTGAAGCGATCGTCGCGGCAGCAGCTGTTGAACAGGCCTAGCGTCGTGTAGCCGCCACGCGACTGACCGGCCGCCGCGACGCGCGTGGCGTCGACGAGGCCGCCGAGCCATCCGGTGAAGTGCTCCGAAACGTCGAGGATCTTGTCCAGAACGAATGTCTCGTCCTTCGTCTCGTTCACCCGGTCGATGCCGGTCAGGCCTCCGGGCGGGTTCAGCCGCGCGTACGGGTAGTCGGGGATGGCCACGAGGTAGCCGGCCTTCTCGAGGGGCCGCAACAGCGCGTCCGAACCCTCCATGGTCCCGTTCTGCCCGTGGCTGTAGATCACCAGCGGAAACGGGCCGTTGCCGGGCGGCACCAGGAAGCGAATGTCGATGCTGCGCGAGGACGTGCCGGGATAGGTCCCGTTCGGCGGCGTCGGCCTCGACGGGTCGACCCAGTGCTCGTAGCGCACCTCCTGGTAGTCGGCGGCGCGCGCTCCTGGCGCAGCCGAAACCAGCGTCAACAGGACCGATGCTGCTGCGACCGCCGCTATCACCTTGCCGCGGCGAGGACCGGCCCACCCCCCGATGTGCACGCTGCAGTATGACCACGTCCTGGTCAACGATGACGGCGAAAGTGACGCGCGATCGCGCGCTTAGAGAGGGGATGCGGCGGAATGGGGCGATCCAGGTGATGAGTCGTCGAGGACGAGACCCATCGTGATGGCGTCCCATAGCTCGCCGTTGCGACGTCGATAGTGGCGGACGAGGTGGCCTTCCTCGATTTCCGATGGTTGATCACGGCTGGGTCTCACTCGCGGCCGTCTCCGACGGCGACGGGTTCTCGGTGGGGGCCGTCGTGGCCGTGGTGGTCGACGTCGTCGACATCGGGATGGCCGGTGGCAGCGGACGGTTCGGTGCGCGGACCGGGGTCGGTGGCGGGGGCGTCGTGGAGGTGGACACCGACGCTTGCGA
This sequence comes from Acidobacteriota bacterium, assembly GCA_019510095.1. Taxonomy (GTDB): domain Bacteria; phylum Actinomycetota; class Acidimicrobiia; order Acidimicrobiales; family CADCSY01; genus JAEKLB01. The sequence goes on along the minus strand of JAEKLB010000020.1, from coordinate 65,917 downwards.
GCGGAGACGAGCCGTGAAGGCCTGGATCTCTGGTCGGTGCTGCTCGATGACGAACTGCCGAGCCATCGTCCCCGGAATGGGGACCCTCATGGTGAGTCCATCGGCATGCCGACGCCGGGCCTCCAGCTCGGCTGCGTGGAAGACCCGGATGAACGTGAACCCCTCGGCGGCGGTTGGCGCACGGCCGAGCAGCTCTGCCGTCGCGTCCCGCAACGCAGTCAACAGCAGCGCGTCCGCGGTCAGGGCCCCCGACAGGGGCGCCCGTGGCCGGCCCGGCGCGAGCGCGCTGCCGGCGAGCCCCACCGCGGCCTCGGCGGGCGCCCGGATGTCGGCTCGGTCCGTCGCCCCTGAGGGGTTGCAGGCAACGGCGAGCAGCACCAGCAAGGTGGCGGCGGCGCCGAGCCGGGGATGGCGACACCATCGCCCCGGCCAGCGCGTCCCAGCTCTGTTCCCCATGCCCCGGTTGCTCCTGCAGATTCCAGGCGATGACGCGTCGCCGCGTGCGCGGATCGGGGGATGGCTGCCTGCTCAACCGTCGCGCCAGGCTCTACCCCCGTCGCCGACTCTTGACCCCCGAGAGCAGGTGTCTTCTCGGAGGGTCGTGGGGGTAGGGGATTGCCAGAGCGGACCATGAGGAGGCCATGACATGGCGGATGTCGTGACGATGATCGAACAGGACCACCGGGAGGTCGAGAAGGTCTTCGCAAGGCTGCAGTCGGGCGACGGAGATCGCAGCGGCTTGGTCGACCAGCTCGCCGTGCTGCTGGTACCCCACACCGAGGCCGAGGAACAGGTTGTCTATCCACTGATCGCCCAGGCCGGCGTGGCCAGCTTCGACAGCGAGGAGGCCACCCAGGAGCACGCCGAGGCGTCGACGATGCTCGAGGAGCTCCGTGGGTGCGTTGGTGATGACGGGCAGTTCATGGCGCAGCTGTCCGAGCTGATGGAGGCGATTCAGCACCACGTCCACGAGGAAGAGCAGGCCATCCTTCCCGAGTGGAAGCAGAAGACCGATCCGGGGACCCTCGAAGACGTTGGACGGAAGTTCGAGGCGGCCAAGCGACAGCACATGAAGGCCGCTTGACGATCGCCCGCTTCGGGCGCGGCGCTGGCCGCTCCGGTCGGCGCCTTTGATCGAGACCTCGGGACCACTCGGGCTCCGAGTCCTTCGGTAGCTTGCTGCCGCTGATGATTCGGTGAGTGGGTCAGGTCTGGATCGAAGGAGGGTCTGTGCCCCGAGCGCTCGTGTTCAAGGACTATGGCGGTCCGGAGCAGTTGGCGCTGGCCGAGGTCCCGATGCCGAGCCCTGCTGCCGGCCAGCTGCTCGTCGGGGTGCGCGCTGCTGGTGTCAATCCCGTCGACGTGAAGACCCGGAACGGCCGTCTCCGTGACTTCATGCCGCTCGACCTCCCGGCCGTTCTCGGGCGCGAGGTCTCCGGCGTCGTGGAGGCGGTCGGGCCCCAGGTCACCGGTTTCGCCCCAGGCGACGAGGTGTTCGGCTCCACCCCGATGGCCGGGTTCGCCGAGTACGCGTTGCTCGACGCCGACGTCACTGCCCACAAGCCCCCCGAGGTGTCCTTCACGGTCGCCGCCGTGCTGCCCATCGCCTCGGTGACGGCGTACAACGCGTTGGCGCAGCTGCAGCTCGGGGCGGCGGACGTCGTCGTCGTGACGGGCGCGGCCGGTGGTGTGGGTGTGGCTGCCGTTCAACTGTTGCGCGATCGGGGTGTGCGTGTGATCGGCACGGCGAGCGAGCCCAAGCACGTGTTCCTCGAGAAGCTCGGCGCCGAGCCCGTCGCGTACGGTGAAGGTGTACGGGAGCGGATCGAGGCCCTCGCCCCCTCTGGGATCACCGCCATCATCGACACGGTTGGCAGCGTCGCCCTCAGTGACGTCGCGCCGCTGCTGGCCGACAGCTCCCGCATCGTGGAGGTGGCGGAGACGGCCGTGGCCGCCGAGTTCGGCGGTCTGGTGGTCAACCGCGACCGTCCGTCCGCGACGCTGATCGAGCTCGCCGAGCTCGTGGTGCGGGGCGTGCTCGACCCGTGCGTCACCGCGACCTACCCGCTCGAACGGGCGGCTGACGCCTTGGCCCACGTGGAGACCGGCCACGTGACCGGCAAGGTCGTGATCACCGTCCCCTAGGCCGAACGGGACGGGACGCGCCGAGGCGCGCCGTTCTACACTCGCCGCCATGAAGCCTTCGAGTGGTTCGGGTCGTCGCGGCGCGGTTCTCGCATGAGCGGGACTGACGACCGACTGGACGGGAAAGTTGCGGTGATCACCGGGGCCAGCCGCGGCATCGGCAAGCAGGCAGCCCTGCGATTGGCCAGCCACGGTGCCAAGGTGGTGATCGCGGCACGTACGGTCGAGGCGCGTGCGAACACCCCTGGCACGCTCGGTGACACGGCCGACGAGCTCCGGGCCTTGGGCTGCGAGCCGTTGGTTCTGGCCGCTGACCTCTCGCGTCAGGACGACCTTGATCGGCTGGTGGCGTCGACGCTCGAGCACTGCGGCGGGGTCGACATCCTCATCAACAACGCGGCCTACACCGTCGGCAAGGCGCTGTTCTCGACCGTGCCCGAGCTGACCCGGGATCAGTGGGAGAAGGGCTTCGCCATCAACGTGACAGCACCCCTGATGCTCACGACCGCCTTCTGGGAGTCGATGAGCCAGCGGGGCGGCGGCGTCGTCATCAACGTGACCTCACCGGTCGCCGATCTGAAGCCGCTCGGGGAGACCAACGGGCTCGCAGGCAGCTCATTGCCCCGCAATGGGCCCCTGTACGGCGCGAGCAAGGCCGCGCTCGACCGCATGGCCAACGTGGTTGCGGCTACCGGCATGCAGCACAACATCGCGGTCATCAACCTGGTCCCCGGGCACGTTCTGACGGAGACGATGGACGAGACCTACCGCCAACAGGGCATCGTGGGATCAGAGACGGGTGCGATCCCGCTCGCCGTTCCTGCCGCCGCCATCGACTACCTCTGCACGATCGAGGATCCGATGCGCTACAGCGGCCAGATCGTCAACGCGCCCGCACTCGTCAAGGAACTGAGCCTCACCTCCTCCTGATCGCTGCACGGCGCCGCGGAGCATCACCGACCTGGTGATCGCTCCGCAGCGCCAGGCAGGGCCCTCGCCGTGGTGTCGGTCAGAGGATCTGGCGAAGGCGGCCGGTACGCACGTCGTACTCGTAGCCGCGTATGTCGGTGTCGGGTGGGAACCACGGTGATGACCGCAGCTGCCCGACGTCATCCTTGAGGGACGCCTCCGGGTCGCCGATCACCCGGAAGTCGACGCCGTCGGAGCCGATCTGGACGCTCAGGTCCTCCTGGCTGAATCGAGCCATCGAGCACTCTGTGTGGTGTACGACGGCGATCGACCGGACGTCGAGGATGTGGGTCGACACCAGGAGCGAGCGCAGGGCATCGTCGGTCACGCGGCCACCGGCGTTGCGGACGATGTGGGCATCGCCTGGCTCGAGCCCGAAGACGGCGAGCGGAAGGATGCGGGCGTCCATGCAGGTGAGCACGGCGAGGTGCTTGGCCGGCGGCGCAGGCAGCTCACCGGCGGCGAACTCTGCTGCGAACGCTTCGTTGCTGGCGAGCAGGTCATCGAAGGCTGACACGGCAGTAGAGGATGCCACGACGCGGATGGTCAGCCGTCCGCGGGGTCGCCGTCGGGTTCGCAGATGGCGCTCTTGCTGGCGATGTCGTCGCCGGCTTGGTCGAACGTGAGATGGGCGGCGCCGTAGATCGCCTTCTTCAGCAGCCGCATCGAGACCTGGGGCCCAGCGGCCAGCTCGGCTGCCAGATCGAGGGCGCGGCCGAGGACCGCCTCGTCGTCGACGACCTCGTTGACGAGACCGAGCCGGCACGCCTCCTCGGCATCGACCATGCGCTTGCGGAGCAGGAAGTCGAGCGCCTCCTTGACGCCGAGGTGCTCGACGAGCAGCCAGTGCCCGCCCTCGTCAGGCTGCCAGGCCATGCGCAGGGTGGCGCTGCCGAGCCGGGCCGAGCGGGCGGCGACGGCGAAGTCGCACGCCAGCGCGATCGACAGACCGAGCTGCACCGCATAGCCGTTGACGGCGGCGATCGTCGGCTTGTCGAGGCGGCGGATCGCCCGTACCGGCTCCTGGGCGAGGTGGGCGAGCCGGCTGTAGAGGGTGACCTGCGCCCGCTGCCCAACGGGCACGGCCTGGGCCAGCGTGGGTGGCTCCGGTTGGGCGCGCTGGTTGTCGACGCCGGCGACGAACGCCTTGCCGGTACCGGTCAGCACCAGCACGCGGAGGTCGTCGTCGAACTGGGCCAGCGCCATGACCTGGCTCAGGTCCCGCTTGGCGCCCGGTGAGATGGCGTTGAGCCGCTCGGGGTGCCCGAAGGTGAGGAGGCCGATGCCCCCCTCACGCAGCTCGATGTCGAACCCCTGGTAGGAGCCCTCGATCACGCGCCGACCCTAGGGGTGCGGCCATGCTTCTGCCCAGAGTCGGAAGGGGGGCCGCGTGGCAGCGTTGGACGGCATTCGGGTGCTCGACCTGTCGCGCTCGATCGCCGGGCCGTATGCCGGTCAGATGCTCGGCGACCTCGGCGCCGACGTCATCAAGGTCGAGCACCCGCTCCGTGCCCTGTCGGAGCGCGTCGCGTTGAGCCCACCGGGCCCACCGGCCCGCCAGTTCTCGCCGTTCTGGCTGTCGAACAACCGCAACAAGCGCAGCCTGACGATGGACCTCAAGACGCCGGATGGCATGGCGGTGCTGGCCGACCTCATCGAGGTCAGCGACGTCGTGATCGAGAGCTTCGGTCACGACGCCCGGGAGCATCTCGGGCTCAACGAGGGATGGGCGTGGTCCCTGAACCCCCGGATCATCTGGGCGTCGTTGTCGATGTACGGGCGTAGCGGGCCCGAGGCCGCCTTCGACGGTCTCGACTACGCCGCGCTGGCCAGGGGCGGCCTGCTCAGCCTGACCGGCGAGCCCGAGGGACCACCGATGAAGCCAGGCAACTCGGCGGCCGACTATCTGGCCGGGCTGCACCTCACGGTGGGCGTGGTCGCGGCGCTGCACCAGCGCACGGTGATCGGTAAGGGCCAGCTCGTCGACATCTCGCTGCTGGAACCGGTCGTGGCCTGCCTCGACGGTTTCCCCCTGTGGCACTCGGTTGCGGGCGCCATGCCGCCGCGCAGCGGCAACGCCCATCCGGCTGGCATGCCTGGCTACGGCCTCTTCCCGTGTCGTGATGGGCAGATCGTGATCGCGGCCACCGCTGACCGAGCGGGCACGTTGATCGCGGACGTGCTCGGCGAGCCCGACCTCTTCCCGTTGCCCGGTCGTGACGATCCCGGCCGACCCGCACATCTCGCCACGGTGACCGAGAAGATCGTGGCGTGGACGCGGGGGCGGACGGTGGCAGAGGCACACAGCGCCCTGCGTGCGGCCCGCATTCCCAGCGAGCCGGTGCGGGACATGGAGACCATCTGGTCGGACGAGCAGCTCGACGCCCGCGGCATGTTCCTCGAGTACGAGTACCGCGGCTTCGGCCAGATCAAGACCATGGGGAGTCCCCTACACCTGTCGGAGTCGCCGGTCGAGGTGCGCCACACCCCGCCCGAGCCGGGCGAGCACAACAACGAGATACTCACCGAGCTGTGTGGCTATGACGAGCAGCGGGTCATCGAGCTGATCGAGACCGGCGTGCTCTGGGGCGAGGGCTGAGGGGGCGACGATGGAGCTCGGCATGAGCGTGCCGTGGACCGGGCCGCTCGTCAGTCCCGAAGCGCTGGTGCGGGTCGCCCAGGAGGCCGAGGCCCTGGGCTTCGCCTTCCTTCAGGTCGGCGACCACGCCCTCTACCCCCTGGAGACACGGTCGCGCTATCCCTACAGCCCAACCGGTGTGATCCCCACCGACCCGCACGGCAGCAAGCTCGACGTGCTGACGCTGTTGTCGTTCCTTGCGGCGACGACCACCACCATCCGACTGGTTCCCGGCGTCTACCTGCTGTCGCTCCGCAACCCGATCGGCTCGGCCCGGGCGCTGGCCACGCTCGACTTCCTCTCAGGTGGACGTCTCACCCTCGGTGTCGGCGTGGGGTGGATGAAGGACGAGTTCGACGTCCTCGGCGTCCCGTTCCACGAGCGGGGTCGGATCACCGACGAGTATCTCGCCATTCTGCGGCATCTCTTCGAGGGCGAGGGCGGTTTCGACGGCGACTACTTCAGCTTCCCCGCCTTGGCCTTCGCGCCGACGCCGGTACAAGCGCCGTTGCCGATCTTGGTTGGCGGAGGAGCGAGCGGGGCCGTCCTTCGCCGCGTCGCTCGGTTCGGCAACGGCTGGATCCCCGCCGGCATGACACCCGAGGAGATCGCGGCGGCGCTACCTCGCCTTGCCGAGGCGATGGAGGCCGCCGGGCGCGCTGGCGAGGCGCTGGTGATCTCCGGCCGGGGCGGCAAGATCGTGCCTGACGCCACTACGCCGGCCGAGGTGCTCGGGCGCCTGCAGGTGTTGGCCTCGGCCGGCTGCACCAGCGCGCTCGTCGATCTGGGCGAGACGAGCAACACCTCGCTCGACGCCGTCCTGGCCGCCATGGGCTGGTTCGCCGACAACGTCATGCCCGAAGCCGTCACGTTCTGAGCTGGACGCCGAACCGGCGATGGATTCTCGGCGTTTCTGCCGATGATTCGTCGCCGATTCGCCGGAATGGCTGAAGGGATACCCTCCGGCCTCATGGCAAGCGGGGGGCGAGTCGAGTACGACGAGTTTGGTCTGTTCCACGAGAACGCCGAGGAGTTCGGTCTGCCGTACGACGGCCCGCCGACGGTACGGCGGGAGTTCGTGGCGATGGACGACGGCCGGAAGTTGAGCGCGCTCGTCTGGGGAACGGGTGACCCCGAGCTGGTCCTCCTCCACGGCGGCGGGCAGAACGCCCACACCTGGGACACGGTGGCCATGGCCCTAAGCCGCCCGTTGATCGCCGTCGACCTGCCCGGTCACGGCCACTCCGACGGCGGCCGGATCGGGTCGATGGACACCGACACCAACGCCGCTGACGTGGCCACCGTCATCCGCGCGCTCGCCCCGAATGCCCGCGGTGTCATCGGGATGTCGCTCGGCGGGATCACGACGTTGGCGCTCACCGCCCACGCGCCCGAGCTGGTGAAGGCGGCGATCCTCGTCGACGTCACGCCCGGCGTGAACCGGGAGAAGTCGAAGGTGATCGGCGAGTTCCTCAATGGGCCCGAGACCTTCCCCGACTTCGACGAGCTGCTGGCCCGCACCGTCGAGTACAACCCGACGCGGACCGAGAGCGCGCTGCGGCGCGGGATCCTCCACAACGCCGAGCAACAGGCCGATGGGAGCTGGGTCTGGCGCCACCAGCGCCACCGGCTGGCCCAGGGCGCGGCCAACGTCGACCCGAAGGCACCGATGTTCGGCCAGTACTGGGACGTGGTGTCCTCGATGAAGGCCCCGCTGTGCCTCGCGCGGGGCATGCGGGTGCAGTCGGTGGTCGACGACGAGGACGAGGCCGAGCTGCTCCGGCGCAACCCCACTGCCCGGGTCGAGCACTTCGAGGAGGCCGGCCACAGCCTCCAGGGCGACACGCCGATCGAGCTGGCCCGCCTCATCGACGACTTCATCCCCTGAGCTCCCGGCGTCGCTGGCCGAGCGGCAACGCCACCGTGATCGAGGTGGCAGGGGTGATGCTGAAGCTCGGCACGATCGCCTTCGGCGGGCCAGCGGTGCACGTCGCCATGCTCCGCGAGGAAGCAGTCCGCCGCCGGGGCTGGCTGACCGACGAGGAGTTCCTCGACCTGTTCGCCGCCATGAGCGTGCTTCCGGGACCGACGTCGACCCAGCTCGCCATCGTCGTCGGTCGCCGGCGAGCCGGTTGGCGAGGACTGGTGGCGGCCGGCGTGTGCTTCATCGCCCCGGCCATGGCCATCGTCCTCGTCTTGGCGGTCCTCTACGGCCGCTATGGCACCACGCCCACGGGGGCTGGGCTGCTCTACGGCATCGAGCCGGTCGTCGCGGCCATCGTGGCGGTCGCGGTGCTGGAGCTGGGCAAGGCCGCCTTTCGTCCCCGGTGGCTCGTCGTTGTCTCGGCGTTCGTCCTTGCCGGCTACTTCGCGGGAGCCAACGTGCTGCTCCTCCTCGTCGGGGGAGGGATGGTGGCCGTCGTCGCGACGCATGTCGGCCGCATCGATCGTCTTGCCTCCGTCCCGTTCCCACTCACCCTCGGCTCGCTCTGGGCGGCGCATCGGCCCAGCCGGAGCCCAGGCCTCGTCGACATCGCCATCGAGTTCGCCAAGCTCGGCTCGATCGTCTTCGGGAGCGGTTACGTCCTGCTCGCCTTCCTTCGACGCGATCTGGTTGCCGGCCTCGACTGGTTGTCGCTGCGGCAGGTGCTCGACGCAGTGGCCGCCGGCCAGGTGACGCCGGGCCCGGTGTTCACGACGGCGACCTTTCTCGGCTACCTGCTGGGCGGCGTCCCGGGCGCGCTCGTCGCCACCGCCGCGATCTTCGTGCCCTCGTTCGTCATGGTGGGCCTGGTCGCGCCGCACGTCCACCGGCTGCGGGCTTCAGCGCGGGCCACCGCTGCTCTCCAGGGCGTCACCGCGGCGGCGCTCGGGCTGATGGCCGGTGTCACGATCGACCTCGTCCGCACGGGCGCCGACGACGTCCTGCGGGCAGCCGTCGCGGTTGCCGTCCTTGTTGCGATCGTGCGCTGGCGGCCGAACCCGGCGCTCCTCGTCGCGGCCGGTGGCCTGGTCGGCCTAGCTCATGCCCTTGGGTAGTCGCGGCTACGACTTGGTGGCGACGCCCGCGTACATGTAGCAGAACGTCTTCGGGCCCTTGATGTAGAAGTTGGCCAGCTTGGTGAGCTCGAACCCGGCACCGCTGATGAGCGAGTCGATCCGGCGATCGAGGTTGCAGCCGCCGCAGATCTTTTGCTGCAACGGGTTGAGTCGTTCCTGCCACTTGGCCACGCCCGGGTCGGGGGCATGACCGTGCTCGAGGAAGTGCATCGTGCCGCCGGGGCGCAGGACGCGTCGGAGCTCGGCGATCGCTCGACCGGCGTCGGGAATGCTGCACAAGGTCCAGGTGCTCACTGCACAGTCGACCGACTCGTCGGCGAGCGGCAGGTCCTGACCGTCGAGCCCGACGAACTCGACGGGTATCGGGCTGGCCGCCACCCGGCGGGCGGCCAACTGGCGACCGACGGCCGAGGGGTCGACCGCCCACACCTTGGTGACGCCGGTCGGGTAGTGCGGCAGGTTGGTGCCGGAGCCGAAGCCGATCTCGACCACCTCGCCGGAGACGCCGCGGATGGCCCGGGCCCGGAGGCGGCCGAACCCCTTACCGCCGAGGCCCTTGTCGATGAGGCGCGGTACGACCTGCTCGTCATAGAAGCCCATGAGCCTCACTCTGGTCCCGCCGATGGGAGATCCGTTCCACGGCGCTCGACCGCAGGACGACGTTCGTCGAGGAGCCTCCGGTGGTCGCCGAGGATCTTCTCGATGTGGTCGCCGAGGGTGCCGGGACTGACGGAGAACTTGTCGAGCACCGTGCTCGCACCGAGCTCGACCGCCTCAGCGGCGCGCCGGCTCTCGGGCGTCACGGTCCACACCGCGATCAGGGCGTCGGGTGCCTTGTGGCGGAGATGAGGCACGGCCTCGGCGCCGTCGAGCCACGGCATGTCGAGATCGAGCAGCACCACGTCGGGCTGGTGGTCGCTGGCGATGGCGATGGCATGGAAGCCGTTCCCTGCCTCGGCGAGCACGGCAAAGCGGGGATCGTCCTCGAGTGCCAGCCGCGCGAGCAGCCGCAGGTCCTCGTCGTCGTCGACGAGGAGCACCGACACCGGCTTGACCTGCTGCTCCACTGCGCAAGCGTGCCGGAAAGTGGCTCCCAGCGCGTGCATCCCCGAACGCCCCGCTTTGTGCACATCGGAATGTGTTGCCCAGCCGCGGGGTTGCAGAGCCCATGCTGCGACTGCACGTGATCGTCGGGAGCACTCGCGAGACGCGCGCCGCGGAGCGCGTCTTCCAGTGGATCGACCGTCGAGCCCGAGCCCATGGCGCGTTCGAGGTCACACTGCTCGATCTGCGCGAATGGCCCCTCCCGATGTTCGCCGAGCACTTCGGCACGCTCGGCGACCCGGCCGCCCCGACGTACTCCGATCCGGTGGTCAAGCGCTGGAACCAGACGATCGCCGAGGGCGACGCGTTCATCTTCATCACCCCGGAGTACAACCACAGCTTCTCCGGCGTCCTCAAGAACGCGATCGACAACGTGTGGGCCAGCTTCGCCTTTCGGAACAAGCCGGTGGGGATGGTGAGCTACTCGAGCGGCGCGGTCGGCGGGGCGCGGGCGGTCGAACAGCTCGCGCTGGTGGCCATCGAGACCGAGCTGGTGCCACTGCGCAACAGCGTGCTGGTCGCCGCGGTGGGCGGCGCCTTCGACGACGACGGTGAGCCGGTGAACCCGGCGTCCGATGCCGCGGCCACGGTCCTCCTCGACGATCTGGAGTGGTGGGGCAACGCGCTGGCGGTCGCGCGCGCCAACGGCGTGCTCCCCCCGGGGGTCCGGCGGTTCCGCGAGCTCGTTGCGGAGGCGCAGGCACGGGTGCAAGCCGGCACGCCCTAGCCATGGCATCGATCGTCGTCACCGGTGCCAGCGACGGGATCGGGGCGGCAGCGGCGGTGATGCTGACCGGCCAGGGCCATCAGGTGCTCGCCAGCGGGCGATCGGCCACCAAGCTGGGAGCGGTCCACGAGCGGATGTCGGCCGCCGCGCCGGAGGGCGCCGTCGTGCCGGAACCGCTCGTCGCCGACCTGTCGAGCCTGGACGAGGTACGGCGGTTGGCCGACGAGATCGGCTCCCGTGTCGATCGGCTCGACGTGCTCGCCAACAACGCCGGCCTGACGACCGGGCGCCGACAGGTGTCGGCGGACGGCTTCGAGCTCACCCTCGCCGTCAACCATCTGGCGCCCTTCCTCCTCACGACCTTGCTGGTCGACAAGCTCCAAGCGGCGGGCGGCCGGGTGATCACGACGTCGTCAGTGGTGCACCGCCTGGGCCGGCTCGACCTCGACGACCTCCAGCTCGAGCGTGGATGGTGGCGGCTGCGCTCCTACGGCAACTCGAAGCTCGCCAACATCCTCTTCACCAGCGAGCTGCGGCGGCGCACCGGCATCGCCGCGTGGTCGTTCCATCCGGGAGCGGTCAACACCGCGCTCAGCCGCGACTCGGCGCTCACCAGGTTGGTCAAGCCGCTCGGCCGATACCTGCGGACGCCGGAGCAGGGCGCCGACACCTTGGTGTGGCTGGCAACCAGCGCGGAGGAGCCCGACCCAGCCGCCCCCTACTACGCCGACCGCAGGCCGGGCCGCACCTCGGCCGCCGCCCGGGATGCGACCCTCGCCGCCGCCCTCTGGGATCGCACCGCCGCCCTGGTGGCCCCCTTCACCCGCTGACCCCCTGTTCTTCGGCGACTCCTGCACCGGACACGGCCACCAGTCGCCAAAGAACGTGGGGGGTTGTGTCCGAGATTGCACGAAAGGGCATGAATCGGGCACACTCGGGCGATGCGCAGGTTGGGGCCGCTGCTGGGGTGGTCGGCGACGTTGGTTGCGGTTGTGGCTGGGATGGTCGTTGCCGGGCGCGGCAACCTGGCCGCGCCACCGGCGAGGCCCGGGGCGTGGGCGTCATGGGCTGCCTCGGTGGGCCCGCCGGCCGCTGCCGTGGCGGTCGTCCGCCTGGTGGTCCTGGCCCTGGCCCTCTACCTCCTGGTCGCCACCGCCGTCGCGGTGGCCGCCGAGGTGGCTCGCCACGCCCTCCTGGTCGAGCTCAGCGAGCTGTTGTCGGTGCCCTTCATCTGCCGGGCTGTGCACACCGCGGTCGGGGCCAGCCTGGTGGGGGCCACCGTCGCCGGCGGGGTCGCCAGCGTGTCGTCGGCCGCACCACCCGCCCGGGCCGCGGGGCGGCGCGACCCGGTCCCGGCCCTGCACGTGGTGCGCCGCTCGCCGATGGGGCCACCCACGACCGAGGCGTCGCCCGCGCCCGACCTCGTCCCCGTCGCCATCCCGGCCGCCCCACCGCCGCCCCCGGCCGCCCCGCCGGCAGTCGTCCAACCGCCGTGGACGGTGGCGCCGGGCGACCACTTCTGGTCGATCGCCCGGCGCGTGCTGGTCGCCGGGTGGCACCGGGAGCCGTCGGAGCAGGAGGTCACGGCGTACTGGCGGGACCTGATCGAGGCCAATCGGCAACGGCTCCGCGATCCGCAGAACGCCGACCTCCTCTTTCCTGGCGACGAGCTGCTGGTGCCCGGCCTACCGTCTGGCCCGACATGACCGATTGCATCTTCTGCCGCATCGTGGCGGGCGAGGTCCCGGCTGACGAGGTCGTCAGCTCCGAGCTGTCGTTCGCCTTCCGCGACCTCAGCCCGCAGGCCCCGACCCACGTGCTCGTCATCCCGCGCCAGCACATCACCCATGCCGGCGACGTGGGCCCCGAGCATGCCGCCGCCGTTGCCGACCTCCTGGTGACGGCGACCCGGGTGGCCGAGATCGACGGCCTCACCGAGCGGGGCTACCGCCTGGTGTTCAACGTCGGCGAGGACGCCGGGAACTCCGTGCCCCACCTCCACCTGCACGTCCTCGGGGGCCGGCAGATGGGCTGGCCCCCGTGGTCGGGCTGACCGCCGGGTAGCCTTTTCCCACCTTGTCCCGCACCGATGTGAAGATCAGCGTGCCCGGCAACCACCTGATGGTCGGTTTGCTCGGCCAGCGGGACGAGCTCCTCCGCCTCATCGAGGCGGCCTTCGACGAGGTCGAGATCCACGTCCGGGGCAACGAGATCTCCATCGTCGGCGAGGAGGCCGATCTGGTCGGCCGCCTCTTCGAGGAGCTGGTGCTGCTGCTGGAGCGGGGGCAGTCCCTCGACACGATCAACGTGGTCCGCACCATCGACATGGTCAAGGCCGACGAGCGGCCGTCCGAGGTGCTCACCGCCGAGGTCCTGCGAGGGGCCAAGGGCCGCACCGTCCGGCCGAAGACCAGCGGCCAGAAGCGCTACGTCGACGCCATCAGGAAGAACGTGATCACCTTCGGCATCGGCCCCGCCGGCACCGGCAAGTCGTGGTTGGCCGTGGCGTCCGCGGTCCAGGCCCTCCAGGCCAAGGAGGTCGGCCGGATCATCCTCACCCGCCCGGCGGTGGAGGCGGGGGAGCGGCTCGGCTTCCTGCCCGGCGACCTCATGGCCAAGATCGACCCCTACCTCCGCCCGCTGTTCGACGCCCTCTACGACATGGTCGACCTCGAGGGCGCCCAGAAGCTCCTCGAGCGGGGCACCATCGAGGTCGCCCCCCTGGCCTTCATGCGCGGAAGGACCCTGAACGGCGCGTTCATCATCCTCGACGAGGCGCAGAACACGACGCCTGAGCAGATGAAGATGTTCCTGACTCGCATCGGGTTCGGGTCGAAGGCAGTCATCACGGGCGACGTCACCCAGGTCGACGTTCCGAACGGCCGGTCGGGATTGGTGGGCCTCGAGCGGGTGCTCGGCGGCATCGACGGCCTCGAGTGGGTGCATCTGACCAACAAAGACGTGGTGCGCCACCGCATCGTGCAGGACATCGTCGACGCCTACGAGCGGGCCGATGACGCCAAGACCGGCGACAAACGATGATCAGTGGCCCGCGCCGCCGCCGCCCCGGTCCTCCTGACGGGGTGCCCGCAGTCTTCGCCGCCGACGAGCAGTCGGCCGTCGCGGTCGACGTCGCCCATCTCGTCCGGCTCGCCGAGGGGGTGCTGGCCGACGAGGGCGTGCGGGGACTGTGCGAGCTGGCGCTCTACTTCGTCGACGAGCCGTCGATCGCCGACCTCAACGAGAAGTTCCTCGGCGGCGAGGGCCCAACCGACGTGCTGGCCTTCCCCATCGATGACGAGCTGACCGAGACCGGGCGCTCACCCGATGCCGGTTCGGCCGGCCCCGACCGGCCGCCGACCGAAGCCTCCGAGATCCCGTTGCTCCTCGGGGACGTGCTGGTGTGCCCGGCGGTGGCCAGCCGCAACGCGGCCGAGCACGGGCGCACGGTCGAGGACGAGCTGGCCCTGCTGGTGGTGCACGGCGTGCTCCACGTCCTGGGGATGGATCACGCGACCGACGAGGAGACCGCGGTCATGCAAGCCCGCGAGCGCGAGCTGCTCGAACGCTTCCACCACCAGGGCTGATGTCGACCCCCGAGGTGGCGGCGATCGTCGCAGTGCTGGCCCTCGTGGTCACGGCCGCCTTCCTGGCCGCCGCCGAGACCAGCCTCACCCACCTGCCGCGAGCGCAGGCCCTCGCCCTCGAGGAGGAGGGTCGACGCGGCGCAGCCAGCCTGTCCCGGATGCTCGAGCGGCGGGAGGACATCCTCAGCCCGATCCTCTTCCTCGTCCTGCTCTGCCATCTGGTGGCCGCCAGCCTGGTGACGCTGCTCGCCGAGTCATACCTCGGTCCGCTCGGCATCGTCGTCGCCGTCGTCGGTGAGGTCGTCGTGATCTTCGTGGTCGCCGAAGCCGCACCGAAGACCTATGCGTTGCAGCACCCGTTGCGCACCGCATTGTTCGTCGCCCCGGCCGTGCGCTTCCTCGCCGCCTCGCTGCCCGTGCGGTTGCTCACCAGGGCGCTCATCGGCGCCTCCAACATCCTGCTGCCCGGCAAGGGGCACCCGGCGGGCCCGGCCGCGTCGGAGGAGGAGCTGCTGGCGCTGGCCGACGTGGCCGTCGAGGCCGGTGAGATCGAGTCGGAGGAGCGGACGCTGATCCGGTCGATCATCGACTTCGGCGACACCGTCGCCCGCGAGGTGATGGTGCCGCGCCCCGACATGGTGACGGTGCCGGCATCGGTGACGGTCGGCGAGGCGATGGAGATCTCGATTGCCAACGGCTACAGCCGCATCCCGGCCTATGACGCAGGTGGCATCGACGACATCGTCGGCATCGTCTACGCCAAGGATCTCATGCGAGCTGCCCGGGAGACGGGGGCCGAGACGCCGGTCAGGGGCCTGCTGCGCCAGGCCCTCTTCGTGCCGGAGACGAAGCGGGTGTCGGAGCTCATGCGGGAGATGCAGGCCAAGCAGATGCACATGGTGATCGTGGTCGACGAGTACGGCGGCACCGCCGGGCTCGCCACGCTCGAGGATCTGATCGAGGAGCTGATTGGTGAGATCGTCGACGAGTTCGACGTCGAGGACCCGCTGCTCGAGCCGCTGCCCAATGGCGACTGGCGGGTCAATGCCCGCATGGCCCTCGACGAGGTGAACGAGCTCCTGCACCTGGCCCTGCCCGAGGGCGATTGGGACACGGTCGGCGGGCTGGTCTTCAACCTGCTTGGGCATGTGCCGGCGGAGGGCGAGACCGTCGAGGTCGGTACCCACCTGCTGCGGGCCGAGCGGGTGCAGGGCCGCCGCATCGGCCGCGTCCGGATCACGAGGATGGCGGGTGCTCGCTCATGACCCGGTCCGGATTCGTATCGCTGGTCGGCAGGCCCAACGTCGGCAAGTCCACCCTTCTCAACGCCATCCTCGGCACCAAGGTGTCGATCGTCTCCGACAAGGTGCAGACCACCCGCACCCAGGTGCGCGGGGTCCTCAACCGGGACGACGTCCAGATCGTGTTCGTCGACACGCCGGGGATCCACAAGCCACGGAGCGCCATGGGCGAGCGCCTCAATGAGCGGGCGGTCGAGGCCACCGGCGGTGTCGACGTGGTGTGCCTGGTGATCGACGCGACCGCGCCGTTCGGGCGTGGTGACCAGTTCGTGGCCGACCGCGTGCCGGCGAACGGCATCTGCATCGTCAACAAGGTCGACGCCGCGTCACGCAAGAACGTGCTGGCCCAGTTGGAGAAGGCCGGCGAGCTAGGCCTGTCCGCCTACTTCCCGGTGTCGGCCACGACGGGGGCGGGTCTTCCCGGCCTCGTCGGCGAGCTGACGGCGCGCATGCCCGAAGGCCCGCTGTACTACCCGGCCGACACCGTGACGGATGTGCCCGAGGCGTTCTGGGTGGCCGAGCTCGTCCGCGAGCAGCTGTTCATCGCCATGCGCGAGGAGCTTCCCCACTCGATTGCCACGCGGGTCGTCGAGTGGGAATGGCCGCGCATCCGCTGCGAGATCCTCGTCGAGCGGGAGTCGCAGAAGGGGATGGTCATTGGCCGCCGTGGGGCGGTTCTCAAGGACGTCGGCACTGCGGTCAGGGAGCAGCTCCCGCCCGGCGCGTACATCGAGCTCGTGGTCAAGGTCGACCGCGACTGGCAGCGCCGTCCCGACTCGCTCGACCGGCTCGGGCTCTGACGCCGGCGGGCCATCCTCCGCCCGCCCATCTGGCCTCGCCTCGCCGTCCCTCGTGGCCTCGGGCTCCACATCGCGCCCTGGCACCGCTGGCACCTCGATGTCGAGGTGGACCGTTCCGTGGCCGCGTTCCCACAGCACCACGTTGACGATGCTGGAGTAGACGAGCAGGCGACCGAAGAAGAACAGCCAGGCGATGATGGCGAACACCACGCCCAGCGAGCCGTAGACGGCTGATGAGGACGCCACTGCCCTCGGCACGTAGATGGCGCCGATCACCTTCAACACCTCGAACCCGCCGGCCGCCGTGATCGAACCGGGGAGGAGCGGCCGCCAGCCGACATCGACGTTGGGCAGGGCCCTGGCCGCCCACAGGAACAGGCCGGTGCTGACGGCGACGCCGGCGATCAGGTTGAGGGGTGCGAGGAAGCCAGGGAGGAACTGGAGGACGGTGGTGACCGCGAACGAGGCGGCGAAGAGGGCGCCGGCGCCAGCCAGCCAGAGCAGCCCGAAGACCTTGTCCTTCATGCCTCGGCCGGTGACCTGCCATGCCGAGTTGTAGGCGTACTGGAGGGCGGCGACCAGGCCGAGACCCGACCACAGGAGACCGGCGACGCCGACGACCGAGGCGGCCGCCTTGCTGTCGCGGGCCGTGGTGATGGCCTGCCGGATCGCCGTGGCCGCCTCGCCCTGCCTGGGTACCCCGAGGGCCCGGATCACGTTGTGGCTGAGGTCGGGCGTGCTGCCGGCGACGAACCCCAGCACGGCGCTGACGCAGAGCAGCAGCGGGAACAGTGACAGGAAGGCGGTCATGGTGACGGCGCTGGCCAGGTAGCCCCCGTTCAGCTCGTTGAAACGGCCCTGGAGGTCGAGGGCGAATCGCAGCCACGGCCAGCGATCGGGGAGCCGCTTCACCCAGGCGAGCACCACCGTTCCCTACCCCCGAGCAGGTACGTTCGATGGGTGGACTTGGAGGCGATCGATCCTCGCCGCGTCCCCGCCCACATCGCCTGCGTGATGGACGGCAACGGCCGTTGGGCCGAGAAGCGGGGCCTGCCGCGCACTGCTGGTCACGCGGCCGGCGAGGAGGCCCTCTACGAGGTCGTCAACGCCGCCATCGACCTCGGCATCAAGTGGCTCACCGTCTACGCCTTCTCGACCGAGAACTGGAAGCGGCCCCCCGATGAGGTTCGGTGGCTGCTCAACTTCAACGAGCAGAGCCTCCTGCGGCGCCAGGCCGAGCTGCACGAGCGCGGCGTCCGCATCCGGTTCGCCGGCCGGCGCGACAGGAAGGTGCCGCGCCGCCTGGTCCGGCGCATGGACGACGCCTCGGCCCTCACCGCCGACAACCGCACCCTGACCTTCACCATCGCCTTCAACTACGGCGGCCGGGCGGAGATCGTCGACGCCGTGCGGAAGCTGGTGGCCGACGGCGTCCCGGCCAACCGGATCGACGAGCGGGCCATCGCCCGCCACCTCTACGACCCGGACATGCCCGATCCCGACCTCGTCATCCGCACGTCGGGCGAGCACCGCATCTCCAACTTCCTGTTGTGGGAGCTGGCCTACTCGGAGCTGTTCTTCACCGAGGTGTTGTGGCCCGACTTCCGGGGCGAGCACCTGGTCGAGGCGGTCCGCGAGTACCAGCAGCGCGAGCGCCGCTTCGGGGCGATCTGATGGGCCTGTACCGCGAGAACGCGATCGTGCTGCGCACCATCAAGCTGGGGGAGGCCGACAAGATCGTGAGCCTCGTCACCGAGCGGCGGGGCAAGGTGCGGGCCGTCGCCAAAGGCGTGCGCAAGACCAAGAGCCGGTTCGGCGCCCGGCTCGAGCCACTCACCCATGTGTCGCTCCAGCTCTACGAGGGGCGCAACCTCGACACCATCACCCAGGCCGAGACCATCGACCACTTCCGCACCATCCGCGAGGACCTCGATCGGCTCTCGCGGGCCACGGCGCTCCTCGAAGCAGTCGATGCCGTCGTGCAGGAAGGTGAGGACGACCACCGCGTGCACCAGATGCTGCTCGGCGCCCTACGCACGCTCGAGGCCCAGTCGACGCCGTTGGTGGTGCCCGCCTTCTTCTGGAAGCTGCTCGCCCACCTCGGCTTCCGCCCGATGGTCGATGCCTGCGCCGGTTGCGGCACCACCGATGCCCTGGTGGCCTTCGACCTCATCGAGGGAGGCGTGCTGTGCCGCTCGTGCGCGCGGGGCACCCGCATCTCGCCCGAGGCGCTCGCCCTGTTGCGCCGGATCCTCGGCGGCGATCTCGTCTCGGTCCTTTCAGAGCCGGCGTCGCAATCCGGCTACGAGATCGAGCACCTGGCGACACGCGCCATGGAGCACCACCTCGAGCGCCGCATGAAGTCCGTCGGGCTCTTGACCTGAGGAGACAGTCATCAGCATCATCACCGAGCAGCACGGTTCGACGTTGGTCGTCACCATCAACCGCCCGGAGCGCCGCAACGCCTTCGACGCCGAAGCCATTGCTGGCATCGGCCGCGCGTTCACCGACGCCGAGCACGACGACGGGGTCCGGGTGGTGGTCATCACCGGCGCGGGCGACAAGGCGTTCTGCGCGGGCATGGACCTCCGCGCCTTCGGGCAAGGCAGCCGGCCCCGGCCCGAGGGACCGGGTCTCGAGGTGTTCCAGACCCGCTGCTACCCGAAGCCGGTGATCGCCGCGGTCAACGGGGCGGCCATCGGTGGGGGCTTCGAGCTGGCGATGGCATCCGACATGGTGATCGCGGCCGAGCACGCCACCTTTGGCATGCCAGAGGTCAAGCGAGGCCTGGTGGGCGCAGGCTGCTCGACGCGTCTCGCGGCGCGGGTTCCCCCGGCGATCGCCTTCGAGATGGGGTTGACCGGCGACGCCATCGACGCGGCGCGGGCCTATGAGCTGGGCCTGGTCAACCAGGTGGTGCCCGCCGCGGATCTCATGGCGCACGTTGCCGCTCTGGCTGATCGCATCGCGGCCAATGCGCCGCTTGCCCTGGCCGTCACCAAGCAGCTGATCTTCGAGGAGGCCGGCATGCACGACGCCAGCGAGTGGAAGGCGATCCGGGCCAAGGTCGTGCCCGTCTTCGCCAGCGCCGACGCCAAGGAAGGGGCGGCTGCCTTCGCCGAGAAGCGGTCCCCCGTGTGGCAGGGCCGCTGACCGGCGTCAGCCGAGGCCGAGCAGGGTCCGGGCCGAGGCCATGAGGCCGGGGTTCCCCACAGGCGGTGGTGCGTCCTTGCCCCGCCGGCGGGCATTGCGGGTGATGAACGACGCCGCGGACGCCTGCTTGTAGCGGACCAGGGCGGCAAACCACTCGAGATCGCGGACCTCAGTTCCGCGCGCCTGGTGATAGGCCGCGAGGAGCTCGTCCTGGCTGGGCATGCCGGGGCACGCGACCCGACCGATCTGCTCGTCGGGGTTCGCCATCATCAGGAACCACGCGAGGTCGACGCGGGGATCGCCGCGTGCCCAGAGCTCCCAGTCGATCACTGACACCACCCGGTCGGCCGACGCCAGCACGTTGCCGGGCCGGAAGTCGCCATGCATCAGCGTGGTCGGCCCCATGGCGGGCACGGTCTCGGCCAGGCGCCGGCCGACGTCCTCGGTGCCCGCACGCAGGTCGTCGTCGCAGGCGTCGAGCGACTTCGTCCACCGATCGACCTCGGCGTCGAGCGTCATCTCGGGCTCGTCGTCGAGCCCCAGCGACGCGGGTGCCAGGGCATGGAGCGTGCCGAGGATGCCGGCGGCGTGCAGCTGCCGTCCGCGTACGTGGTCCGGGGGGAGCTGCTCGCCGACCGGCAGGAAGTTCGGCTCGACGCAGTCGCCTTCCTCGAAGGACATGACATAGAACGGCGGTACCTCTGGCGGCGTGCCCGGGTGCTCGGCGATCACGCGCGGCACGGGCACATCCGTGTCCTCGAGCGCACGCTGCAGCCGGGCCTGGCGCAGGACGTCCCGGTTCCTCGTCGGCTCGAGTCCGGCCGGCGCGACCTTGACGACGACCCGTTGGGGGTCCCCGGCGGCGCTGGTCACGGTGGTCGAGTACGTGATGCTCGAGGCCCCGCCCTGCAACGGCGTGATGGTGTCGACCGTGCAACCCGGGGACGCCTCGGCGAGGACGGCACCGAGCCGCCCTCCGAGCTCGTTCTCGTCGATCGGTATCGCTGGCATGTCCGCTCCTGGATGCCGCTGGGGTGGATAGGCGGCCCGAACCTAGGCCGCCCGACCTGCCGGCTTTCGGTTCTGGCAGGGAAAGCGGGGCAAAGACGCGCCGGTTTCCCTGCCAGAATCACGGCCGTATGGCCGACCAGTTCGAGAACGTCGTCAATCTCTGCAAGCGGCGGGGCTTCGTGTTCCCGTCGGCGGAGATCTATGGCGGCTTCCGCTCGGCCTATGACTACGGCCCCCTCGGCGTCCTCCTCCTGCGGAACGTGCAGGAAGCGTGGTGGCGGTCGATGGTGCAGCTTCGTGACGACGTCGTCGGCCTCGACGCGTCGATCTTGTCCCCGCCGGCGATCTGGGAGGCATCGGGCCATCTCCAGAACTTCACCGATCCGTTGGTCGACTGCCGCAACTGCAAGGAGCGGTACCGGCTCGACCAGCTCGACGACCCGACGACGTGCCCCAACTGCGGGAAGAGCGACACCTTCACCGAGGCCCGCCAGTTCAACCTGATGTTCCGGACGTTCGCCGGCCCGGTCGAGGAATCGGCCGCCACGGTGTACCTGCGGCCGGAGACGGCGCAGGGCATGTTCGTCAACTTCAAGAACGTGCTGGAGACGTCGCGCAAGAAGCCGCCGTTTGGCATCGCCCAGATCGGCAAGTCGTTCCGCAACGAGATCACGCCGGGCAACTTCATCTTCCGCACCCGCGAGTTCGTGCAGATGGAGATGGAGTACTTCGTGCCGCCCGACGAGGGCAAGCAGTGGTTCGAGTACTGGTGCGAGCAGCGTTATCGCTGGTACATCGACCTCGGCATCCCCACCGAGAGCCTCCGGCTGCGCCCCCACGACGCCGACGAGCTCAGCCACTACTCGGCCGGCACGTCCGACGTCGAGTACCTGTACCCCTGGGGCTGGGGTGAGCTCGAGGGAATCGCCAACCGCACCGACTACGACCTCACCCAGCACGCCACTCATTCGGGCGAGAAGCTCGAGTACTTCGACCAGGCATCGGGCGAGCGCTACGTGCCCCACGTGATCGAGCCGGCTGCCGGCGCCACCCGCACGATGATGGCCTTTCTCCTCGCCGCGTATTCAGAGGACGAGGTCGAGGGCGAATCACGGACGGTGCTGCGGCTGCACCCCCGGCTGTCGCCCTACAAGGTGGCGGTGCTGCCACTCTCCAAGAAGGACACGCTCACGCCGCTTGCCCGTGAGGTACTCGGCAAGCTCCAGCCCTTCGTGATGACCGACTACGACGAGACCCAGTCGATCGGTCGCCGCTATCGGCGCCAGGACGAGATCGGCACGCCGTGGTGCGTCACCGTCGACTTCGACTCGCTCGAGGACAAGGCGGTCACCATCCGCGACCGCGACAGCCTCGCCCAGGTCCGGGTCCCCATCGACGACCTCGTGACCGAGATCGTCGGCCGCCTCCAGGCCAGCTGAGTCCCGAACCCGCGACGGATCCTCGACAGATCTGCCGAGAATCCGTCGCGGCTTGGCTCGTTCTCAGGAGAAGCCGGGCGGTGCGTGCTCGGGCATGACCGGCACTGGCTGGCCGCGGCGGGCGAGCTCGGCGGTGAGCCGACCCATCAAGGCGTCTCTGACGTCGGGTGACGGGCTGAAGATCTGGGTGGTATCGGCCACCAGCGGCAGGTCGGGGAGCTGGCGGTCGACGACCAGTCGAGCGCCTTCGAGGCTGCCGACGAAGGTGTCCCGGCCGTTGAAGCACAACGAGGCGGGGCCGGCGAGCGCCCACGGCGCGCCGGCCGGGACGTCGAGGTCGAACCCGCCGTCGGTGACCTCGACCGACCGCACACGGAACGGGATCGGGAACCCGCCCTCGTCCATGGCGGTGAGGTGCGGCGACGGCCCGCCGGCAACGGCGGTGGCGGCTCCCGCCCGCCAGTCGCTCGCCGGCCAGCCCGGCGCCCGGGTGGGCGGTCCAGTCGGTGCCGGGTCGGAGGTGGGTGGCACGACCGCCCCGGGCGGCGACCACACCGTGCCCGGCCGGTCGGTGCCCTCGGGCCACCAGGTCACGCGCGCGGGGGTGCACTGCAGCCAGATCCGGGCCCAGTACCAGACCGCTTCGCGCAGCTCCGCCCAGGGCCGGCCCGCGCTCAGGCTGGCCACCATCGGACCGGTCAGCGCCGCGTACCGCTCGGCGTTGGCCTGGATGTCCGCGTCCCGAACTGCGGCGTAAGCGGCCATGGCGACGACCGGCCCCTCGCCGTCGCCCTCGAAGAGCAGACCGACCTTCGGCTCGCGGCGGGCCCGCTCGGCCTTGGCCGGATAGGAGAGCCCGGTCGACAGGTCGTCCGTGGTGCCGTCGTCGCCAACCCATGACAACAAGGGCGTGTCCAACGGCACGCCGGCAGCGGTGACCGTGGCCAGCTCGGCGACGTGCGACCGCCGGATGGTCTCGGCCGGTGCCGGAGGGAAGCCGGGCAGGTTCACGATCGGCGCCTCCGAGTGGATACAGCCTGTATGTGGACAGTACCTACACTCGGCGGCATCGCACCGACCGCCGCTACCGCAGGAGCCGCTGCCAAGCGCAAGCGCCAGCCGGATGCCACGCGGGCCAAGCTCCTCCAGGCCGCCCGGGAGCTCTTCGCCGCCGTCGGCTACCACGACACCGGGACCGAGGAGATCGTGGCCCTCGCCGGGGTCACACGGGGTGCGCTCTACCACCACTTCGTCGACAAGGAGGACCTCTTCCGTTGCGTGGTGGCCGAGGTCATCGAGGAGGCAGTGGAGAGCGTGCAGGTCGTCGCGGCCGCCTCGCCGACCGAGGACCAGTGGTCGATGGCGATCCGCGGCATGCTCGCCTACCTCGATGGGTGCCTGGCGCCGGCACGCGCCCGGATCCTCCTCGTCGACGGACCGATGGTGTTCGGCCTGGCCGCAGTGGTCGAGATCGCCGAACGCTCGATGAACTCGAGGTGGGAGCAGCGCCTGCGTGACCTGATGGCGGCAGGACACATCGATGCCGTCCCCGTCGAGCCGCTCGGCCATCTCCTGGCATCGGTGGTGTCGGAGGCCGGCATCTACGTCAGCCGGTCCACCGATCCCCAGCGGGCCCGGCGGGACGTCGGCATCGTGCTCGAGCGATGGGCGAACGGCCTGCGGCCACTTCCGAGGTCCTGACCACTGGGTCACCTGGGTCGGCGGTCTAACCTCGACCCACTGTGACGTACGTTTTTGCCTTCGACCACAAGCACCGCAAGCCGCCCATGTCCTACAAGGACCTCCTCGGCGGCAAGGGTGCCAACCTCGCCGAGATGACGTCGGTGCTGGGGCTCCCGGTGCCACCCGGCTTCACGATCTCCACCGACGCCTGCCGTGACTACATGTACGGCGGCTGGCCCGCCGGGCTCGACGACGAGATCGCCAAGCAGCGGGCCAAGCTCGAGAAGGCGATGGGCAAGCGCATCGGTGACCCCGCCGACCCGCTGCTCGTCAGCGTCCGCTCGGGCGCCAAGTTCTCGATGCCGGGGATGATGGACACCGTCCTCAACCTCGGCCTCAACGACGAGTCGGTCGAGGGCCTGGCGAAGAACACCGACGAGCGCTTCGCGTACGACTCCTATCGCCGGTTCATCGCCATGTACGCCCGCATCGTCCAAGGCGTCGACGGCGAGCCCTTCGAGCACCTGCTCGAAACGGCCAAGGAGTGGGACGGCGTCACCGCCGACTCGGAGGTCACCGCCGAGACCCTGCGCCGGCTCTGCCTCCGCTACAAGGAGGTCGTTGCCCGGTCGACCGGCCAGCCGTTCCCCCAGGACCCCACCGCCCAGCTCCGCGGCGCGGTCGAGGCCGTCTTCAAGTCGTGGGGTGGTGCCCGCGCCGTCGCCTACCGCAACCGCGAGAAGATCAGCCACGACCTCGGCACCGCGGTGAACGTGCAGGCGATGGTGTTCGGCAACCGTGACGAGAACTCCGGCACCGGGGTGGGGTTCACCCGCAACCCGTCGACCGGCGAGGACAAGCCCTACGGCGACTTCCTCGTCAACGCCCAGGGCGAGGACGTCGTGGCCGGCATCCGGAACACCGAGCCGCTCGACACCATGGGCAAGAAGTTCCCGAAGATCCACAAGGAGCTCCTGGCCATCTTCGATCGGCTCGAGAAGCACTACTCCGACATGTGCGACACGGAGTTCACCATCGAGCAGGGCAAGCTCTGGATGCTCCAGACGCGAGTGGGCAAGCGCACGGGCGTCGCCGCCCTCCGCATGGCGGTCGAGATGACCGAGCAGAAGGGCTGGAAGATCAGCAAGGACGAGGCGATACAGCGGGTGACCGCCGACCACCTCGATTCGGTGCTCCACCCGCAGTTCAGCGCGGGCGCCGCCTTCCACGTGCTGACCACCGGCCTGGCCGCGTCACCGGGCGCGGCGGTCGGCAAGGTGTACTTCACCGCCGACGACGCCGTCGACGCCGTCGAACGGGGCGAGGCGGTCATCCTCGTGCGCAACGAGACCTCGCCTGAGGACGTGCACGGCATGGCTGTCGCCGAGGGCATCCTCACGGCCAAGGGCGGCCTGGTCAGCCACGCTGCCGTCGTGGCCCGGGGCTGGGGGAAGCCGGCCGTCTGCGGCGCCGAGCAGGTCAAGATCACCGGCAAGCAGTTCCACGTCGGCGGCACCATCGTCAAGGAGGGCGAGGTCATCTCGCTCGACGGCTCGACCGGACAGGTTGTGGTCGGCGCCGTCGACCTCACCGTCGGCACCACGCCGCCGGAGTTCGATCTCATCCTCGGTTGGGCCGACGCCATCCGCAAGGGTGGCAAGGGCGTTCGCGGGCTCAAGGTCAGGGCCAATGCCGACAACGGCCCCGATGCCACCCGCGCCCGCGAGTTCGGGGCCGAGGGCATCGGCCTGTGCCGCACCGAGCACATGTTCCTCGGTGAGGATCGGCTGCCGATCGTGCGGGCCATGATCCTCGCCGACACGCCGGCCGAGGAAGCCGCCGCCCTGGAGCAGCTCCGCGTTGCCCAGAAGGCCGACTACATCGAGATCCTCGAGGCGATGGACGGGCTGCCCGTCACCGTGCGCCTCCTCGACCCGCCGCTCCACGAGTTCCTGCCCAACGTCGAGGACCTCGCCATCAAGCAGGCGACCCAAGGCCTCGACGCCGACGAGACCGAGCTCCTGGCTGCGGCTCGGTCGTGGCACGAGGTCAACCCCATGCTCGGCACCCGTGGCGTGCGTCTCGGCGTGGTCAAGCCCGGTCTCTACGAGATGCAGGTCCGGGCGCTCATGGAGGCCGCTGCTGAGCGGAAGAAGGCCAAGGGCAACCCGATCGTCGAGATCATGATCCCGCTCACCATCTCGCGTGACGAGCTGGGCCTGGCCCGCGGCTGGGTCGAGTCGGCAATCGCCGAGGCCAAGGTCAAGGGCGTCGACGTCACCATCGGCACCATGATCGAGGTGCCCCGCGCCGCCCTCCTCGCCGACGAGGTGGCCGAGCACGCCGACTTCTTCTCCTTCGGCACCAACGACCTCACGCAGATGGCGCTCGGGTTCAGCCGGGACGACATCGAAGGCCGGATCATGGCGCCCTACGTCGAGCAGGGCCTGCTCAAGGCCAACCCGTTCGACACCCTCGATCAGGCCGGCGTCGGTCAGCTGGTCTCGATGGCCGCCGAGCGGGGCCGGGCCACCAAGCCCGACCTGAAGCTCGGCGTGTGTGGCGAGCACGGCGGCGACCCCGAGTCGATCTACTTCTTCTACGGCGCCGGCCTCGACTACGTGTCGTGCTCGCCCTTCCGTGTCCCGATCGCCCGACTGGCGGCCGCCCAGGCCGTGCTGGGCGCGGGGAAAGCGTCCGACACGCGTTGACATTGCGTACCTGTCGCGGGGTTCGCCTTGCGGCTCAATAGCGCAGGTACGCGGGGACATTGCGTACCTGTCGCGGGGTTCGTGCGGCTCAATAGCGCAGGTACGCGTTGACCTTCACCGCCGCGCTGGTAGCGGCGTCGACGGCGTATGCACACTTCGACGTTCCGGTCTGGGCATGGATCGCGTTCGTCGGCTTCGTGGTGGCGATCATCGCCACCGACATCCTGGTGGTCCATCGCGGCCCCCGGGAGCTCTCGCTGCGCACAGCCGCGCTGGAGAGCGGCGTGTGGCTCACCATGGGCCTGGCCTTCGCGCTGGTGGTGCTCGCCTGGCACGGCGGTCGGGCGGCAGGGGAGTACCTGTCGGGCTACCTGATCGAGGAGAGCCTCTCGGTCGACAACGTCTTCGTGTGGGCGGTCATCCTCACCTTCTTCGCTGTCCCCCTGGCGTACCGGTTCCGGGTCCTGTTCTGGGGCATCGCCGGTGCATTGGTGCTGCGGGCCCTGTTCATCCTCGGTGGCGTGGCGCTGGTGAACCGGTTCGAGTTCGTCCTCTACGGCTTCGGGGCGTTCCTGCTCTACACGGCGTGGAGGATCGGCCGCCACGACGAGGCCGAGGTCCACCCTGATCGGAACCTCGCCATGCGGGCGGTTCGCCGGCTGGTGCCATCGACCGCCGAGTACGACGGCCAGCGGCTGTTCACCGTGAAGGACGGCCGGCGGCTGGCGACGCCGCTCTTCGCTGTCGTCGTGATGGTGGCGGCCACCGACGTCCTGTTCGCCGTCGACTCGATTCCGGCAGTCATCGCCGTCAGCCGCGAGCAGTTCATCGTCGTCAGCTCCAACGCCATGGCCCTGCTTGGCCTTCGGTCCCTCTACTTCTGCCTGCAGGGCATGGCCGGTCGCTTCCGCTATCTCAACGTGGGGCTTGGTGTGATCCTCGCCTTCGTGGGAACCAAGATGATCGTCGAGACCGCCGATGTGGTGCACGTCCCGACGTGGGCGTCGTTGGCGGTCATCACAGCGACGTTGCTGACTGCCGTGTCGTTCTCGGCGCGGGCTGACCGCCACGACGGCCGGAACGACGGCGGGCCGATCGAAGAGCTCGTGGAGCGAAGCCTCGAGCACGAACAGGGGGATGACGGTTGATGCTGCAGCTGGCGAGCACGGCCGAGAGCGCCGAGAGCTTCTCGAGCTTCGAGACGCCCAACGTGGTGTGGGCCGGGTTCGTGGCGCTGATCGTGGTGCTGGTCGCCGCCGACCTCCTGCTGGTGCACCGCACGGCGCATGAGATCACACTGCGCGAAGCGGCAATCGAGAGCGGCGTGTGGATCTCGTTGGGACTGGCCTTCACCTTCGTGATCCTTGCGTGGCAGGGAGGTCAGGCGGCGGGCGAGTACCTGTCGGGCTATCTCATCGAGGAGAGCCTGTCGATCGACAACGTGTTCGTGTGGGCCGTGATCCTGACGTACTTCGGCGTGCCGTTGATGTACCGGTTCCGAGTCCTGTTCTGGGGCATCTTCGGCGCGCTGGTGCTGCGTGCCATCTTCATCTTCGCCGGGGTCGCCCTGGTCGAGCAGTTCGAGTGGGTGCTCTACGTGTTCGGCGGGTTCCTGGTGTACACCGCGGTGAAGATCGGTCGTCATGACGATGCCGAGGTGCATCCTGACGACAACGTGGCGCTGAAGCTCGTTCGACGGTTCATCCCCTCGACCAACGAGTACGACGGCCAGAAGCTCTTCACCAAGGAGAACGGCAGGCGGGTGGCGACGCCCCTGTTCGCGGTGTTGGTCATGATCGAGACGACCGACGTGCTCTTCGCCGTCGACTCGATCCCGGCGATCCTGGCCGTGAGCCGCGAGCAGTTCATCGTGTTCAGCTCGAACGCCTTCGCCATCCTCGGGCTGCGGTCGCTGTACTTCTGCCTCGCCGGCATGGCCGGCCGGTTCCGGTACCTCAACCTCGGTCTCGCGGTGATCCTCGGCTTCGTCGGCGTGAAGATGCTCGTCCACGAGCTGATCCACCTGCCGACCTGGGCCGGGCTGGTGGTCATCGTCCTCACGCTGTTCGTGGCGGTCATGGCCTCGCTCCGGGCCGACGCCCGGGAGTAGCCCGTACCCTCAGGGCTGAGATGGGCATCGCCAACGAGGACATCGAGCGGATTCGGGCCCAGGTCTCGATCGTCGACGTCATCGGCGAGCACGTCGGGCTCCGGAAGCAGGGTGCCCGGTGGACGGGCCTCTGCCCGTTCCACGGTGAGAAGACGCCGTCGTTCTCGGTCAATGGTGATCTGGGCTTCTACTACTGCTTCGGGTGCCAGGCCAAGGGCGATGTGATCACCTTCGTGCGGGAGATCCAGCACCTCGACTTCGTCGGCGCGGTCGAGTCGTTGGCGGCCAAGGCCGGCATCACCCTGCACTACGACTCGACCCAGGAGACCGGCCAGCGCAAGAAGCGCTCCGGACTGGTCGAGGCCATGGCCAAGGCCGTCGACTGGTACCACCAACGGCTGCTGACCGCGCCCGATGCGAACCAGGCGCGGGGCTACCTCCGGTCACGGGGCTACGACGGTGACATCGTCCGCACCTACAAGCTGGGTTGGGCGCCCGACGACTGGGACACGCTTTCGAGGTCGATCGGCCTGTCGTCGGAGGTGCTGCGGGAGACCGGGCTGGCGTTCCTGAACAAGCGCGAACGGCTGCAGGACTCCTTCCGCGGCCGGGTGCTGTTCCCGATCTTCGACTCGCGCGGCGATGCGGTGGCCATTGGCGGTCGCATCCTGCCCGGCTCGAACGACCCGGCCAAGTACAAGAACTCCCCCTCGACCGCCATCTACGACAAGAGCGACACCTTGTACGGGCTCAACTGGGCGAAGGAGCACATCGTCCGGCAGGGCGAGGTGGTGGTCTGCGAGGGGTACACCGATGTCATCGGAATGGGTCTGGCCGGTGTGCCCTGGGCAGTGGCGACCTGCGGCACCTCCCTGACCGACAGCCACTTCCGGACGTTGAAGAACTTCTCGCGGAAGATCGTGCTCGCGTTCGACGCCGACGCCGCCGGCCAGGGCGCGGCCGAGCGCTTTTACGAGTGGGAGCGACGCCACGAGCTCGACGTCTACGTCGCCGCACTGCCGCCCGGCGCCGACCCCGGCGACCTCGCCCGGTCCGACCCAACTGCCCTTCGGAAGGCGGTGGCCGAGGCCACGCCGTTCCTCGGCTTTCGCATCAACCGGCTGCTGGGCTCGGCCAACCTCACCACGGCCGAGGGGCGGGCGCGCGTCGCCGAGGCGGCCATGACGATCATCGCCGAGCATCCCAACGAGCTCGTCCGTGACCAGTACGTGATGCAGGTCGCCGACCGCACCCGCGTCGACCCCGACCGCCTGCGAACCTCGGCGCGAGGGGCCGACCACCGGGCCGCCCAGCCAGCCCCGGCGCGACGACGCCCGGCTCGGCCCGAGAGCCCGTCGCTGCTCGTGCTCGGACTCGCCGTGCACCAGCCGGAGTCGGTCGCCGACTGGTTGCACGACGTGCTGTTCACCGATCCCGTCGAGCTCGCTGCCTACCGCGCCCTCTCGGGGGCGTCGACCCTGCACGAGGCCATCGAGGCCGCCGACCCGGAGGCGGCCGAGCTGCTGCAGCGGCTGGCCGTCGAAGAGGTCGACATCGAGGCCGACGACGTCGTGGCCCTCCTGGTCGCCGAGGCCATCGGCCGGGTGCTCCAGGAGGTCGGGGCCGACGCCCGGGCCACCGACGACCCGCTCGCCGCCGCCGAGGTGGTGGGCTGGCTGAAGCTCCGTCTCGAGGAGCTCCGGGAGTCGGACACCCGCCTGGCGGCGCTGGGCCAGTTGGTACCCTTCCTCGTGGCCCGGGGTGAGGAGGGGGCGTGACCGTGGACCCGTCGAGCCCTCCGACGGCCGAGGTGCCGATCGCAGAGCTCCAGCGGCTGATCGCCATGGGCCGGTCGTCGGAAGGCACTGTCACCGTCGACGAGGTGCTCGTGGCCACCGGCTCGCCCGAGCCGACGCCCGAGTTCATCGCCGCCATCACCGAGCTGCTGGGCACCCAGGGCATCGCCGTCGATCCCGAGGTCCCCGAGGTCGAGCTCGAGGCCGACGACGACGTGCTGGTTGCCGCGGCCCCGGCCCGCCGCAAGCTGCCCGCGGTCCGCCGGGCGCCGCGTGAGCGGATCGAGGCCCAGCGCGCCGGGAGCAGCAGCGACCCGGTGCGCATGTACCTCAAGGAGATCGGGCGGGTCCCCCTCCTGTCCGGCGCCGAAGAGGTGTCGCTGGCCAAGCGGATCGAGCTCGGCCTGGCGTCCCGAGCCCGGCTCGAGGAGCTGGCCGGGAGCGACGGTGCGATCGACAGTGAGGAGCGCAGCCGCCTGGCGTTCGACGTCGACGACGGCGATGAGGCCAAGCGCCAGCTCATCCAGGCCAACCTCCGCCTGGTGGTCTCGATCGCCAAGCGCTACGTGGGCCGGGGGATGCTCTTCCTCGACCTGATCCAGGAGGGCAACCTCGGGCTCATGCGGGCCGTCGAGAAGTTCGACCACTCCAAGGGTTTCAAGTTCTCGACCTACGCCACGTGGTGGATCCGCCAGGCCATCACCCGGGCCATCGCCGACCAGGCCCGCACCATCCGCATCCCGGTGCACATGGTGGAGACGATCAACAAGGTGCTGCGGGTGCAGCGCCAGCTCACCCAGGAGCTCGAACGCGAGCCAACCGTCGAGGAGCTGGCCGAGCGGGTCGACCTCACGCCTGCCCGCGTGCGTGAGATCCATCGCATCTCGCAGGACCCGCTGTCGCTCGACTCGCCGGTCGGCGAGGAGGACGACTCGAACCTCTCCGACTTCATCGAGGACCAACAGGCCGAGGCGCCTGCCGAAGCGGCCGCCATCCAGATGCTGCGAGCGGCCGTGCAGGAGGTCCTGTCCGAGCTCAGCGACCGCGAGCAGGAGGTCGTGAAGCTGCGCTTCGGCCTCGACGGCTCGGGCCAGGCCCGCACCCTCGAAGAGGTCGGCAAGGAGTTCGGCGTCACCCGCGAGCGCATCCGCCAGATCGAGTCGAAGACCTTGGCCAAGTTGCGGCATCCGCAGCGCAGCCAGAAGCTGCGCGACTACCTCGAGGACTCGAGCTAGTTGTTGGTGATGGGGCTCAGGTCGCCGTCGTAGGCGTCGGCCGATGCGCCCTGCTTGTGCTCGTCGATGAAGTCCTTGGTCTTCTCGACGGTGAGGTCGACGACGTCACGGGCCTTGTCGGTGGCCGCCTCGTAGGCGTCGCTGCCCCGAACCTTCTTGATCACGGCGTTGAGCTGCTCGTAGCGCTCGCGCCCAGCCTTGGCCCCCAGGTAGTAGCCGGCACCAAAACCGATCATTGCTCCGAGTCGAAAGCGCATGCCCCAGTTGTAGCCGGAATCAGGCCCCACCGAACATGGCGAGCCACTGCTCCTTGGTGCCGGGCCGGTACACGTAGTTCGACTCCTTGATGGCCTCGAGGCTCCCGAACGACGGCATCGAGTACCGGTGGCCGGGGAAGACCACCGTCGCCGCCGGCAACGCTGCCAGGCGCTGCAGGCTGTCGTACATGGCAGCAGGGTCGCTGCCCGGGAAGTCAGTGCGCCCACACCCCTCGAGGAACAGGGTGTCGCCCGACACCAGCAACCCGTCGACCAGGAAGCACTGGCTGCCGGGCGTGTGGCCGGGCGTGTGCAGGAGCTCGATCGTCACCGAGCCGACCTCGACCACGTCGCCACTGTCGTGGGAGACCAGATCGCTGGCTTCGGCCCCGGTGACCCGTTGGACGAAGGGAGCCTCGTCCCGCTGGACGTGCACCGGCCCCAGGCCGAGGCCGAGCAGCTCGGCCACGCCCTCGAGGGTGACGCCCATCATCGACCCGCCCACGTGGTCGGGGTGGTGGTGGGTGGCGAGGGCGCCGGTGATGCGCATCCCATCGGCGCCGGCGATCTCGACCAGCTCCCGCACCGCGTAGGCGGGATCGACCACGACGGCCTCGCCCGTGGCGCGATCGCCGATCAGGTAGACGAAGTTGACCATCTGCGTCGCGGCGCCGTCGCCGACCGCGAAGTCGCGGCCCGACAGCAGCTGGCGGAAGTAGAGCCCCTCGTCATCGCTCACAGCGGCGACGGTAGCGTCCGGCCCATGGCAGAGCAGCCCGACGCACCAGTGTTGGTGGCCGAGGAGGACGGGATCATGACCGTCACCCTCAACCGGCCAAAGAAGCTCAATGCCATCAACCTGCCGATGAGCCAGGCGCTCGACGAGGCGACCTGGCGCTTCGGCGACACCGAGGAGCTCCGGGTGATGGTGCTCACCGCCAACGGGCGCTACTTCACGGCCGGGCTCGACATCAGCGACGAGGCCCAGGCCGAGCGGCGCGACTTCGAGGGCCCGCAGCCGACCAAGACGTTGCAGCGGCGCAAGTACCGGCAGCGCCACCACGAGCTGCACGACGAGTTCGAGAAGATCGAGAAGCCGATCATCCATGCCGCGCAAGGGCCCTGCCTCGGCCTCGGGCTGGAGATGGGTGTGTCGTGCGACTTCCGCTTCTGCGCGCCGCACACCACCTACGGGCTCCCCGAGGTGCCGAACCTCGGTGTCATCGCTGGCAGCGGCGGGATCAGCCGGCTGACCCGGCTCGTGGGGCCCCACTGGTCGAAGTGGATCGGCATGGCCGGCCGCAACATCGACGCCGACACCGCGCTGCGCATCGGCCTGGTGCACGAGGTCTATCCGGCCGAGGAGTTCATGGACCGGGTCTACGAGTTCGCCCGCAGCCTGGTTGCCCTCGATGCCGACGCGCTGGGCATGGCCAAGCTGACGATCGACCTGTGCACCGCAGAGGACCGGGAGAAGAGCCGGCACATCGAACGGATCGCCAACTCGGCTCTCAACTCCGGCCCGCCGCGACCCGGTCGACTCAGTGGGGCCTTGCAGAAGGGCAAGCAGGCGTGATCGAGGGCAGCTACCAGGGATTCGACGCGACCGTCGACGGCGACGGGATCGCCATCATCACCTTCAACCGCCCCGAGCGGCTCAACGCCATGAGCTTCGGTGCGCGTCGCGACCTGTGCGAGGTGCTGACCCTCGCCCAGTTCGACGACGCCGTGCGAGTCGTCGTGCTCACCGGGACGGGTCGAGGCTTCATTGCCGGTGTCAACAACAAGTCCGCCGAGCCGGAGCCGCCGACCCTCGTCTCTGATCTTCCTGAGGGCTTCAGCAAGGTGCCGGTCAACCTCTACGCCCGGCTGGCCACCTATGCGCAGGACCCGGCACGAGTCATTCGTCGCCTCGACAAGATCACCATCGCCGCGGTCAATGGCGCTGCCATCCAGCTCGGCCTGTCCGTGGTGCTGGCGTGCGACTTCGCCATCGCTGCTCGCTCGGCCCAGCTCGGCAGCGCCACCCTGCGCATGGGTTGGCAGCCCGACGAAGGCGGGCACTGGCTCCTCGTCGAGCATCTCGGCGTGAAGCGGGCGCTCGACTTCCTGCTCCGCAAGCGGATCGTCACGGGCGACGAGGCCGCCGAGCTCGGCCTGGTCAACGACTCGGTCGACGACGAGTTGCTGATGGAGCGCACCATGGAGCTGGCCCGGGAGCTGGCCGCCGGCCCGCAGGTCGCCATGCGCCTGCTCAAGAAGGCGGTGTACAACGCCGCTCACCTCACCTTCGACCAGGCCGGCGATGACATCGCCACCAAGACCGCCTTGAGCGACTTCCACGACGACGCCCACGACGGCTCCAAGGCGTTCTTCGAGAAGCGCCCGCCCGTCTTCAACCAGTGGTTGGAGCAAGGCGGGAGCCAGACCCCCGAGTAGCAGGCAGGTCGGCCCTGTTCGGCCCGGCCGGCATTCCAGATCGGGTGCTACTCCAGCGGAAGCGCAGGTGGTGGTCGTCCGGGCGGCATGCTGCGGAGGACCCGACCATCGGGCGTGGTGACCACCAGTTGCGTGTCGGGCAGGAGCTTGTGGCTCCAACCGTCTCGATGGAGCAGGCGGTGGTGACGACGGCAGAGCAGCACGAGGTTCACCGTCCTTTGTTAATCTGCCCTCTATGGCGATCGCCCGCTCTGCTGCTGTGTACGCCCGTATTTCGTCGGACCAGGAGGGCACTTCCCTCGGGGTGTTGCGGCAGTTGGAGGACTGTCGACGGCTGGCTCGGGAGTTGGGCTGGGAGGTGGCTGAGGAGTACGTCGACAACGACGTGTCAGCGTTCTCGGGCAAGCGTCGTCCTCGCTATGAGGAGATGCTGGAGGACCTGCGGAGCGGACTGAGGGACGCGGTGGTCGTGTACCACGTTGACCGCTTGACTCGTCGGCCGATCGAGCTAGAGCGGTTCGTGGAAGTCGTCACGGATGCCAAGGTCCGTCATGTTCGGTTCGTGGCGGGCGGCGACGTGGACGTGGCGAATGGTGACGGGCTGTTGGTGTTGCGCATGCTGTCCGCGGTGGCTGCGAACGAGTCGGCGTCGAAGAGTCGCCGGGTGCGCCGCAAACTGGATCAGGTGGCAGCGGAGGGACGGCCCCATGGTGGGAGCCAGCGGCCCTTTGGCTACGAGGCCGACAAGGTGACGGTCAAGGCGGACGAAGCCGAAGTGATCCGT
Source organism: Acidobacteriota bacterium (assembly GCA_019510095.1). GTDB lineage: Bacteria > Actinomycetota > Acidimicrobiia > Acidimicrobiales > CADCSY01 > JAEKLB01. The sequence continues at coordinate 30,968 of JAEKLB010000020.1, read as the reverse complement.
CAGTTGGTGGCTCGGTTCTTGGCCGGCGAGAGCTTGCGGTCGCTGGCGACGTGGTTGGACGCCGAGAGTGTGCGGACGGTCAAGGGCGGGCCCTGGCGGACGCCGACGCTGCGGGACTTGTTGTGCTCGGGGCGGATCGCGGGCCTCCGGACGCATCGTGGCGAGGTTGTCGGCCCCGCGGTTTGGGAGCCGATCGTCACTCCTGCTGATCGGGAGCGGGTTCTCGCGGTGATGGAGGCCAAGAAGACATCGGGCCGGCGTGCGCCTCGTCGGTATCTGTTGACCGGTCTGTTGCGGTGCGGCAAGTGCGGCGGTGTTCTCTATTCGTCGGCTCGGGCGACGACTCGCCGCTACGTGTGCTCGTCGGGACCGGACCATGGAGGTTGCGGGAGGCTGACGGTAGTGGCGGGCCCGCTCGAGGAGTTCGTCGCCGCCGCGGTGCTGTATCGGCTCGATACGCCGGAGCTTGCCGACACGCTTGCGGGTCGGGGCGCTGCTGACGAGGCGGTGGCTGCGCTGTCGGAGTCGTTGTCGGCTGATCGTGGGCAGTTGGACGAGCTGGCGGGCATGTGGGCGGCAAAGGAGATCACCCGCGCTGAGTGGCTGACGGCACGGCGCTCGGTTGAGGAGCGGATGCGTGACACCCAAGGGCGACTGGCTCGTGTCACTCGGACTGACACGCTCGTCGGGCTGCCTGGCAATGGCGACGGGCTGCGTGATCAGTGGGGTTCCCTGAACCTGACCCGTCAGCACGCGATCGTGCGGGCTGTGCTCGACCGTGCAGTGATCAGCGCCGGCGCTTCGGGAGCACGCGAGTTTGATCCTGCTCGGGTTGAGCTGGTGTGGCGGGTGTAGTTGTTCGAGGTGTGCGGCCCGACCCGGCTTCGCCACGGGTCGGGGCCCGCACGGTGCCATCGGTCAGCAGCGCGGCGACTTCGGTGATCACGCGGCGGTCGGTGATCTTGACGGGGATGCCTTGACGTTCGCAGGAGGCGGTAACCCAGACGGCAAGTTCGTCGGCGGTCATCCTGGCCACCGGACCCAGACGGCGGGTGGTCCTTGCCAGTCGGTGACTTGGTCGGAGGTCCAGACCTGTTCGGGTGTGCGGTTGCCGACGAGTTCGTTCGCCTGGTCGATGACGGCTTCTCGGGTGCGCCCCCAGACTTGGACGATCTCGGGTTGGAATCGTTGGGCGACCTCGTAGCGATGAAGGCCGGGAACGCGGTCGTTGTCGAAGGCTTTGCCGACGTACTTCGACAGATAGCCCGCAGCGCGTCGCGCTTCTTCGACGGGACCGGAGCCGACGGGCAGGTCGCCTAGGAGCTTGATGTGGACGAAGCCTCGGTCCCATGCCTGTTCGATCAGGGAGCGTTGGATGTAGCGCCCGACCGCGAAGTGGACGTGGAGACCGTGGCCTGTCTTGTGCCATTCCGCTGTCCAGAGGTACGGGAACGGGCCACTATCAAGCAGCGCCCGCAGTGAGCGAAAGAAGGCGGCGACGTCTGCACGAAGGACCCGCGGGTCGTGGCATCCCTCGCCCCGGTAGGTCAGCGTGCCGAGGCGGTTCAGTCGGTTGGCGGCGCAGTAGCGACGGACCTTTCCTCGGGCTCGGCGCGCTGCCTCCATTGCGGCCCGCTCGGGATCGGCTGTGGGGCCCCCGCGGATCGGCGGCTTCCGCACCGCGTACCGGAAGGAGCCGCCGGCTTCCAGGGCGAGGACGCAAACCGAGAGAACCCACCCGACGACGGCACCCTCCGACCGCGATGGGCGCTCACTCGCTGAAATGCGAGTAGGGGTGTCGGGGTCGGCGGAGGCGGTGACGGCCATGACACGTCAGCGGACCTTGACCCAGGTGCCGTTCGACTCCCGTGCCCAGTTCCAATACGCCTCCCGGTCGAGCTTCACGCCGGGCAACTCGAAGTCGTCAGGGTGCTGGCCGGTCACGACCCGGAAGCGCTTGACCTTGCGCCAGACCGTGGACGGGTGCATCCCCAACTCGACCAGGCCCTCGAAGCCGCCGTGCAGATGCCACGCCACCCAGAAGCCGACCATGTCGACTGACATCGATGTCGCCAGACGGCGGATCGCCGGCTCCAAGACCGGCAGCGTCACCGAGTTCACGGCCTTGGCGTAGGCGTCCCAGGCACGGCGAGCGCGGCCGCGGCCCTCGGGGCTCGGGCTCGGGTCGCTACGGAAGTCGATCGCCACGCCCGAACGATACTCGCGTTCCTGCAAGTAGAACAACAGGCGTGTAGTTCCAGATGGCCGAGGCTTGGCAGGCCTCGCCTGGCGGCGAGGCCATCTCAATCGTGACGACGACCAAGGCTTCGGCCCGTCAACCCACTCGCTCCGCTCGGGGTCGGCCATGGCCTTGACGGTCCTGGTCCGCCCTACTGATACGGGTTCAGGCGATTTGGGTACGACGGCCCGCGATGAGCGGGCCCGAGCGCGACGACCTGAATAACCAGATCGCGGACCGTACGGCGAAGTTGCTCCAGCAGTCTCGGGAGCTCCTCACTGAGCTCGACGGGCAAGTCGTCGGGGATTCTGCCGAGCCCGCAACGGCGGGCGGTCGCTCCGCGCCCTAGTCGAGCGCCTCGGTGTACGGCCTCACCGCCGGACCCCGTCTCGCCAGTGGCGCGAGACTCGCAACATGGCGATGACCGCCCTTGGAGGCGACTACCAGGAGCCGCCGGCCGCTTCCGGGTGCTGGTGCTGTGGCGACCGAACCGTCCGAGGAAGCCTGCTCCACCTTGGGGACCATCCCGAGGTAGGCGTCTGCTTCCGGTGCGTGAAGGTGCTCGCCAAGCGCAGGCGCCAGATCGAACGTCAGACCCGAGCCGCCCCGTCCGGTTGGCCGTTCTGGCGGCGGGTCAGCTTCCGGGCCGGGTTCAGCCGGTGCTAGCCCTGAAGCGCCTCCTCGGACGAGCCGCGGCCGGTTACCTGGTGTTCGCCATCATCGGGAAGTACGTCGAGCGCATGGGCGCCGTCCGGTGCGGCTGTCGGGACTCCTGCTGGTGCCGCAAGCCCGGGCTGTCCACGTTCCGGTGGGTCGCCCCATTCGGACACGACCAGATGACCGCCGACGAGAAGCGCCGACTCGACCCGAACGCGACGTGGGCCTGATGCTCTGCGCCGACTGCGGATGCGAGGTCGATCACGGCGTCATCGTCACCCCATGCGCCAAGCACCCCGACTGCTGCTGCTCCCAGCTTCCTGTGCAGAGACCCGACCTGCACAAGAACTAACCCGATTCACCGGGTTCGAAGCGCAAGGGCCCGCTTCCGAGTTTCGTTGCTACTTCAAGTAAAGAGCACCCCGCCCGATGGCGGACTAGGTGCTGGTGTTGACGCCGGGTGAGCCTCAGTCGCAGCAGCCAACGCATCGAACGGACCAGGGTTCGCGGACCGAACGGCCTCCATCATTGAACTGAAGTCTTGGAGCGCCTTCCGCACGCGATCCTGTGCCTTCAAGCCAAGGTCCGTCGCTGGCTGGAGCTGCGCCGAGAACGAGAGTGCTACGTCCACCACTGGCTGCCACAGTTCCCGCGCCTCAGCCGGTGAGATGTTCTTTGTGAACTGCAGTGCGTAACGATCGGCGGCGGCACGGCCAAGAACGGTCTCGATGCAGTCGCCGAGGGCCGCTACGAGGAGGTAGTTCGAGCCTCGTGCGCTGAAGAACAGCGCATGACGACGTTGGGCGTCGGTGCGGTCCGCAACACCGATCTTTGAGTTCACTTGCTTCGCATTCTCAATCGCCTTTAGCAAGCTGTACGTGAAGACGATGTGCCGAGCCGTGACGTTCTCCCGGAAAATCCTCGCGTACACGGCATCGCTGTCCCAGATGCTGCGCGTCTCGTTATAGGCGAGGTTCGGATCACCATGGAATGCTGCGAGCGACTGAGCGACTGATGAATCCGGCAGGAGTGTCTTGATTCGAAGGATCGCGTCGCTCGCTCCTCCTCTCCTGCCACCGCGGTAATCCGCGTCGGGTACTACCTCGAACTCGGTCCTCAGTCGATCCTGGATGGGATCCTTGCTCCTGAAGTCGGTCGCCTCGACCTTGTTCTGGGTGTTGTTGTAACGGACGATGTCTCCAAGAACTGCGGTGTTCGAGCACTTGACAAAGCGGGCCATGACCATGGCCGAGGCAGCCCCGACAGCCTCGCTGTCCTCCAAGCTGCCGAGGGCGCCTGTCGTCTGGCCGCCATTGACGATTCCAATCCCTTCGACCGTCAGAATCTCCCGCTGCTCGCCCCCCTCGCCCTCTTCCCACCTTCGCCGGTAGTCGTGCACGAGGACGGTGATGCCGTTATTGAAGATCGCGAAGTTCTCAGGCTGCCCCTTCGCTGTCTCCTTGATCCCGAAGTTGATGTTGCTGCTCGACCGCACGACCCCCAAGTAGTCACGGATATTCGGCGACATGAGCTTCGTCTTGTGGTCCTTCCAAAGGTCACGCAGCGCACCGGCCGCGACCGCCGTTGAAAATGCGCTCCACTCGCCGGCCTTCAGTTCGAATCCTCCGGGAACCTCGAAGTCAAAGCTCTCGGCGACGAGAATCGGCACCTGAGTACGCCCGTACTCCTCTTCAAGCGTGCTACGTCCGATCTCAACGAACGAGACATCCACGTCAGCGTCCGGGAAGTCTCGGCGGATGATGCTGTCGGCCGTCGCTGCGGCTTGCAACAACTCCGACTGGACGTTCACTGACTCAGGGAGGTTGTGCACGTACCAGAGCTGCAGTTCTCGAACCTCTCCGCTACCGAGCGCCTCTCGGACTTCCTGGGCGGCTCCGCGAAGCGTCTCGGGGAGGGACTCAAGCGGGCCCGCTAGCAGCCAACTTGCTCCGGTGTTGAGGTCGCTGGCCTTGTTTGCGGGCGCTGCAGCAACGTCCTTCGTGCCCATGTAGCCCTGTGCCAGCACGATCCGCTGACCGTCACCGGTGACCGCGACGAGATCGCATTTCTTGTCATTGCTTCCATCGGTCAGGCTGTTCGCGGCGAACGAGTCCACGTCGTCGAACCCAAGCCTGAGCTGCGCGACGAAGAGGAGCAACGCGTTGCTCCCGTAAACCGCAAGGTCATCCCGACTCTCAAACGCCGTCAGCCCAGGCAACTCGGGAGGGATTGGCACGGCTGTCCCATCGCTCATGGCCACGCCCTCGCTTCCCTCCAAATAGGTCCCGGGAGAGTAGTTCTGCGTTTCACCCCGGGGAGGGGACACATTCGGGATGGACGAGGTTGTCGAGCCGGGTCGGACCCTTGTCGGGCCACCAGGGCACGACGTGGTGGGCGTCGCACCAGTGCGCAGGACGGTCGCAGCCCGGGAAGCGGCAGCCGCGGTCGCGCACGCCGAGGGCGTTGTACTGCGCCACCGAGACCAGGCGGCGGGAGGTGCCGTAGTCGAGGATGGCCGACGGACCGTCGACCAACACGCGGTGGAGGTTGGCCTCGCACAGGAGCTGCTTGAGGTCGGATCGGGCGATCAGTGCGCCATCGAGGCAGCACGCTCCCTCGCCATTGTCGAGCCCGGTGATGTCGATGGTGATGTTCAGGTGCGGTCGACGGCGGTCGGTGAGGACCGTGTGCTGGTGGTCGAGGAAGAAGCGGCAGATGTCGACTAGCGCGTCAGCTCGGCGTTGGGCAGGCGTGCGTTCGGGCTCGCCTTCGAGATCGGGTCGCTGGGCCACGCGGAGGGCGGTCAGCAGCGTCTCGCCGTCGAGGGTGTCGAGGGAGCCCGACACCTCGGTGCGGCCGTCGAGGATGGGGGCGGCATCGAAGCGCGACGGCGGTTGTTCGGGCTCGTCGCTGTGGTCGAGGGCATCGGCGTACTGGCGCCAGGCCTGCATGGCGATGCCCGTCTGGGCCACCGACAGCCCGATGAAGGTGGGCACCAGTTCCGCCTCCTGGGAGGCGAACAGGTCGATGTTGCGGTCGTTGAGCTGGGCGACGACGGCATCGACCTGCCCGCCCGACACCTGTCCCGACGACCACGCTTGAGCAAGGACCGGGAGCTGGGTCAGTCGACGCGATCGCCGCGTCAGCGATTGTGCCTCCCTGCCGGACACCGAGGCGTGATGCCGCAGCCAACCGGTCGCCGACGCCGCACCGTCCGCCTCCCACCCACCAGCGCGATCGAACTCGGCGACGGCCGCAGCGAGCTTGGCGTTGAACCGATCCCGGATGGCGAACGCCTCGCGCAGCCCGGGCGCCGTCGCCGGAATCTCGACCTCATCGAGCGCCTCGGCCAGAACGGACAACATGCACGAATCGTACATATGTTCGACCCGATATGCAAGCAAACAACCAGAAAGGTCCGAAAGTGACGATAGGTTCCTTGGCGTACCCATAGGAGGGAACCGAGGCAAGGGGGGTTTAGTGAACTTCGACCAGGGCTTTCGCGAGACGCTCAATTATGCGATTGAGCGTTTTGGCTGGTCGCGGGGGGTGGCCGCGTAAACAGATGTTCCAGCAAACGTCGCCAAACTCGCTACAGTCACCATGTCGAACTGCTGCTGACAGAACTAAGTAGTACAGCTCAATCGTGCGGCCGGCGGCTGCACGGAACAAAACCAGCAAGGGAGACCGAGCGAATGCCCGGTCTCCCTTACCTACATATGAAGGACCGCCCGTTCGACTCCGGGGTCGCACCCCCGGAACTTCCGCAGGAAGCCAGCGACCTGCTGGGCCGAAGCTTTCTCGGGTCACCTGGTCCGCTGATTGGCCTTCGTTCACAACCGTACCGGAGGGTCGGACAGTGACAGACGGACCGTTTAGTCCGCAGCGTCGCCGCCACCGCCGGAAGGACACCGGACCGACGCCCGAGCAGCTCGCGGAGAGGTTCAGGATCGACGGGGACCCCGAAGACGCGTCCTGCTTGGCGTCAAGGAGGAAGGGGCGGGGCAGGACTCCGAAGGCTGACGGTCAGGCCGGACCATACGACGCCCGTTATCGATAGCCTCCCTCGGTGCCCAGGATCGAAGCTGCGTTCCTCGCTGACGGGGCGAAGGAGTACAACGGCCTGGTTTCGGTTCTTGGGGCCTTTGTCTCTCGGCTCTCTGCTCCCGAGCTACCGATCCGAGCTTCGATCTTTCTCGTTGGCCGAGTTGCGTGGGAGCCTGACGATGAAGGCGTAGCCCACACTGTTCGGGTCTCCGTTGAGCACGCCGACGGGGAGCAAATCGCGCGTCTTGACGGGGCTATGCCGCCGCTGCCCACGAGCGACCCCTCCGGGCCGTCACCGGGAAGCAACGTAGTCCTGCCCCTGAACCTCGACTTCCGCCGCGTTGGCGTCTACTCCGTGATCCTGGCGACAGACGGCGAGGAACTGGCGAGGTTGCCCCTGCATGTCCAGACGCTGCTTCCGCCGGTCTAGGAGTGGATGGCTGGACGGACCACATCCGTCAGCGGATGGCCGAACGTGGGATAACCGAGGAGGACGTTCGGATGGCGCTCGCGCGGGCCACCGGAGGGTTCCGACCTGGTAATAAGCCGGGCACAATGGTAAAAATGGGTTACGCGATGAACGGCAAACTCCTAAAGGTCGTAGTCTCAGCTGCCGACCTAGGCGTGTTCATTTCTGCGTTCTGGAAGGACGAGACATGAGGTGGACGTACGACACCCAGGCCGACGCCTTCTACGCGTACGTCCGCACCGCTCCGATCGATCGCCAGGTTGAGACACCGGGCGGACTGATCGTTGATGTTGACGCAAACGGTGAAGTCGTTGGGATCGAAGTCCTGTCGCCCGGTCGCGATGTGGACTTCACGGGTCTCACCGATCTTCTCGATGCGACCACGCTGCGGACCCTGAGATTCCTCATGCAGCCGTTTGGTCGGCCTATGGCTGCCAACGGTGGCAGGTCGTCGCAGCCGACCCCTGAGCCCGAGGCCGACTTCCAGCTAGAGCGCGTAGCGGTTAGCGCCTGACTCGCCTTTAGCTGTCACACCCGCTCTTCATAATGAGGGGGTGGAGCGGATGACGACCCTCGGCCTCATGGAGCGGATTCCCGACGAGGCGGCGGCGTGGGAGTTCATGGAGCAGCTTCGGTGGAGCGGCCGGCCCGTCTGCCCGCATTGCGGCAACGACGCGCGGAGCTACTACCTCACCCCGAAGAACGGTCATCGGACCACTTCGACCGGCAAGGCCAGCTACCGGCGTCTGTGGAAGTGCGCCGAGTGCCGCAAGCCGTTCTCGGTCCTCAATGACACGGTCATGCACGGATCGAAGATCCCGCTTCGGACCTGGATCATGGTCATCTTCGAGATGGCGTCGAACAAAAACGGGTCGCGGCGTTTGAGGTATTCCGCCGCTACGGGCTGACGAACAAGAGCGCGTGGTTCCTGCTCCACCGCATCCGTGAGGCCATGAAGGCAAGCCCACTGGACCTGCTCGGCGGGAACGGTGGGATCGTCGTCGCTGACGAAACATTCATCGGCGGGAAGCCGAAGAACAAGCACCAGCAGGGACGACCGACAGGAGGCGCTCCAACCGTCGCAAGGGTGGCGGCACGGCACATCTTCAGCCGGTCCTGTCACTGGTGGACCGCAGGACAGGAGAGGTTCGGTCCCGCGTGGTCGCCAACGTGACCGGAGCGACGTTGCGCAAGGTGATCTCAGAGCAGGTCGATCTGGCCGGCTCGATCCTCCATACGGACGCAGGCATGCAGTACCGCCACATGGGCCGCGAGTTCATCCAGCACGAATGGGTGGACCACGGCTCAGGCGAGTACGTGCGAGGCAACGTCACCAGCAACCAGGCAGAGAACTTCTTCAGCCAGCTCAAGCGGTCGTTGGATGGGACGCACCATCACGTCAGCCGCAAGCACCTTGACCGCTACCTGGCCGAGTTCGACTTCCGCTACACGACCAAGAAGCACTCAGACACGGAGCGCATGCGTCAGGTCATCGACCAGGCTGCAGGACGGCGGCTTACGTATCGACCCCTCGTCGGAGGTTCGGTGTAGTTCTCAGGCTGGACTGAGCTAGAGGCCTAGTTCGGTCAGGAAGGTCGCCACCACTGGAACCAGGGGGGTCGCCATCGCCATTGCTCCGGCCTTAGCTGCGCCCTTCAGGTTCCGGGTCAACGTGTATGTGCCGGCCGACACCAAGCCCATGGCGACTGCCATTGCCAACGGACTCGGGCCGTCCTTGCCACCAACTGCGGTTCTCGTCATAGGCCCCAAGGCTACGACCGACGTGTGACAGCACACAGCGCAGGGTCGATCGGGCAGTTTCCCCGGCTGTCTGTCCGGTTGTGGCGGAGACCGTCCGGACCGACCCTCCGGGAAATTTCCCGCTGCTGGGCCGGGACTCCTGCCGGTCAGCCCATCGGGGCTACCACCAGCGACGGACCCAGTTCGGGGGTCTGACCGGATTGCCGGCGTCCGCCCGATCAGCAAGGAAGAACACGACCGCTGTCGCGAGACAGCCCCAGAGCGCACCCGCGTAGACGTTCGCTCCACTGGTATCCGCGACCGCGTCGTAGATCGCCCACGGGATGAAGAACAACCACCATCCGGCGACGGCTCCGATCAGGTACTTCATTCCGACGAACGGTAGGCGTGATGGGAACGCCAAGTCACCAGTCACCCCGAAAGTCGGGGTCAACCCGAGGCTGGTCGCCGGGCCACAGCGTCGGCGAGCATGGCTCTGATCGCCAGCCGGTCGGGCTTGCCGGTGGCCAGCCACGGCAGCTCGTCCTCCCTCGCCAGCACCACGACGCGGGGGACCTTGAAGTTGGAGAGCTCGGCCCGGGCCCGCTCCCGCAGGTCGTCGGGATCGGGGTCGGCGCCGTCGGCCGGGATCACCAGGGCGGCCACGAGCTCGCCCCGCTCGGCGTCGGGCACGCCCAGGACATGGGCGTCCTTGACCTCGGGGAACGACCGCAGCACGGCCTCGACCTCGGGCGGGGCCACGTTGTTGCCCGAGGTCTTGATCATCTCGGTGAGCCGACCCTTGAGGTACAGGTTGTCGCCCAGCAAGTAGCCCTTGTCGCCGGTGTTGTAGAAGCCGTCGGGCGTGAACACGTCCTCCCGCTCTCGCTTCACCATGCCCTGCATGACGAAGTAGCCGCGCACGAGGATGGCGCCCTCCTCGCCGTCGGCGAGCGGCTCGAGCGTGTCGGGGTCGGCGATGCGGACCTCGGCGCCGTCGATGATCCAGCCCATCGATCCGGTGTGCCCCTCGGGCAGCGGCACGGCCTGCTGCTCGGGGGTGGCATAGGTGTACGACGCGATCGTCTCGGTCATGCCCAGCGAGCTGTGCCTGGCGCCGACCAGCGACAGCGGGCGGTGGAGGGCTGGGATCCCTCGATCGGCAGCGGTGGGATCGGTGGTGATGGGGCCGATCACGCCGGGCCAGCCGGTGAGCTTGGTGGCCGCCTCGCGCTGCATGAGGTCGAGCGAGCGGATCGGCTCGGTCCTGTCGATGCAGAGGAGGGCGGCACCGACGTGGAGCGATGGAACGACGGTCATGCCCACACCGCCGACCCAGAAGAAGGGCATGCCGCAGAAGATGCGATCGTCGGCGGTCCATGCCTGGAGCGCGGCGAGCTGCGCGCCCTTGCGGACGAGGGCGCCATGGGTGTGCAGCACTCCCTTGGGCTCACTCGTCGTGCCGGAGGTGTAGATCGTGATGGCAACGTCGGCGGGGGAGACCTCGGACTCGACGGCGTCGAGCAGCTCGTCGGAGATGTCGGCACCCGCGCTGTCGTCGAGGTCGAACCAGACGTCGCGCAGGTAGGGCAGCTCGGCCAGGTGTAGCGGACCGGGCGCTCGGTCGGCCAGGCCGGGCACCGCGTCGGTCACGAACCCCCGGTGATCGCTGCCGAAGAGGGAGCGAGGTGCGAGCAGCAGCGCTACGTCACCGTGGCGAAGCGCCTTTCGGAGCTCACCCGGCTTGAAGGCGGTGCTGAACGGCATGTACACAGCCCCGATCCGGGTGACCGCGAGCCACGACACGATCCAGTCGGTGCCGTAGGGGAAGTGGCCGCCGATGCGGGCGCCCTTGCCGACACCATGGGCAAGGAGGCGCTTGGCGAGCGCACGGGACCGCTCGTCGACCTCTCGGTAGGTGAGCCGATCGACGTCGGTGACCACGCAGTCGCGATCGGCGAATCGCTCGGTCATGTGGCGGAGCAGGCCCGGGATCGTGGCCGGGTAGTCGAGCTCGGGCTGCCACACTGCGGCAAACGGTACTCATGAGGTCGGCCACGGCGCCGGGGCCGACGGCCGGGCTCCGGCGCCCGCCGTCGATTCGACCGATGTGTACGGCGGGTGGACTTTGGGTAGCTGCGGGGCGCCATGGCGGACCCCCTCGATCCGCAACCCGATGACGTGCCGGAGCCGCCGTACGAGCGCGTCTACGAGCAGGGTGAGGAGCTGCTCCGGCAGTCCCGGGCGCTGATCGACGAGTTGGACGCGCGGCTACAGCAGCCCGATGGCCTGCAGGGTGAGGAGTAGCGCCCCGCCGGACCCGCGAGCCTTCTCAGTCGTGCTGGTCGGGCGTGCCCGTCCGGGCCAGCCGGTCGGTCAGCGCGGCAGCGGCGGCGTCGGCGAGGTGCCGGAAGGCCAGGAAGGCCGCGGTCCCGATGGTGATCACCAGGATCAGCCCGAGCGGCCCGGGCTGCTCGCCGAGAAGGCCGCGGATGACGTCGGCCGCCGCGTCGACGCCCAGGAGGGCACCAACCGGCGCCAACACCGCGATGAGCAGGAATCGCAGTGCGCGCACCACGCCGCACGTTAGGTGGCGTTGTCGTCGAACGGAGGTGCCAGGGTGTTGGCGTCGCGACTCTGAGCGGCCCGGTGGCGAGGTCGCGTACCGTGACAGCCGCGAATCGCTCGTGGTGCGGTTCCGTGGGGGGTGCGCGGTGAGCGAGATCGACGATCGCCTGAAGGCGTTGGGCCTCGAGCTGCCCGCGCCGCGCCCGCCGGCCGGCGCCTACACACCAGTGGTGATCGACGGCAACATCGCCTACACGTCGGGAACGGTCGCCATCGAGAACAACGAGCCGGCGTCGGTCGGCCGCCTCGGCGCGGAGCTCACCGTTGAGGACGGGAAGCAGTCGGCTCGCGGCGCGTGCCTCCGCAGCCTCGGCACGCTGGCCGTCGCGATCGGCGGGCTCGACCGCGTCGAGCGGGTGCTGAAGGTCACCGGCTACGTGCGCGCGGTGCCCGAGTTCACCGATCTGCCGCCGGTGCTCGATGGTGCGTCAGAGCTGCTCATCCAGGTCTTCGGCGAGGCCGGCCGCAGCGCCCGGACCACCGTGGGCGTGGCTGCCCTGCCGCGCGGCGCGAGTGTCGAGCTCGACATGGTCGTCCGCCTGCGCGGCTCGTGACCAGCGACGGGATGATCGCGACCAGCGATCCGCGTGCGTCGGAGGCCGGCGCCGAGGTCCTCCGGGAGGGGGGCAACGCCCTCGACGCGGCGGTCACGGCCGCGCTGCTGCTCCTCGTGGTCGAACCGCACGCCTGCGGGATGGGAGGCGATGCCTTTGTCCTGCTCCAAGGACCGTCGGGGTCGCCGGTGGCGCTCGATGGCTGTGGCGCGATACCGGCGGCGCTCGCCGCCGCGGGAGCCGGCGACGAGTTCGAACCGGTTCCCCGCACTGGAGCGCGCACCTTCACCGTCCCCGGCGCCATGGATCTGTTCGAGACGGCGCTGGCCCAGTACGGCACCATCGGCCTCGATCGGGCCAGCGCGCCGGCCAGGCAGGCAGCCCGTGAGGGCTTCGGCGTGCGCGCCTCGCTGGCCGCGTCGGCGGCCAAGATGGCGGCGCTCCTCGCCGAGGACCGGGTGCTGGCGCCGCTCTACCTGCCGGGCGGCCGGCCGGTCGAGATCGGCGAGGTGGTGAGGAACGAGCGGCTGGCCGAGGCCCTCGACGTCGTCGCCAAGGAAGGGGCCCGCCCGCTCTACGAGGGCCACCTTGCCGACGCCATCGCCGAGCGGTCACAGGAGGTGGGCGGCTACCTCGACATCGCCGACCTGCGGGCCCATGCCACCAGCCCGATGACGCCGATCTCCACCTCGTTCCAGGGCACCGACGTCTGGGAGCTCCCCCCGCCGACCCAGGGCCGGGCCGTGCTCACCGCGTTGGCGATGCTCGAGGAGGGCGGTCGGTTCGACACCGATTCCCTGATCGACGCGATCACCGCCGGGATGTTGGTCACCGGCGTCGACTTCCGGCCAGGTGGCCGCGCCGGCGCCGGCCGGGGCGACACCACCTACATCGCGGCGATCGACGCCGACGGCCTTGGGGTGTCGCTCATCACGAGCGTGTTCTCCGAGTTCGGCTCGACGGTGGGTGTCGACGCCATCGGGGGCCCCTTGCAGAACCGGGCGACCGGCACGTCGGTGATCGGGGAGCGGCCGCGACCGGGCAAGCCACCTCACACGACGATCCCCGCGCTCGTGACCCGCGACGGTGCTCTCTCGCACGTGATCGGGGTGGTGGGCGGCTACATGCAGGCCCAGGGTCAGATTCAGGTGCTCGTGAACCTGCTCGCCCACGGCATGGCGCCGCAGGACGCGGTGGACGCCCCTCGGTTCCGCGTGTTGCCCGGGGGTCAGCTGACCGCCGAGCCCGGCCACGAGCTGGCGGCGCGCATGCCCGAGGTCGTCGGGCGCGACCCCGGCAACGGTGGGTTCGGCGGGTGCCAGGTCGTTCGCACTGTGGGCGGGTCGCTCAGCGGGGGGAGCGATCCACGACGCGGTGGTGCCGTCGTACACGTGCGCAGCGGCAGCTGACGATCCGTTCTCTGGGCTACGGCTGTATACAGTTGGCGGCGTGACGGCGGCGACGGACCGGCCCCTGCTGCGGGACACCGTCTGCGACAAGATCCGCCAGCAGATCATCGAGGGCACCCATCCCGCCGGGGGCCGCCTCGTCGAGGACCGGCTCGCCGACGAGCTCGGCGTGTCGCGCAACCCGGTGCGCGAGGCGCTGCGGGTGCTGGAGGCCGAGGGTTTCGTCGAGATGAAGCCCCGCCGGGGGGCCTTCGTCGCCCGGCTGTCGGAGAAGGACGTGTCCGACATCTTCGACGTGCGGGCCGCGCTCGAGGCGGTTGTGGCTCGCACCGCAGCGCGCAACGCCACTGAGCGCGAGATCGCCAAGATCGAGCAGCTGCTCGAGTCAGCCAACCGGGCGGTGGCCCGTGCCGACCTTCGCCGGGTGGCCGTGCTCAACCGCCGGTTCCACGAGGCGATGCTCGACCTGGCCGACAACGTCTACCTGCGCGACGTGCTGTTGCCGCTCCGGGGCCGGATGCAGAAGCTCTTCCAGGAGACCGCGTCCGCACGAGCCGCGGAGTCGTTGGAGGAACACCGCCGACTGCTGGTCGCGGTCGCCGCCCACGACGAGAAGGCCGCGGGCGCCTTGGCGGTCGCTCACGTCGAGGCCGTGCGGACCTCGCTGTCGGGCGGCCCGGCGCGTTGACCTGAGTCAGATCAGGCGGAGGAACCGCTCGGCATTGCCGGCCATCAGCTTCTCCATGGCCGTCTCGCCGAGGGTTGGTGCCCAGTCGAGGACCACGTTCACCGACTCAGGGAACTGGCACTCGCCGTGCGGGTAGTCCGACTGGTACATGAGCACGCCGTCACCGCAGATGTCGTTGATCGCCTTGGCCATGAGCGCGCCCTCGTAGAGCTGGATCCCGCAGAACACGTTGCCCCGGGCCGCGTACTCGAGCGGGGTGTACTTGGTCTCCGGCACCGACGACGAGAGGTAGTCGGCCATGAAGTTGAGGCGCAGCAGCCAGTTGGGGAGCCAGCCGGCTCCCGTCTCGGCGAAGCCGACACGGAGCGTGGGCCAGCGGTCGAGCATGCCGCTCAGCAAGAGGTAGGCGAGGATTCGCTGGGCGCCCCATGGGTGGGCGGCGGTGCGGGCGACGGCCAGGTTGCCCCACACGTCGCGGTAGCCGGGGAAGTAGGGCGGCTCGTAGAAGAACGAGTGGTACACGAGCGGGAGGTCGGCATCGGCCATGGCGTCCCAGATGGGATCGAGCTCGGGGTCGTCGACCGGGATGCCCTCGGGCAACACGAGCATCACCCCGCTGACCCAGCGCTCGTCCTGCAGTGACTTGATCTGCAGCGCCGACCACGCCGGATCGCCGGCATGGGCCACGACCAGGCCCTTGAGCCGGTTGAGGTTGGCGCCGCAGTAGGCGTTCTGGAAGCGGTGGTATGCCTCGTACAAGCCCTTCGCCAGCTCGGCGTCGAGGGCGCTGGCGCCCAGCGCCCAGGTCCCGGGGATGATCACCTGGAGGTCGACGCCCTCCTCGTCCATGTCGGCGAGGCGTCCCTCGACGTTGCCGTGGCGGACGTCGGCGGCCGGGCTCTTGCGGCCGACCTGGCGGGTCTTGCCCTCGAGGGCGCCCTTGCCGCCCGCGCCGGTCGGGTCCATCTCCTGGCCCGACGTCCGGAACTGGCGGCCGTAGGCGAACGGATAGACGGAAAGGTTGCTCCTGCCCTGTTGCTTGGTCAGGTTCATGTAGGGCGTGAACTCGTCCCAGCGGGCTCGCAGCGCGGCGTCGGCGTGCTCGTGGAGCACCTCCATCGACGGGTCGACGTGGGTGTCGATGTCAATCACTCGCATGGCAGGCCCTCTTTCCCCTCAGGAGAAACCGTATACAATCCGCGACGGTAGGCGGCGGGCTGGCCCGTGTCCAACAATCCCTGCCGTCCCACGAGATCGAGGAGCGCAGATGGACGACGCCCTGGTGATGCGACAGGACCGGGTGACGTACAGGGGGGCCATGGCCGCCATCGAGGCTGGCATCGCCCGGGCCGTCGAGCTCGGGCTCGAGGCAACGATCTCGGTGGTCGACGTGGCGGGTGGCATCGTCGCCGTGGCCCGGATGGACGGCCCGGGCGCGAGCACCGTCAACGCCGCCACCGGAAAGGCCACCTACTCGGGTACGAGGGGCCGCAGCACCGAGGACTTCATCGAGAGCCGGCTCAAGCACGACGACGTACTCTTCCGCGCCGTGACCCAGAACCCGACGACCTTCCTCGTGCCTGGCGGCTACCCGCTCATGGCCGGTGGGCGCTGCGTCGGTGGTGTGGGGGTCAGCGGCGGCAAGTACCAGGACGACGTGAAGATCGCCGAGGCTGCGGTGGCCGGCTTCGAGGCCGCCCTTGCCGCCGCCGGCGAGGCCTGAGCAGACGCGCCGTGCAGCTGGTGACGCTGCGCGACGGCATCGCCCGGGTCGAGGGCGAGAGCCTGGCTGTGCTCGACGTGCCGTGGCCCGATGTCGGTGCCGTGCTCGAGGACCAGGAGACCCTTCAGGGCCTGGCCATCGCCGGCGTCCGTGACCGGCGGCCGGTGCTCGGTGCCGACGTCCTGGCTCCGGTGCTGCGCCCGGGAAAGGTCTGGGGCATCGGGATCAACTACCTCAAGCACGGCGAGGAGACCGGCAACGAGCGGCCCGAGGTGCCCCGGGTCTTCATCAAGGTCACCTCGGCGGTGATCGGCACCGGCGCCTCCATATTGATCCCGCCCGCTGCCCCCGACCTCGTCGACTACGAGGGTGAGGTCGCCGTGATCATCGGCCGGCGGGCGACGAACGTCCCCGAGGTGTCGGCCTGGAGCCACGTGGCGGCGGTCACCGCCTGCAACGACGTCAGCGCACGCGACGTCCAGCGGGGGATGGGCAACGTGGGCTTGGCCAAGTCGTTCGACACGTTCTGCCCGCTGGGGGCGAGCGTGGTGACACCCGACGAGTACGACGACCCCGACGACATCGGCCTGCGAACCCTGGTCAATGGCGAGCTCCGCCAGGAGGCTCGCACCAGCGAGCTCTTCTTCGGCGTCCCTTACGTCGTCAGCTGGCTGTCGCGCTTCACAACGCTCGAGCCGGGCGACGTCATCACCACCGGGACGCCCGGGCGGGTGGGCGGTCAGGCCACCGACTTCCTCGCCCCCGGCGACGTCGTCGAGGTCCAGGTCGAGCGGGTGCTCCCCCTGGTCAACCCGGTCGCTGCTACCTAGCCGGAAGCGGTGGGGCAGGCAGGGATCGAACCTGCGACCGACGGATTATGAGTCCGATGCTCTAACCATTGAGCTACTGCCCCGGGCGAGAGACGCTAGGGCGAGCGTCTCATCAGTTACGACCCGGTCGGTCGAAGAGCTCCGGGGCTGGGACTTGAACCCAGAACCTTGGCATTAACAGTGCCCTGCGCTGCCGATTGCGCCACCCCGGAAAGGAAGGTTGAGGGTAGCAGCGGCTCCGGTGACCTCCGGAGCTACAGGAGGTCGGAGCCGAGCCAGGCGGGGGCCTGGTCGAGGAGGAAGCGGCTGACGGCCATGCAGCGGTCGAGGGTCTCGCACAGGAGCTCCTCGCCGAGCCAGACCCGGGCCAGGGAGACGCTCTGGCGGGCGACGATGGTGACCGACCGCTCGGGGGCGTCGGTGACGGCGCCGAACGAGTCGATGGCCGAGACCTCGAGGGGGAGGTCGGGCCCACTGATGCCGGCCAGCTCGGTGGCGAGCAGGAGCAGGTCGGGCGGGTGGGGGAGGGGCGGCAGCTGCCAGGTGAAGACGAGGGGGAAGTAGTACTCGTCGGGCGGGTTCTCGGTCTCGTCGAGGTCGAGGAACTGGTCCTCGAACGCCAGCAGCACCCGGGGGTCGACCTCGAGGGCCAGATGGAGGTCGAGGGGCCCGCCGCAGCCCTCCTCGGGGTGGAGGTCGACCTCCCACATCTGGCGCAGGGAGTACGTCTCGACGAAGTGCCGCTCGTCGTGCACGTGGAACGAGTGGTCGACCGCGTGCTCCTTGAGCTCGGCGACGTAGCCGGCGACGTCGATGGCGGCCATCCCCGTTGAGGCTAGAGGGTGGGCCGGCCGGCGATACCTTCCCCCGGCGTGGATGACGCCGCCGTGCTGGACCTCCTCGAGCGGGCAGCGGCGGCGGTCCGGGTCGCCCTCCACGCGGTCGAGGATCGCATGCCGATGACCGAGCGGGCCGGCCAGTACGCCATCGACGTGGTGACCGACGACGTGGTCGTGCCGATCCTCCTCGACGGCGGCGTTGGCGTGCTGAGCGAGGAGTCGGGCCTGCACGAGGCCGGACGTGACCTGGTGGTGGTGGTCGACCCCGTCGACGGATCGACCAACGCCAGCCGCGGCATTCCCTGGTACGCGACGAGCATGTGCGCCGTCGATGCGGACGGCGCGCGCGTGGCGCTGGTCGAGAACCTGGCAACGGGGGAGCGCTTCGACGCGGTGCGAGGCGGCGGCGCCCGGCGCAACGGTTCGGCGATCACCACCGGCACGGTCCGCCGGCTCGACGACGCCGTCATCGCCATCACCGGTCTGGCCGCTGCCGATCTTGGTTGGCACCAGTTCCGCTCGCTGGGCGCGGCGGCGCTCGACCTCTGCGCCGTGGCCTGCGGCCGGCTCGACGGCTGGGTCGACTGCACCATCGGGTTGCACGGCCCGTGGGACTATCTCGGCGGCATGCTGGTGTGCACGGAGGCGGGTGCACTCGTCGTCGATGGTGAGGGCCGTGAGCTGGTCACGCTCGAGCACGGTGCCCGGCGTCGCCCGATCGCGGCGGCCACGCCCGAGCTCCTCGACGCGCTCCGACGGATCCGGGGCGTTCCCCGCCCCTCCTCGTAGGCTGCGGCCGTGCTTCGGCGGCTGCACCTGCTGGTGCTCAAGCTCTATTCGGTACTGCCGCGGCGGGTCCGGCTGTGGGTCGTGCATCGGGCCGGGCCGTCGTTCACGGTCGGCGCCATCTGCGTCGTCGAACGATCCGACGGTCGCGTGCTGCTCGTGCGCCACAGCTACAGGCGGCTGTGGGGCTTCCCCGGCGGTCTGCTCAAGCGGGGCGAGGAGGTCGAGGACGGCGCTTGTCGCGAGGTCATGGAGGAGGTCGGCCTCGACGTCGACCTCCAGGGCGAACCGGCCGTGGTGGTGGTGCCTGGCCCCCGGCGGGTCGACGTGGTGTACCGGTGTCGCCCGGTTGCCGGAGCCAGTCTCGATGACCTCCGACCGCGGTCGCCGGAGATCGTCGACGTGCGGTGGTTCCCCCAGGACGGGCTGCCCGAGCTGCAGCACGAGGCCTCGGGCGCGCTGGTGGCCCTGGCCCGGGTGACCGGTCAGGCCATGTCGAACGAGATCCACTAGTCCGCTACCGGGGCCGGCGAGCCCGTCACGTACGCTCCCGGGGTGCCGTCGTCGTGGCGAGTCGACCCAGTCGGACCACTTCACGGCGACGTGATGGTCCGTGGCTCCAAGAACGCCGTCACCAAGCACATGGTGGCGGCGCTGCTCGCCGACGGACCCTGTGTCGTGCAGAACTGCCCGGAGACCAGCGAGGTCGAGATCACCTCCGGCATGCTCACCAGCCTGGGCTGCACGGTGGAGCAGGACCAGGACATGATCACCGTCGACGCCGCCGGGCTCTCGGGTGGCCAGGTCCCCGGCTTCTACGGCGGTCGGAACCGCATCCCGATCCTCCTCCTCGGCCCGCTGCTCCATCGCATGGGCGAGGCGTTCGTGCCGGTCGTCGGTGGCGACCGCATCGGCACCCGACCCGTCGACTTCCACGTTGCCGCCCTCCGGAAGATGGGCGCCGAGGTCGAGGTGACGCCGGAGGGCGTGCATGCCAAGGCCACCCAGCTTCAGGGTGCCCGCATTCGCCTGCCGTACCCGAGCGTGGGTGCCACCGAGACGATCTTGCTCAGCTCGGTGCTCGCCAAGGGCCGAACGATCATCGAGAACGCCGCCACCGAACCCGAGGTGATCGAGCTCGGCCTCTACCTGCAGCGCATGGGGGCCAGCATCGAGCTGCGGCCCGACCGCCGCTTCGTGATCGAGGGAGTCGACCGGCTGTCGGGCGCCGAGCACAGCCTGCAGGGCGACCGGATCGAGGCGGTCTCCTACCTCGTCGCCGGTCTCGTCACCGGTGGACGGGTGCGGGTGTTCGGCTGCCCCCAGGGCCGGCTCATCACCGCCATCTCGACGCTGCAACGGATGGGCGCCCGCTTCGAGATCACCGACTACTACGTGGCCGCCGAGGCCTCGCAGCTCCGCTCGAACGTCGTCCAGACCGACACTCACCCCGGGTTCATGACCGACTGGCAGAGCCCGCTCGTCGTGCTCTACACCCAGTGCGACGGGATGTCGGTACTGCACGAGACGGTGTACGAGGGGCGCTTCCCGTACGTCGACGCGCTGCAGCAGATGGGTGCCGAGATCGAGCTGTTCGACTCGTGCCTGGGCGGCAACGACTGCCGCTTCCGGGAGAGTGGCGAGCTGCACTCGGCAGTGGTCAAGGGAGCGACACCGCTCAAGGGTGCCGAGATCACCGTGCCCGACATCCGGGGCGGCTTCGCCTACGTGCTCGCGGCGGCGGCGGCGGAGGGCACGTCGTTGTTGCATGGTGTCGAGGAGATCGAGCGCGGCTACCACCGTCCCCTCGACGCCTTCCGCGAGCTCGGCCTGAACGTCGAACTGGTTCCCTAGCCCGAACCCGACCGGTTCCTCGTTCTGGCAGGGAAACCGAGTCAGCCCCGGTACCGCTCGTCCTGCCAGAACAGGAGTGCGTCGACTACGAGACGTCGACGAGCTGGCGCAGCGTCGCTGGTGCGCAGGGGTGGCGCAGCTTGGTCAGCGCCTTCGCCTCGATCTGGCGGATGCGCTCGCGGGTGAGGTCGAACTCGCGGCCGACGTCCTCGAGCGTGCGGGGCGCGCCGCCGGTGAGGCCGTAGCGCAGCTGGAGCACTCGTCGCTCGCGATCGGTCAGCACCGCCATGCCTGCTTCCAGCGCCTCGCGCTCGAGGCCGGCAGCGGCGATGTCGAAGGGCGTCTCGGCATCGGGATCGGCGATCAGGTCGCTCAGCTCACCGTCCTCGTGCAGCGGTGCCGACAGCGAGACCACCTCGTGGGTGACCTCGCGGTAGTCGACGATTCGGGCGGGGCTCAGGCCCGTGGCTGTGGCCAGCTCCTGGATGGTCGGCTCCCGCCCGAGCAGGCGGCTCAGCTCGCCGTTGGCCCGGTTCATGGCCAGCATGGCGTCGCCGATGTGGGCGGGCACCCGGATCGTGCGCCCCTTGTCGGCGATGCCCCGACTGATCGACTGGCGGATCCACCAGGTGGCGTAGGTCGAGAACTTGAAGCCCCGCTCGTGCTCGAACTTGTCGACGGCCCGCATGAGGCCGAGGTTGCCCTCCTGGATGAGGTCGAGGAGCGGAAGACCGGAGGTCTGGTAGCGCTTGGCGATGGACACGACCAGGCGCAGGTTGGCGGCGATGAACCGGGTTCGGGCCCTCTCGCCCGCCAGAACGGCCTGCTGGAGGGTGGCCCGTTCCTCCTCGCCGACCTCCTCGACGGCGGCCAGGCGGGTGGCGGCCTGCCGGCCCTCGGCCATGGCGATGCCGAGCACGACCTCGTCGTCACCCGTCAGCAGGGGGTGGGCGCCGAGCTCCTGGAGATAGTGGCGCACGCCGTCCTCAGTCGTGCCGACGACGGCCCGGGCCATGGGTCGACGGTAGTTGTCCGCTCTTCGTGACCGGCGCATCCCCGCCCTAGCATCGCCCCTTCGGGCGCTTAGCTCAGTTGGCTAGAGCACCTCCCTTACAAGGAGGGGGTCGTGGGTTCGAGTCCCTCAGCGCCCACCCGTCACTACCTGCGACTTCATCGGTTTCGCGGTCTCGCCGTCACCCGACTCAGACGTCGCGTCCGCGGCGTTCCTCGTAGTCGTCTCGCGACGCCGACCACCACGGCTGCACCGCTTGTGTACCTCCATCGACGTAGAGGACGTCGCCGGTGACCCATGAGGCGTCGTCACTGGCGAGGAACGCGACGGCACGCCCGACGTCCTCGGCGGTGCCGGGGCGGCCGAGCACGTTGAGGCGGAGCAGCGCCATCCGCTCGATCACCGTCGGCGGGAGCGCCGGCGCACGGTGCTCGGTACTCGACGGCCGGGGGTCGGAACTCGACGCGCGGGGGATGATGGCGTTGCAGCGCACGCCGTCCGGTGCGTACTGGGCCGCGACGTACTTGGTCAAGGCGATGATCGCCGCCTTCGACGTGCCGTACGCAGTCCGGCCCATGTCGCCCCGCAGTCCGGAGCCGGACGACGTGTTGATGATCGAGCCGCGGCCCGCCGCGACCATGTGTGGCACGGCGTGCTTGCATCCGAGCATCTGGCCGCGAAGGTTGACAGCCATGGTCCGGTCCCAGATCTCGACCTCCATGTTCGCGACGTCGAGGTCTCGGGCGACGTGCTCCGCGGCAGTGATCGCAGCGTTGTTGTGCAGGATGTCGATGCGCCCGAAGTGGGCAACGGTCGCGGCGACCATCGCTGCGACGTCTGCCTCCTCCGCCACATCAGCCCGAAGGGCGATGGCAGTCCCACCCAGCGCCTCGATGTCCTTCGCGGCCTGCTCGGCTCGGCCACCGTCGATGTCGGCGATGGCCACCAACGCCCCACGCTCAGCAAGCACCCGAGCCGTGCCCTTGCCGATCCCAGCACCGCCGCCGGTGATCAGCGCGACGCGGCCGTCCAATGTCGCCGTCACTCAGGCCTCCGCTCGATGAGCTCGATGCTGTTTCCCTCGGGATCGGTGATGAACACGACCCGTGAAGCGCCGTGCGTCGCCGGAGGTACCGCCACCGCGCCCCCCGCTTCTTCCAATCCGGCAAGACCATCGTCGATGCGTTCCACGGCGATCGCCACGTAGCGGAAGCCCGTCGCCGTCCGGTTGCCACCGGCGGGGTTCGCCGCGGTCGGAGGATGGTCGAAGCCCAGGATCTTCAGGTGACCATCGCCAATCGCGAAGAACCAGACCTGGGCTCCCTGATCAGGCCAGGACAGCTCCTTCGCCAACGGCAGCCCGAGGAAGTCACGGTAGAACGCGGCGAGCCGCGCTGGATCACGAGCCGTGATCCCGACGTCAGCGCCCTCTCCCGTCAACGCGATCGGCATCGCGACCCCCCGTCATCGCCATCACCGCGTCGCAGCGGTCTCTCGCGGACCGTACTCGGGCCGTCCCGCGCGATGTGTGGCCGAGAGCACCGTGACGAATGGATGCCCAGCCCTAGCCTTGGTCTCCATGGATGCCGGTGAGCTCTCGTCGTGGATGGCGCACATCGAGGCCGTCCTCGGCGACGCCGGCGAGTCCGACGTTCCCTGCGGTGCGTGCACTGCGTGCTGCACGTCCTCGCAATTCGTGCACATCGAGCCCGACGAGGCCGACACGTTGCGCCACCTCCCGCCTGCGCTGATGTTCGCGGCGCCTGGCCGGCCGCCGGGCCACGTCGTGCTTCCCTACGACGAGCGCGGCCACTGCCCGATGCTCCTCGACGGCGGCTGCTCGATCTACGCCCATCGGCCACGGACGTGTCGTCGCTACGACTGCCGCGTGTTTGCGGCGACCGGGATCACGCCCGACCAGCCGACCATCGCGGCACGCGTGCGCGAGTGGTCGTTCACCTATGCGAACGACGACGCACGCGACCTCCACGAGGCGCTGCGCGCCCAGGCCACGGCGGACGACGGCGCTCCGGCCGTCCGACGAGCTGTCGACGCGATCGTCCGCGTCAGGAGACGATAGGCGCGAGCCAGGAAGGGGGAGGGCGCTGACGTTCCCTTTGTCGACCTCGCCGGTATCGTGCGCGGCATGTCCATGTCGACGCCAGTCCGGCCGGTTGCCACCCTCGACGCAGAGGCCCGATCCGGCTTTCTGGTCAAGGTCTACCAACACCTCGTGGCGGCGGTCGTCGCCTTCATGCTGTTCGAGACCCTGCTCTTCGCATCTGGCCTCGCCCGAGGCCTCTACGACCTGATTGCCGGTAGTGGCCCGATGTGGCTGCTCATCCTGGGCGGATTCATGGTCGTGAACTGGCTCGCCACTACCGCAGCCCACGACCTGACCGACCCGGCCCGCCAGTACGCCGGCCTCTTCGGCCTCGCGGCGGCCGAGGCGGTCATCTTCGCCCCGTTCCTCTACATGGTGTTCAACGTCGACGGCGGCGGGACTGCCACGGTCGCCAGTGCCGCGGTCGTCACCGCCCTCGGCTTCGGCGGCCTGACGGTCGTGGGGCTCCTCACCCGGAAGGACCTGTCGTTCCTCCGACCGATGATGTTGTGGGGCGGCGTCATGGCCCTCGTTCTCATCGTGGCCGCGGTCCTGTTCGGCCTCGAGCTCGGCGTGTGGTTCTCGCTCGCCATGATCGGACTTGCCGGCGGCTCGATCCTCTACCAGACCCAGGCGATCCTGCGGCGGTACCCGGAGGAGGCCTACGTCGGCGCAGCCGTTCAGCTCTTCGCCGCCGTCATGCTGCTCTTCTGGTACGTGCTGCGCCTCTTCTCCCGCCGCTGACGCCCTCCGAGCAGTCAGTCACTCTCCCAACGTCTTCTGAACAAGAAGCTGGCGCACTAGCCCCATCCGCGGCCGCCGCCAGCACGGGCCGCACCGCTGACCGCCGGGTCGAGAGAGACTGGCGGAGTCGTCATTCGCA
This sequence comes from Acidobacteriota bacterium, assembly GCA_019510095.1. GTDB lineage: Bacteria > Actinomycetota > Acidimicrobiia > Acidimicrobiales > CADCSY01 > JAEKLB01. Next base: position 6,506 of record JAEKLB010000020.1, on the reverse strand, counting down.
GCGGCACACGACGCTCTCCTCGAGCGCCTGCCACCGGAAGTGGACGAGCGGTGATGCTTCGCCGCAACCGGTGCAGCTGATCCGCCATGCGGATCCGATGCGCGCGATCTCGAGCGGCGCGTGTCCCGTCGACAACCGCTTGGGCTTGACCTTCGGCTGGGCGATCTCGGGGAGCTCGGGGAGCTCGATCTCGAGGTACGGGGCGTCTTGCTGCGGGCGGGGCAGGCGCGCTTCCAGCTCGCCCAGCGCCCTCTCGTACTGGGGGTGCCAGCGATCGCCTCGGGCGAAGGTCCAGAGCGCATACGCCACTTCGACGCCGACATCATCAGCCAGTAGGTGCGGATCGCCGCCTGCTGCCGACAGGGCCCGTCCGTACCGCTCGAGGTGCTCGGGCATGGGCACGATCTCCGGACCGGGCGCGGCGAGGAACGCATCGAGGGCATCGGCTTGCTGCTCGAACACACGCATAGCCTCGGAGATGCGCCCGATCTCATCGAGGAAGCCATCGCGTTCCATGCGGTTTGCCGGGTCCTCCATCGTGTCCCTGGCGAACATGATCACGAAGCGGGCCGCCACTCCAGGCCCCTTGCGGCGCACGATTCGGCCCAGTCGCTGGATCATCTGCCGGCGGGTCCGGCTGGCGCTCAGGACGATCCCGAGGTTTGCGTCCGGCACGTCGACACCCTCGTCGAGCACTCGGGGTGCCGCGACAGCGTCGAGCGTGCGGGTCCGCAGGCCATGGAGCGTCTCGCGACGTTGCCGCCGAGCCGTCGACCCGGTGATCAGGTCGATCGAGACGAGTGGATCGAGCCGATTGATTGCGTGGTTTGCCGCGCGCACGGTCTCGGTGAACACCAGCGCCCCCTGCGCTTCGCGGATCGCGTCGGCGAGGTGGCCCAGCAGCTCGTACTTGCCGCTGGACTGCGCGACGATCTCCCGCCGCTTCGAGAAGGCGTCCAAGTACTCCCGCGCAGCGCGCCCGTTCGGACCGGCGTCGCGCTCCGCGAGATGCGCGACCGCGGCAAGGAAGTCCCCGAACGGCTCGAGTGGCATCCCCGGCAACTGACGAAGGTGATGTCGGGCGCTGACGAGCTGCTGCTCGGTGGCGACGTACTCCGCCCGTTCGTCGACACTGAGCTCGACCCCGACCAGCGCCACTCGCGGTGGCGCGCAGACCCCGTCCTCGATGGCCTGCTCGAACCCGTAGCGGTAGCAGATGCCACCGAAGTAGGGGAGCAGCAGCTCCGTCACTCCGTTGTCCCTACGTTCGAGCGTCGCCGTCAAGCCGAGCCGCTCGTCGTACTGGCGCAGCATCGCCCGACGCAACGTCGCTCCACCGAGGCCGTGGCATTCGTCGGCGATGAGCAGCCCGCCGGCACTGGCGGTCGACACCGGCTTGTACGCCGCCGCCGAGTGCCGAGTCGCGACGAGGACGTCACACGACTCCGGCAGGTCCTTGTCGCTGTCCCCGAGCCGACCGATCCGAGCGTCGGGAAGGGCGGCGGTGAGGCGCCCGTGCCACTGTTCCATCAGCACGCGAGACGGCACCACCACGAGCACGAACCGGCCGCGGCGCAAGGCATCCGCTGCGGCGGCGATCGCGACGTCGGTCTTCCCGGAGCCGGTGACGGCCTCGATGACGCCGCGACGACCGCAACGGAGCCAGCTCGCAAGCGCCTCGAGCTGCCAGCGGTAGAGCGTGTGCTCGGAGCCGTGGTTCGTGAGCACGACCCAGTCTGCCGGATGGTCCTCCGCCGGCAGACGGCAGGGGCGCGAGGATGGCCGGCCAGAGGCCGTAAAGCCTCTCGGCGACCTTCGTGACGGCCATCACCCCCACGAGCGGCCGCGGCTCCATGGAGCGCAGTGCCCCAGGTCGTCAGACGGTCGATGACCAGCGCCGCGCCATCGACCGCCGGGACTGGGACGTGGTAGGACGGCGCTGTGCAGGTCGGTGACGCAGAGGTCCGGGCTGTCATCGATGGTCGCTTCATTGCCGATGGGCGAGGGATGTGGCCCGTGAGTCGACCTGATGAGGCCGACGTGCCCACGACCCACGCCGTCTTCGACGACGATGGCAGGATCGTCCTGTCGCTCGGGGGTTTCGTGGTCCGCATCGGCGAGCGGGTCTTGCTGGTCGACGCCGGCGCCGGCCCCCTCGGCGATGTTGGCGAGGCGGTCGAGGCGCTCGACCGCTCCTGGGTGGAGCACGGTGGGCTGCTCGACGACTTGCGGGCCGGCGGTCTGGCGCCGGAGGACGTGACCGACGTGGTGTTCACCCATCTCCACTTCGACCACATCGGCTGGGCGAGCCAGGCCGGCCAACCGACGTTCCCGAATGCGACCTACCGGTGTGATCGCCGCGACGCCGACTGCTTCCTCGGACCCGACGCCATGGACGAGACGATGTTTCGGCTCCGCTGGGGCGCGATGTCGGCCCGGGATCGGTTGGCGCCGGTGCTCGACCGTCTGGAGACGTGGGACCGCGACGGCTCCATCGCCCCTGGTGTCGACGTGCGACGGACGCCAGGTCACACGCCCGGCAGCTCGGTCGTGGTCGTGAGCTCGGGGACGGCGCGGGCGCTGATCCTCGGCGATGTCGTCCATTGTCCGCTCGAGCTGACCAGTCCTGACTGGGAGGCGATGGCCGACATGGACCAGGCCCTCGCCCGGACCACCCGAGCGGCCCTGCTGCGCGAGGTCAACGGCGACGACCTGGTGGGCGCACCCCACTTCCCTGGGCTCGAGTTCGGACGCCTGCTACCCGGCGAGGGAGCTCGACAGTGGTTGGTGTCGTCGCGCTGACCCTCACGCCCCACGGGATCGAGCACAACACCCACGATGCTGCCTCTCGAGTCGGGCATACCGGCCCGCCCTCGCTGGAGTGGTTGCGCCTGACCGTCGACCCCCGCGCCGACAACTCCACAACGGACACATCGTTCGGCCCGTTCAGCTCGGAGCGAGTCGCGCCCTAGCACCCCGCTTTCGGGCGCGCGCGCACCGTCAGTGCGACTGCCCGCTGGTGATTGCGCTCGCCAGCGGCACGAGCAACTCGTGGAGCCGGTCGCAACCGGCAGCACCGAGGGCTCGCCAGGGGGCGATGGCGAGGACGTCGGTGCGGTCCTCGACCTCTTGGCGTGCGGCCCGGCCGGCGTCGGTGAGGGCGCCGCCGGTGTCGAGCCAGCCCCGCTCCCGGAGGCGGCCGCGGGCGGCATCCAGCTCCTCGGGCTGCCAGCCGCGGCTTGGGAGCATGTTGGGTGACGCCGCGTCAGTCGCGGCGTAGGTGAGCAGGGCATCGATGCCGTTGATCCCGGCGGCGACGAGCGCGGCGACGTGCCCGTCGCCGCGGAACTCCCGCACCAACGAGATGGCATGCCACAGGGCCAGGTGGGGCGCGTCGGGCCAGGGCAGCGAGGCATGGCCGGCGAAGAGGGGCCGACCGTCGACGGGACAGGCCTCGGCGGCGGAGCGCGCCAGCCCGGCTGCTTCGGTGACCTCCCCGCCTTCGACCACGTCGTCACCGAGCAGGCGGCGAAGGGACACATCGACCAGCTCGAGGCGGGCGGTCACGGTGCGCTCGGGGCTCACCCGCTCCCAGGCCAGCGGAAACGCACGGTGGATGGGCCCGGGCGAGAAGTTGTAGAACGTGGACGCCACGACTTCGGGTGGCACGGCCCCCATCGGCGCCGCCCGCGGCGCGAAGTAGCTCATGCCCCCCGGCTTCAGGCCGATGCCGGTGTAGATCGCCTGGGCCTCCTCGGCGAAGTACACGACAGTGTGGATGGACTCGACGGGCAGGTGCATCCGCCGGGCGATCGATGGCTCCATGGCGCCTGTCTACCGTCCGGCGACGGTGCGCCGGACCGACGCAACCTCGGGTTGTTGGTGATCGGGATGTGAGACAGCGATCACAATTGCGGTCGATCGTCGTGTCGGTGTCGGCGCGCAGCCTGACCGTCAGCCGAGGGGGTCCATCGGCTGCACCACCCGAAGTGACTAGGGGAGATCAGGTCTTTACGAGAGCCTGTGACAGCTGTTACACCGGCCCTCGGTGCAGCATGCCCACGGGGGCAAGCGTCGCTACCACAAGGGGGACCTGTGAGGTTGACCAATCGGAGCGCGTTCACGCGCGTCCTAGCCATCGTCGCGGCGGTGGGGCTGCTCTCGACGTTGAGTGCAGAGGTGGCGGCGGCCAAGCCCAAGCCGTGCAAGAAGGGCTTCGTCCGCAACAAGGCCAAGAAGTGTGTGAAGAAGGCGGCGGCGACGACCAAGCGGGTCGCCACGACGACAACTGTCAAGTCCGGCGGGACCGCGTCCAAGGGCACCTTGACGTTCGGCTCGCTCGGGACGTCGGTCAGTTTCAACACTGGGGCCAAGACGCTGGAGGAGTCCCGCAAGATCGGCGAGGCATGGGTGGCCCAGACCAATGCCGCCGGGGGGATCAACGGCTACAAGGTCGCCATGGAGTACCGCGACGCACGCGCCGACACCTCGCGGGGCGTTCAGGGCATGAAGGAGCTGGAGAAGGACGGTGTGCTGGCCATCGTCGGGCAGGACGTCAACAACATGATGACGGCCACGAACGACATCCTGTCGTCGAAGAAGCTCCCCGTGGTCGGCGGCAATCCCTACACGCCGGAGTTCGACAGCCATCCGATGTACTTCCCGGTGAGCGCCGGCTATCACGCGGGCGTGTACGGGCAGGTGGCGCTGGCTCGTGACATGGGCTCGAAGTACTTCCGCAACCTCTGGTGCACCGAGGCGCCGGCGTGTGCCCAGTCGGTCCCGGTGACCAACGCGGCAGCCCAGCGTGAAGGCATGAAGGGCGATTCGCAGGGCGCATCGGCGGTGGCGGCCGATTACACATCGAACTGCCTGGACGCCAAGCAGAAGGGCGTCGACTTCCTGCAGAGCAACGGCACCAACTTCGCCAACCTGGTGCGTGACTGCGCTCGGCAGAACTACCACCCCAACTACGCGTCGGGCGGCGTCGCCAACCAGGCAGTGATCGATGGCGGCAAGGGCGAGAACGTCGGTGGCCAGCTCTACGACTTCGGCATCTTCTACGACGGTCCCGAAGTGGCGCGGTTCCGCAAGGCGCTGGCGACGACCGACCTCAGCTTGGGCGGCTCGAATCCTGCGGGGCAGGCCTCGGTCTACACCTGGCTGAGCTGGGAGATGGCCGGCGCGGCCATCAAGAAGCTCACTCAGGCCAACCCCACCAGGGCCGATTTCCTCAACGCCCTCTACACCATCAAGGGCGAGACCCTCGGCGGCCAGGTGGCACCGGCGGACTACACGACGCAGAAGAACGGCACGCACGCCTACAACGACTGCTGGACCGAAGCCACCGTGAAGGACGGCAAGTGGTACCACATCGATAAGAGCGGCCAGATCGTCAACAAGCTCACGTTCATCTGTGGCACCGGGTACTACCCCGTGCAGAACGTCGGCTGACCCAAGTCCCTGCAGACGAAGCGGCCCCCGGCGTAAGCCGGGGGCCGCTTCGCGCGCAGGCGGACGGGACGCCGAAGGGCTCCATTGGCTGCACTACCCGAAATGACTAGGCCAAATACTGGTCTTTACCTGGAGGTGTGACGGGTGTTACACCAGCCCCCGGTACAGCTTGCCCACGGGGGCAAGCTGGGGCTGCTCTCGACGTTGAGTGCAGAGGTGGCGGCGGCCAAGCCCAAGCCGTGCAAGAAGGGCTTCGTCCGCAACAAGGCCAAGAAGTGTGTGAGGAAGGTGGCGGCGACGACCAAGCGGGTCGCCACGACGACGACTGTCAAGTCCGGCGGGACGGCGTTCAAGGGCACCTTGACGTTTGGCACGGTGGGGACGTCGATCAACGTCAACACCGGGGCCAAGACGCTTGACGAGTCCCGCAAGATCGGGGAGGCATGGGTGAACCAGACCAATGCCGCCGGCGGGATCAACGGCTACAAGGTCGCGGTGGAGTACCGCGACTCCCGCGGCGACTCCGCGCGCGGCCTTGCGGCACTGCGCGAGCTGGAGAAGGACGGTGTGCTGGCCATCGTCGGGCAGAACATCGCCAACTCCGCGCTGCCGGCCGGGGACGACTTGTTCTCGGCGAAGAAGCTTCCCGTGCTCGGCGGCCAGCCGTACACGCCGGAGTTCGACACTCATCCGATGTACTTCCCGGTCAGCGCCGGCTATTACGCGGGCGTGTACGGGCAAGTGGCATTGGCTCGTGACATGGGCTCGAAGTACTTCCGCAACCTGTTCTGCACCGAGGCGGCAGCGTGTGGCCAGTCGGTCCCGGTGACCAACGCGGCCGCCCAGCGTGAAGGGATGAAGGGCGATTCGCAGGGCGCGTCGGCGGTGGCGGCCGATTACACCGCCAACTGCCTGGACGCCAAGCAGAAGGGCGTCGACTTCCTGCAGAGCAACGGGACCAACTTCGCCAACCTGGTCCGTGACTGCGCGCGGCAGAACTACCACCCCAACTACGCGTCGGGCGGCGTCGCCAACCAGACGGTGATCGATGC
>JAEKLB010000129.1 GCA_019510095.1 Acidobacteriota bacterium | reverse complement strand
GCCGCCCTGCTGCTGGTGCTCACCGCCGGGACCGGTGGAGGCGGCCCGCCGGCGCCCGCAACCACCGCGCCGTCGACCACCGCCGCCCCGCCGCCGACCCAGCCCGTCCCGCCCGCCCTCGACGACGCCATCAAGCACCTCGGCCGCCTGGTGCAGCGATGACCTCCCGCGGTCGGGTGCTCGTCGCCGTGCTGTTGTCGCTCGCCCTTGCCGGCTGTGGCGGTGGGAGTCACGAGCTGTCGAAGGACGGATCGTCGACGCTGTCGGCGACGGTGGCCGACCTGCGAGTGGCCGCCGGTGCCCGCGACGTCAACCGGGCCCGGGCCGATCTGACCGCCATCCGCACGACGGTGGCCGGGCTGCAGCGCCAGGGCGACATCAGCGACAAGCGCGCCGCCGCCGTGCTCGCATCGGCCGCGGTCGTCGACAGCTCACTTGCGCTCATCACCACCACGACCACGACTGCAGCACCGGTGGTGATGGACAGGGGCAAGCACGGCGAGCATCCCGACAAGAAGAAGCACGAGAAGGGCCACCACGGTGATTGACGTGCATGCCGAGGGGGCGTTGGGCGGCGGTCGTAGGCTGCCCGCGATGCGACGACGCGATGCCCGCTTGGGTGTGGCGGTCGTGGCCGTCGGCCTGTTCGTCTCGCTCACCGTTCTCTCCGGGGCGCCCGGCTCGGCGGCCGCAGGCGGGGCCACCCGGCTCCGGCTCGCCGGCGAGGTCACCCAGGTCGCGCCCCAGCTCGTCGTGCGCAGCGACTGGCAGTGGGCGCCGTCGTTCGGCGAGCAGACCGGCTCGCTCACCGTCCGCATGGCCCCTGGCGCCGCCGTCGAGCCCGAGGGCACCACGCCCATCGTGGGCGACGCCGTCGAGCTGGCCGGTCACCGCGAAGGCGACACCTTCCTCGCCGACGAGCTGATCGTCGTCGACCTCGACTGACTCGTCGTCGACCTCGACTGACTCGACGCCCGACATCGCCTGACTTCCCGTTCTTTGGCGACTGGTGCCGCTCTGCGGCCCACCAGTCGCCAAAGAACGAGGAGGTGCAGCGGTCAGCTCCGGCGGAAGCGGTCGAGGTCGCGGCGGTCGCGCTTGGTCGGGCGACCGGTGCCGACATCGCGGATGAAGACCGGCGGGATGCGGTCCTCCTTTGGCGGCACCGGCGGGCTGTGGTCGACCAGGCACTCGGCCGCCACCGTCGCACTCACCCGCTTGTCGATTACCCGCACCACCTCGAGCACCCGTTCCCGCTCGCCGGCGGTGGCTTCGACCCGGTCGCCGATCCGGACGGTCGTGGCCGGCTTGGCCGCCCCCCCGTTCACCCGCACGTGGCCACCCCGGCACGCGTCAGTGGCCAGCGACCGGGTCTTGTAGAGCCGCACGCCCCACAGCCAGCGATCGACCCGGGTCGACTCCAGCGGCTCGCCGGCCACGGCTCAGATCAGCGGTTCGCTGCGGGTGGTGAAGGCCAGGTCGAGATGGGCGGTGTCGTTGAACCGGCGGATGATCCACCGGTCGCTCGTCACGACCAGGTGGCTGATCGAGCCGTTGTCGGCGCCGATGAAGCTCCAGGGCCGGTTCGTCTGCGACGCCAGGGCGAAGACCTCGCCGATCACGCCACCGTGGGCGACGACGGCCACGGCCTGGTCGGGATGAGCGGCGGCGATGCGCTCGATGCCCCGCCTGACGCGGGCGGCGAACACGTCAGCGGGCTCGGCGCCGGGGATGGCGTCCCATCGTTGCTCCTCGCGCATCTGGATGGCGATGGGATGACCCTCGACCATGTTCTTGCGGAACTTCCCGCCTTCCCAGTCGCCGAGGAAGACCTCGCGCAGATCAGGCTCGACCACCGGCGTGAGGCCGAGGCGGGCCGCCAGCGGCGCCGCCGTCTGGGCCGTCCGCCGCAGGGTCGTCACGTAGATGGCGGCGATGTCCTCGCCGGCAAGGCGCTCGCCGACCCGCTCGGCCTGCGCCACCCCGACCGGGTCGAGGTCGGGGTCGTCGTGACCGTCGGCCGACGGGATCGGCACGCCGGGACGGACCGGCATCGACTCCCCGTGCCTGACCAGCAGGAGCTCACACGCTCCCGCCGGCCGCTCGAACCGGTGCTGCCGATACTCCTGAACCTCGGACACGGCCACCGACGCTAGAGGTCGATCGACCGGCGGCCGAGCCGCTAGGCCGGCACCGGCCAGGGGTGTAGCGGGAGCCCCGGCGACGGCATCGACTCCCACGCCAGGACCCGGCCGTGGAACGCGTCGTTGACGAACAACGTGCGCATGTCCGAACCGCCGAAGCAGCAATTGGTCACGACACCGGGCGGGCCTTGTGGGACCGGCAGGAAGTCGACCTCCTTGCCGTCCTCGATGACCTTCACGCCGCGTTGGGGGTTGAACGGTGCGTAGATGCGGCCCTCGACGTCGACGCAGATGCCGTCGCCCGACCCGGCGCCCATCGACTCGATGACCCACTCCTTGCTGCCGTCGGGGAAGACCCGCTGGAGCCCGCTGCGCTCGACGACGATCGGCACGCCGTCGGCGCCGAGGGCGATGCCGTTGCAGTAGTAGTAGCCGTCGGCCACCAGCTGGAGGCGCCCATCGGGACGGAGCGCCCACACCCGTCCCTGCAGCAGCTCTCGGTTGGTCGGTGGGTTCAGGATCGGCGGGTCGGTGAAGTACACGGTGCCGTCGGCGGCGACGGTCAGGTCGTTGGGCGCCATGAACCCTTCGTTCGCCACATATCGGACACTGCCGTCGGGCAGCACCCGCTGGAGGCCGCTCGCCGTGGGTCGGGGCCCGGCCGGCTCTTGGTAGAAGACGGCGCTGCCGGGGGGGCGGGTGGCGCTGGCGCTGGGTGCGTAGGGCGAGAGGTCGTGGCCGCCCGCCTGGGTGACGATGAACCCGCCGTCGCTGGCCAGCTGGGCGGCGTTGGGCGAGCCGGCGGTGTCGGCGACCACTTCCTTCCTGCCGGTTTCCGGCCAGATCCGCAGCAGCACGCCGCGGTCCACGCTCGTGATCACCAGGGTGCCGTCGGGGCACCACACCGGGCCCTCCCCGAGACCGGTGTCCTCGGCGACGACCTCAGGCTCCACGCGGACTCCCTTTTTTCGGGTCGGTCCATTTTGCGTCGCGGGAAAATATAGGAAATATTGCCGGCTCCGCAAACATCCATTCGACAACCCAGCAGGGGGAATTTTAGGTGCTGAATCGTTCACGTCTCGTCTCGCGCCTCGGTGCGGCTGTGCTCGCGCTGGGGCTCCTCGCGCCGCTGGCCACCGCCGTCGACGCGTCGGCCGCAACCAAGGCCTGCAAGAAGGGCTACACCCGCAACAAGGCCAAGAAGTGCGTCCGGAAGAAGAAGACCACCAAGAAGGCCACGGCCACCACGGTCAAGGCCGGCGTCACCACGACCACCGCCAAGGGCGTGGCGTCCAAGGGCGTTGCCAAGTTCGGCGAGCTCTACAACTCGGTCAACGCGTCTTCTGGCGCCCCGACGCTCCAGGAGGAGCGGAAGATGACCCAGGCGTGGTTGGCCCAGAACAACTCCACGGTCAACGGCTACAAGATCCAGATCGAGTTGACCGACATCAAGGCCGACACGGCCAAGACGACCCAGGCGGTCAAGGAGTTCGACAAGGACGGCGTCCTGGCCATCGTCGGTCAGCAGGCGATCAACGGGCTTCCCGCGTCCGATAAGTACCTCGACGACCACAAGCTGCCCATCCTCGGCGGGTCGCCGTACCTGCCCGAGTTCGATTCCCAGCCGATGTACTTCCCGGTCGATGCCGGCTTCAACGCCGGCGTCTACGGCCAGATCGCCGCGGCCCGCGACGTCGGCTCGAAGTTCTTCGACACCATCTACTGCACCGAGACGACGGCCTGCGCGTTCGCCATCCCGGTCCTGCAGAGCGCTGCTCAGCGCGAAGGCATCAAGTTCGCGGCCAGCCCGGCGTCAGCAAACGCGCCCGACTACACCGCCAACTGCCTCTCTGCCAAGCAGGCCGGCGCCGACTTCCTCCAGAACAACGGCATCAACATGGCCAACCTGGTGCGTGACTGCGCCCGCCAGAACTACCACCCGGTCTTCGCCCAGGGTGGCATCGCCAACCAGAGCGTGATCGACTCAGCAAAGGGCGAGCAGATCGCCGGCAACCTCTACGAGGCGGGGATCTGGTACGACGGTCCGGAGCTGGCCAACTTCCACAAGGCGCTCAACACGACTGACCTGGTCAGCAGCACGCCCGGGCAGAACAGCGTGATGACCTGGGACAGCCTCGAGATGATGGCGTCGGTGCTTCGTCGCATGACGGTGGCCAACCCCACTCGGCAGGACTTCCTCAACGCCCTCTACACCGTGAAGGGCGAGACCCTCGGTGGGCTCGTGCAGCCGATCGACTACACCGTGCAGAAGCCCGGTACCGGTCTCCACGCAGGCAACGACTGCTGGACCGAGCACCTGGTCAAGGACGGGAAGTACTTCCACATGGACAAGAGCGGCCAGATCGTGAACCGCCTGACCTGGATCTGTGGCACCGGCAAGAAGTACACCAGCGCGCCGCCCACCTGACCCTGCCCAAGCGGTGACAAACCCGTGAGCCAGCCCCGAACCCTGATCCCCTGCTCAGGGCGTCGGGGCTGGCTCCGGCTCGTTGAGCAGGGCAACTGCCGCATCCGCGTGTTCGGGTGCGGCGTGACCCAACTTGAACCACACGTAATAGGCCCCGCCGACGACGAGAGTCGGGACACCGCCAGCCACCAATGACCATCGGGCGCCGAAGTGTTGGCCGATCCAGCCGACGATCGGCGCGCCGATGGGCGTGCTGCCGCTGACGCACACCGACCACAGGGCCACGACGCGGCCCCGCATGCGCGGCTCGGCAACCAGCTGCAACGTCGACTTGCTGGTCGCCGAGAACGAGATCGTGCCGAACCCCACGAACAGCATGAGGAACACGCCGAGGCCGAGGTTCGGCGCCGCGGCAGCGACCGTGAGGGTCACACCCCAGAGCATGCAGGCCAGGGCCAGCGTTCGCGCCGTGGCCGTCGGGCGGGACGCGGCAATCAGGCCGCCCACCACCGCACCACCACCCATGCTCGACATCAGCCAGCCCAGCGACGAGGCGTTGCCGCCGAACACGTCCTTGGCGATGAGGGGCAGGGTGATCTGGTACTCCCACGCGAACGTCCCAGCGACGACGATCATCACCATGGTCGCCAGCAGCTCCGGGTTGTGGCGCACGTACCGGAGACCCTCCCGGATCTGGCCCTTGGCCCGTTCCTCGCGCGGCGCCGGCTGGAGGTCGTCGGGATCGAGCAGCGCCAGGCTCACGAGCACCGCGCTCGTGCTGATGGCGTTGATCAGGAAGCAGAGAGCGACGCCGCTGACGTTGATCACCACGCCGCCGACGGCGGGCCCGACGATCTGGGCGATGTAGATCATCACCGAGTTGAGGGTGACCGCGTTGCGCACGTTGTCGAGCCCCACCAGCTCGCTGATGAAGGTCTGGCGGGCCGGGCCGTCGACGGTGCTGCCGATGCCGAAGCCGACCGAGATGGCATAGACCATCCACACCGTCACGGTGTCGGTGGCACAGAGCAGGGCCAGCAGCAGGGCGAGCACCATGGCCGCGCTCTGGCTGATGCGCAGCACCGTGCGCTTGTCCATGCGATCGGCGACCAGGCCGGCGTAGGGCCCGAGCAGCAGCACCGGCACGAAGCGGGCGCCGATCACCAGCCCGAGGGACGTGCCGCTGCCGGTGAGGTCGAGGGTCAGCCACGACAGGGCCACGACCTGCATCCACACGCCGGTCACCGAGATGAGCTGGCCGATGAAGTAGCGGCGGTAGTTGGGGACGCGCAGCGACGTGAACGTCTTGCTCTCCGCCACCAGGCGGAGGCGCCCCCGCAAGTCGTTAGGCACTCCTAACAGTATACAACTTCGCGGCCTCGGCCGCCTGCCCCGCATACGCTCGGGCCGCATCATCAGCACCATCCCAAAGGGGGATCGTGAAGCTCGAGCTGACGGCGGATCAGGAGTTCTTCCGGGAGACAACGCGGAAGTTCCTGGAGAGCGAGAGTCCGCTGACAGCCGTACGGCAGCGATGGGACTCGCCCGACGGGTTCGACCGTGGCTGGTGGCGGGCGGCGGCCGACCTCGGCTGGACCTCGCTGCTGGTGCCCGAGCAGTTGGGCGGCGGCACCTTGTCGGGCAGCCCGGTCGCCGACGCCGTGATCGTGGCCGAGGAGATGGGCCGCATGGTCGCACCGGGCCCGTTCGTCCCGGTCAACGTGGTGGCCTCGACCTTGGCTACGTGGGGGTCGGCCGACCAGCAGGCGTTGATCGCCGGCCTGGTGAGCGGCGATGAGGTTGCCGCATGGGCGTTCGCCGAGCCCGGCCGCTCGTGGGACGCCGATGCCGTGCGCCTCACCCTCACCGTCGATGGTGGCGACGTGGTGCTGGCCGGCCGCAAGGCCTATGTCGAGGCGGCTGCCCAGGCCGGGCACCTCCTCGTCACCGCCAGGGCCGACGCCGGGTTGACCCAGGTGCTGCTGGCCACCGACACCGCTGGGCTCACGGTCGTGCCCGGCCGCAGCATCGACATCGTCCGCCGCTACGGCTCAGTGGTCTTCGACGACGTCCGCCTACCGGGCTCGGCGCTGGTCGGTGAGGTCGGCGGAGCCGAGGCGGCAGTCGAGCGACAGCTCCAGATCGCGGTCGCGCTCCAGTGCGCCGAGACGGTCGGCGCTGCCGACCGGGTGTTCGAGACGACGGTCGAGTACGCGCAGGACCGGTACGCGTTCGGCCGGCCCATCGCGTCCTTCCAGGCCTTGAAACACCGCATCGCCGACATGCTGCAGTGGCTCGAGTTCTCCAAGGCGTTGAGCGACGCGGCCGCCGCTGCAGTCGATGCCGACGCCACCGATGGTGAGGCGGCCCGACTGGTGAGCGTGGCCAAGGCCTACATCGCTGACCACTGCCTCGACATCATCGACGACTGCGTGCAGCTCAACGGCGGCATCGGCGTCACCTGGGAGCACGACATCCACCTGTACTCGCGCCGGGCCGCGGTCAACCGTGCCGTGTGGGGTTCGCCGGAAGAGCACAAGGAGCGCGTGGCAGCGCTCCTCGAGATCTGAGGACTCGACATGACAGACGCACGTGACCAAGCAGTCGACGAGGACGTCGAGTCGTTCCGCATCCGGGCCCGGGCCTGGATCGAGGCGAACCTTCCCGACCGCGACCATCCCGGCGACGACGACCGCGCCCTCCAGGCGCTGCTGTTCGACTCGGGCTTCGCTGGCATCGCCTTTCCCCGCGAGTACGGCGGTGCCGGGCTCACCTTGGCCCACCAGAAGGTGTTCTACGACGAGGTGCGCGCTGCTCATCGCTGGGCGCCGTGCGGGATGCCGTGGCAGGTCTCCATCGGCATGATGGCGCCGACCATCCTCGATCACGGGTCGGAGGAGCTCAAGCGCCGTCATCTCCCGCGCATGCTGCGGGGGGAGGAGACATGGATGCAGCTCCTGTCAGAGCCGCGCGGCGGTTCCGACCTGGCCGGTGCCACCACCCGCCTCACCCGTGACGGCGACACCTACGTGCTCAACGGCGCCAAGATGTGGAGCTCCGGCGCCCATACGTGCGACTTCGGGCTCTGCCTGGCCCGCACCGACTGGGACGCGCCGAAGCACCGAGGCCTGTCGATGATCGCCGTGCCGCTCCACGACACCCCTGGTCTGGTGCTCGAGGTGATCCGCGCCGTCGACGGCAACCCCGGCCACTTCTGCCAGGAGTTCTTCGACGACGTGGTGGTGCCGGTCGAGAACCTGGTGGGGGAGGAGAACTCGGGATGGGCGGTGGCCCAGTCGCTGCTGTTCCACGAGCGCAACGCCACCGGTGGGGCGGGCTACGGCTACGGGCTCCAGAACGCCCGGCCCACCAACCGCCAGGCCCAGCGCAGCGCTGACGGCGTCATCGCCACCGCCAAGCAGCGGGGCGTGGGCGGCGATCCCGTGCTGCGCCAGCTGATGGCCGAGTCGTACATCGAGTACACGGCGTCGCGCTTCGCCAACGATCGGATCGCCGCCGGCATGCGCACCGGTCAGTTCAAGGGCCCGTGGGGCTCACTGCTCAAGCTCCACCTCGGTGCCCTGTCGTCCCGCCACGCCAAGATCGGCCTGGCCGTGGGCGGCGCCGACGGCGTGATCTGGGAGGGCGACGCCAAGGTCGGCGGCGTTGCTGGCGAGGCGTGGCTCAGCGCCCGCGGCATCGCCATCGCCGGCGGCACCAACGAGATCCAGCGCAACATCGTGAGCGAGCGCCTCCTCGGCCTCCCCCGCGAACCGTCACCCGACCGCGACCTCCCCTTCAGCGAGGTCGTTCGCAACCAGCACCGGTAGCGGTGGGTCAGGCGTTGAGCACCAGCCGGATCCGCTCCTCGTAGAAGCACACGTAGCCGGCGATGCCCGCCACCTCCGGGAAGGGCCGGCGGTAGGCCCACACGATGTTCTCCTCGACGGGACCGATGGCGGTGAGGCTCCAGTAGTCGGCCTCACCCTTGAACGGGCAGATCGAGTGGTGGTCGGTGGCGGTGAACAGCTCCCAACGCACGTCGGCGTCGGGGAAGTAGTGGCGGTCGACGTGGTTGATCTCCTCGAGCCGGATGACCGAGGTGCTCTCGGCCAGCAGCAGGTCGCCGAACCACGCTTCGGCCCGGCCCTCGACCGGCACCAGGTCGATCCGGTAGTCCGGGTGCTTGGCCCAGCCCGACTCGACGGCGGTCACGGTTGTGTCCTCATGCCCCCCAGTCTTGCGTGTCGAGCCCGCCGCAGGCTCGTAGGGTTCCGGCGCGGCGGCCCCTCCTCCCTGGTGGAGCGTCTCACAGGAGCTGACCCATGCAATCGACCTCGCCCGGCTATCCGGTGCAGTTCGACGTCGACTATCCCGACGATGCCCGGAACCGGGTCACGACCCTGTTCCGGCTGGTCCTCGTCATCCCGATCCTGATCGTGCTCGCCTCGCTGGGCGAGTCGGGCATCGACAGCAAGGCGGGCAACGGCCCCGTGTTCGCCGGCTTCGCCGGCGGGATCCTGTTCATCCCGCCCCTGCTGCTGATCGTGTTCCGCCAGAAGTACCCACGCTGGTGGTTCGACTTCAACCTCAACTACCTCCGGTTCGCCAACCGGGCGTTCACCTATCTCCTACTCCTCCGCGATGAGTACCCCTCGACCGACGAGGAGCAGGCCGTTCACCTCGAGCTGCCCTATCCCGACGCGGCCACCGAGCTGAACCAGTGGCTGCCACTCGTGAAGTGGTTCCTCGCCATACCGCACTACATCGTGCTGGTCTTCCTGTTCATCGGCATGGTGCTGGCGACGATCGTCGCCTGGTTCGCCATCCTCTTCACCGGCCGCTACCCGCGCAGTCTGTTCGACTTCACCGTCGGCGTGATGCGTTGGCACAACCGGGTCGTCGGTTACGCGTTCGCGCTGGTCACCGACCAGTACCCGCCGTTCCGCCTCAGCGCGTGACCGCGACCAGCATCGCCTGATGGGGCGGCTCGACGAGATCGGCGAACGTGACGGCTGGCGGTGCTGGCTGTGCGACGAACCGGTCGATCCCGGAATGTCGGTCAACGACGACCGCGGCCCCAGCATCGACGCCGTGGTGACGAAGGCGAAGGCCAAGAAGTCGGGGCCCGCCGACGAGCGGCTGGCCCATCGGGGCTGCAACACCAAGAAGGGCGCCAACCCGGCGGTGGTGCCGTGGGCGCCGCACCTGTTCGTCGCCGATCCGGCCCCGATCGTTCCCCTCGCTGATCGGCTCCAACGGAAGGGCGGCCGCGAGATCGTCGCCCGCTGCCCGACCGCCGCCG
This sequence comes from Acidobacteriota bacterium, assembly GCA_019510095.1. Lineage (GTDB taxonomy): Bacteria > Actinomycetota > Acidimicrobiia > Acidimicrobiales > CADCSY01 > JAEKLB01. Next base: position 410 of record JAEKLB010000129.1, on the reverse strand, counting down.
ACGCGGTCGACGCGGGCACGTGGCTCGTCGACCGGCTCTCGCGCCTGGCGCCCGGTCTCGAGGTGGCCAGCTCGGTCGAGCCCGGCGGCGGGCAGTTCATGGTCGTCCTCTCCACTCGCTGACACCCGTTCACCAGCCATTTGGCCGTGCCGACGGTTGCCCACGTGCAGGTCAGGGCAGACACAGACCATGGATGCACGGGTTCCCGATCCCGACAGCGCTCCCACCACCGCCCCCATCGATGTGCGAGAGGAGCGGGAGCGCCTCTTGCATGACGTAGCTCCTGCTGATGCGGAGGACGCGCTTCACCTTGTCGAGCAGCTGGCGCACCTGACACCGCTGCCGCATGCCTATCGGGCCGTCGACCGACGGCTGGCCCTCGGCTTCTCGGTCGAGGAGGCCGGTCAGAT
>JAEKLB010000119.1 GCA_019510095.1 Acidobacteriota bacterium | reverse complement strand
CTCGTCATGGAAGACGTCTCGGCCATGCTGGCGGCGGCACTCGGCGCCTCGCGCATCGAGGGGCTGACCCAGCTCTCCGGTGGTGCGTCGCGAGAGACGTGGTCGTTCGACGCTGACGACCGGCCACTCATCCTGCAACGGGACCGGGCCGGTGGCGGGCTCCGCATCGCGGCCACCGCGACGGAGATTGCCGCGTTGCGGGCAGCCGAGGGCGCCGGTGTACCAGTGGCGCACATGCTCGCGAGCGGCGACGACTGGTTCGTCGTCGACCGGGTCGAGGGTGAGACGATCGCCCGCCGCATCCTCCGCGACGAGCCGTACGAGACGGCACGCCAGCGATTCGCCGAGCAATGCGGGCGTGCCGTGGCTGCCATCCAGACCATCGACGTCAGCTCCGTCACCGGGATCGACGAGAGCCCGATGGAGTTCTGGCGCGACCGCTACGAGAGCTACCGCGACCCCCACCCGGTCTTCGAGCTGGCATTCCGTTGGTTGGGCGGCAATCGGCCGAACGCGGCGGAGGCCGTGGTCGTGCACGGTGACTTCCGCATGGGCAACGTGATCGTCGGTGCCGAAGGGGTGCGGGCGCTGCTCGACTGGGAGATGGTCCATGCCGGGGACCCGCTCGAGGATCTCGCCTGGCTGTGTGTGAAGTCGTGGCGATTCGGTGGATCGCTGCCAGTGGGTGGGGTCGGGCGGCGGGAGGACCTGATCGCCGCCTACGAGCAGGCCGGTGGCCAGCCCGTCGACGCTGATGCGCTCCGGTGGTGGGAGCTCTACGGCAACCTCCGCTGGGGGGTGATCGCCATGCAACAGGTGCATACCCACCTGTCGGGTGCCGAGCGCAGCGTGGAGCTGGCTGCCATTGGCCGTCGAGTGTGCGAGATCGAGCACGACATGCTCCTGTTGCTGCCATGAGCGTGTCCGACCGCCCAACTGCGGCGGAGCTGGTCGACGCGGTACGCGACTTCCTCGAGCTCGACGTCGTGCCGACCACCAGCGGCCGGGTGTCGTTCCACGCGCGAGTGGCCATGAACGTGCTCGCCCAGGTCGGCCGCGAGCTCACCATCGGCCCCGGGCTCGACGCCGCCCACGCCGAACGCCTGGCGTCACTTGGCGTCAGCTCCGACTCGGAGCTGGCGGCCGCCATCACGTCTGGCGCCCTCGACGACCGCTACGACGAGGTCGCCGCCGCCCTGCGAGCCGCCGTGAGGGACAAGCTGGCGATCGCGAACCCGCGCTATCTCACCACCGACTGATCTCCCGCGCATCGATCCGGCATTGCCGGTCGATGCCACCCGCCGGCCCGGAGGGGCGGCACCAAACTCGCCGAGAAAGCTGTGCTTTCGAGGCGACGACGGGCGCTATGCGCCGGTCGAATGGAAGCCGCCGTCGACGTGGACGATCTCGCCGGTGGTGGCGGGCATCCAGTCGGAGAGGAGGGCGACGGTGGTGCGGCCCACGGCGGTGGCGTCGGACACGTTCCAGCCGAGGGGCGCCCGGTCGGACCACATGCCCTCGATGGTCGAGAAGCCAGGTATCGACTTGGCCGCCACTGACCGGATCGGTCCGGCGGCCACCAGGTTGACCCGGATGCCGCGGGGACCGAGGTCGCGTGCGAGGTAGCGGCTGGTGGCCTCGAAGGCGGCCTTCACCGGGCCCATCCAGTCGTACGCCGGCCACGCCACCGTCGCATCGAACGTGAACCCCACGATGGAGGCCCCGGCGCCCATGAGCGGGAGCACGCCCTCGGCCAACGCCTTGAGCGAGTAGGCCGACGCGTGCATGGCGGTGCCCACGTCGTCCCAACTGGCCTCGAACATGCCCTGGCCCAGGCACGACGGCGGGGCGTAGCCGATCGAGTGGACCGCGCCGTCGAGCGTGTCCCAACCGTGGTCGCGCAGGGCGCCGGCGAGATTGGCGACGTCGTCGGCGGAGGTGACGTCGAGCTCGAACACGGGCGGCTCGGCCGGCAGCTTCCTCGCCACCCGCTTGGTGAGCGACATCACCCGGCCGAAGCTGGTCAGCGCCACGTCGGCGCCGGCAGCCATGGCCTGCTCGGCCACCGCGTACGCGATGGAGTCGTCGGTCGTGATGCCAGTGACGAGGATTCGCTTGCCGTCGAGCAGTCCCATGGGTACTCCGATCGGGAGGGAGGGACGGTGAGGCTACGCGGGCAGCCGATAGCGTCGGCGGACGTGCAGATCGGCATCCTCGGGGGTACTGGGCCGGCCGGGCTCGGGTTGGCGGCGCGTCTGGCGTCGGTGGGCATGGAGCCGGTGATCGGTTCCCGATCGGCCGAACGGGCAGCTCAGGTGCGTGATCAGCTGGTGGGATCGTGGCCCGGGCGGGCGCTCTCGGTCGGCGCTGCCGACAACGCCGGGGCCGCCGCGTGCGACCTCGTGGTCGTGGCCACACCGTGGGATGGTGTCACCGAGACGGTGTCGGGTGTGGCCGACTCCCTCGCCGGCAAGGTCGTCATCTCCATGGCCAACGCCGTGACGAAGATGGGGCGGGAGTTCACCGCGCTGCTCCCGGCCCGCGGGTCGATCGCCGCCAGCGTCCAGGCCGCGGCACCGGGTGCGCTGGTCGCCGCGGCCATGCACCACCTGCCGGCCAAGGACCTCGGCGACATCGACCAGCCCATCGAGTCCGATGTGCTGGTGTGCTCCGACCACAAGGCAGCGACGGCGGCGGCCATGGAGCTGGTCGGCAAGATGCCTGCGCTGCGGGCCCTCGACGCCGGCCCGCTGTCGAGCGCGGCGCCCATCGAGGCCTTCACCGCG
>JAEKLB010000118.1 GCA_019510095.1 Acidobacteriota bacterium | reverse complement strand
GGGGGTGGCCACGCTGTTGGTGTCGGCTACGGCCACGCCGCCCATGGCCTCGATCTCCTTGGCCACCTTCTCGGCGGGGCCGACATCGCCGCCCTCGCCGTGCACCGAACCGCCCAGGTCGTTGATCACGACCATGGCGCCGCGACTGGCCAGGAGCTCGGCGTGCTGCCGCCCAAGCCCCCCACCTGCCCCCGTGATGATGGCGACCCTGCCGTCGAACCCGAGCTCTGCCATGGCGCGACCCTACCCCTCTCTAAGCGCGTGCTTGGTTTCCTGAGCACCCTGGCCCACGTCCCAGCTGCGCGAAGACGAATGCCCCGGCCCGTGAGCCCAGGCGCCCTGCCCAGCCCCCAGTGTGCTCGACCAGCGCCGGGGGGTCGCGATCACGGCACGGGGGCACGCCTCGAACAGCCACAACGCGAACGCCCGGCGCCCAAGGTCGGTCGCGCCGGCCGCCCGAACGGCCAGCCGGGCGCCGATCGGGAGCTTGAGGACCCGCCCCAAGAGCCGGGAGAGCAGGGCATCGGGCAGCAGCTCGTCGGCGACAGCCCGCTGGTACAGGGTCGCCGCCAGCGCCGGGTGCCCGGCGCCGGCCCGGCTGATGGCGTCGGCCGCCCATCGCCCGGTGACGAGCGCTTGGCCGATGCCTTCCCCGGTCATGGGGTCGGTGGCGGCGGCCGCGTCGCCGACGAAGAGCACCCGGCCACCCGCCCCGGCGAGGGGCATGGTCTGGGCCCGCGCCGGGATGGGCCAGGCCCGGTGGCTCGACTCGGCGACGGCGTCGGGGCCGAGAAAGGCGGCGATGTGCGGGCGGGCGAGGAGCTCGGGCCACAGGGCGGCCATCGATCGGGTGCGGATGGCGCCACCGCGCTGAATGCCGAAGCCGACGTTGGCCCGGCCGCCGGGCAACGGGAACGACCAGGCGTAGCCAGGCAGGAGGTCGGGCTCGAACCACACCATCAACTCGGTGGCCGCCCGCTCACCGACGCCGCAGAAGTACTGGCGGAAGGCGTGCCACTCGCCCAGATAGGCGCCGGCCCCATCGGCGTCGGGCACGCCGAGACCCAGCGACCGCCGTACCGGCGACCACATGCCGTCGGCGGCCACCACGTACCTGGCAGCCACGTCGCCGACCCCGTCGATGGCCACGCGGACGTGGTCACCGGCGTCGCTGACGGCGGTGACGGCATGACCCTCGACCACGGTGGCCCCAGCCCGCCGGGCGATCTCGACGAGGGCGGCGTCGAGGTCGCGCCGCCGGGCGACGGCGGCGAAGACGCCTCGGTCGGCCGGGAACGGGAACGAGATCTCCCTCCCGGAAGGGCTGCGCAGCACGGCCTCGTCGACCCCTCGCCACGACTCGACATCGTCGGGCCGCAGCCCGAGCGCCTCGAGCTCGCGCAGGGCGCCCGTTGTGAGGCCATCGCCGCAGCACTTGTCGCGGGGGAACTGGGCTCGGTCGACGAGCAGGACGTCGCGCCCGGCGCGGGCCAGGTGGGTCGCGGCGGCGGCACCGGCCGGGCCGGCCCCGACCACGACGATCTCGGCGGTCGACATGGCCGTCCTCGATGCCTGCGGGCTCGACGGGTTCAACAGTTCACTCCTTCGGCGGGCCGGTAGGTGGCGAACACCGCGTCCACCTTGGTCCGTCCGTCGAGATAGTGACGAGTCCGCTCGGTCCGCACCCGCGTGCAGTTGCCGACCTTGGTCTCGGTCTGGCCGGTCTGCTCGCCGGTGACGAAGGGCGTCGACCACAACGAGACGGTCAGGCTCGACCCGGTGTAGGTCGGCCAGATCAGAACGCCGTGAGGCGTGCTGTTGCGCACGACCAGGTCGGGCTTGGGCCATGAGAGCGTCGCCTCACGGCCGCGCGGGTAGCGATGTATCCAGATCGAATGGCTCTGGTACTCGGGGATGTCGAGCCCGGCGAAGAAGGCGGCGTTGAACAGGGTGGTGGCGAACTGGGAGATGCCCCCGCCCACCGACTCGACGAACTTGCCCTCCTCGATGGCGTGCCCCCCGACGAAGCCCTTCTCGACGGTGCGCTTGCCGACGAAGCCGTTCACCGAGAAGGTCTCGCCCGGCTCGATGATCACCCCCCGTACGAGATCGGCGATGCGGTGGATGTTGGTCACCCGCGCCTGGTGAGCCGGGTGTCTCGTCGTGAAGCTCCCGATCACCTCGGTGATGCCAAGTGCCTGCACCTCGTCGGTGGTTCGGTTGGCCGGTTGGTGCCGGAGGGGCAGGTCGATCGGCAACGCTCCTCGATGCCGGAGGGCGGCGGCGATCGTGGGCCCAGCGGCCGCCGCGCAGCAGGAGGTTCCGTCGACTGCGGGCGTGATGACGGCAGCGTCGTCGACGATCTCCACGCCGGCGTCGACCGGCTGTTCCCCCGCACCAGGAACGAGCCGCCGGAGGTCGTGCACCGCGGTTTCGGTGTCGACGGCCAGGCGGAGGCCCGATGGCGTCGCCTCGGCCCGGAGCCAGTGGCGGAGCGTTCGCGTCGGTACCTCGGCGGCTGTGCCAGCAGCGTCGACCGCGAGCGGCCTCGCTGTCGCGCTGCGGGCCGAGGCGAGGAGTGCAGCGGCATCGCTGCGCGAGAAGCGAGGCGGGAGCCGCACTGCCTCGACGTCGGTGTTGATGACCGTCGTCGCGTGGCGAGCGGCCGACACGACGGCAGCGGCCACGGCCGTGGCGTCGAGCCCGGCGAAGAAGGCGGCGTTGAACAGGGTGGTGGCGAACTGGGAGATGCCCCCGCCCACCGACTCGACGAACTTGCCCTCCTCGATGGCGTGCCCCTCGACGAAGCCCTTCTCGACGGTGC
>JAEKLB010000128.1 GCA_019510095.1 Acidobacteriota bacterium | reverse complement strand
CGATGGTCAACATACAGCCGGTACGCAGGGCGCGACAGGCGGCCGACTGCGATCGAGCCGTGAGCTAGACCTGGAGCTCGCCCGACGCAGCCCAGGCTGCCTGCTCTGTGGCGAACGCAGCCTGCTGGCGGGTGCGAAAGGCGGCGATGGCGTCGGCGTCCGACCGGGAGGCGGGAAGGCAGTCCGTGAGGCGGAAGGTCGTGTCCTCGATCGTGAGCGGGAGGGCGCCGGCGGCCTGCGCCTCGCGCATCTCCAGCAGGTCATCGGCTCCGACCGGGTACCAGCGCAGCTGGTCGAAGGTCCGGAGCAGCCACGGCTGCTCGAAGTGCGGGCCCCGGCGGGCGGCGTTCCACACCTGCACGGTGCGGCCGACGAACTGGTAGCCGCCGGGACCTTCCATGCCGTAGATGCAGAGGTAGGCACCGCCGATGCCGACCGCGTTCTCAGGCGTCCACGTGCGAGCCGGGTTGTACTTGGTCGTGACGAGGCGGTGGCGTGGATCGATGGGGGTCGCGACCGGCGCGCCGAGGTACACGTCACCCAAGCCGAGGACGAGGTACGAGGCGTCGAAGACCGTGCGCCGCACGTCGTCGACGCTGTCGAGGCCGTTGATGCGTCGGATGAACTCGATGTTCCAGGGACACCAGGGTGCGTCCGGCCGGACGCCGTTCATGTACCGCTCGATGGCGTCCCGCGTCGCCGGGTCGTCCCACGACAGCGGCAGGTGCACGACTCGTGACGGGAACCGCCGCCCGGCCACGTCGTCGAGCCCATCCTCGGCGCCGCGGAGGATGTCGACGGCGCGCGCCACCGACAGCTGCTCGCCATCGACCTGGACGAGCAACGACCGGACGCCTTCGGTGAGATCGATGACACCCGACCCAAGGTGTTCTGCCGCCCAGATTCCCAGCGCGCGGATCCGTAGCCGGAGCTCGACGTCGAGCACCATCTCGCCCAGCTCGACGAGCAGGAAGCGGTCGCCTGCCTGCCGATAGGTGACGTCGCCGAACTGACGGACCACAGCGCCGCCGAGGTCACCGGTGGCGGCCGGCACCGCGTTCCAGGTTGGTCGCGCCACCGGTGTGATCCGGTCGGTCGCCCGGGAGAGCCACTCTCGCTGTTGACGGCCGGCGACGGCGGCCCCCGCCGCCGACACGGGGACGAAGCGGACCTGGTCGCCAGGCCGGGCCTGACCGAGCTTCCAACGTTCGCCGGCCGCGACGACCAGTGGGCACACGAAGCCCCCCAGGCTCGGCCCGTCGGGGCCCAGGACGATCGGCATGTCCCCGGTGAGGTCAACGGCGCCGAGCGCGTACCCGGTGTCGTGGATGTTGGACGGGTGCAAGCCCGCCTCGCCCCCGTCGGACCGCGCCCAGCGGGGGCGTGGCCCGATCAGGCGCACCCCGGTACGGGCCGAGTTGTGGTGCACCACCCATGTGGTCCGGACCATCTCGGCCAGCCCGTCGGCGGTCAGGAACTCGGGCGACGTGTGGGGACCGACCAGCACGCCGATGCTCCAGTGGGTCCCGAGCTCGGGCGCCATGCCCGCCGGCAACGGCGTGGCGGCGCCCAGCACGTCATCACCGACAGCGATGACATCGCCTTCCACCAGTGACCGGCCCTCGTGACCACCGAACCCGCCCAGGGTGAACGTCGAGCGGCTGCCAAGGAACACAGGGGTATCGATGCCACCCCGCACGCCGATTGCCGCTCGGAGCCCCGGCCCACTGCCAGCGCCCACGGTCACGACGCTCCCGGCCCCGACCTCGATGGGCCACCACGGCCACGCCGGGCGCCCGTCGACGAAAACGGGCATCGGCGCGCCCCCGACGGCGATCACCGCCGGCTCGTCGAACTGCAGCGTCGGCCCGGCCCCTGTGAGCTCGAGGGCGGCGGCACCGGCGGGGTTGCCCAGGACCCGGTTGACCAGCCGGTGCGACAGGTCGTCCATCGGCCCGCTCGGCGGCACGCCCACGTGCCAGTAGCCGATGCGACCGGGCACGTCCTGCACCGTGGTCATCGGCCCCGGAGCGAGGACCGTGAACGTGCCCGTCACGGAGCTGCGATGACCTGCAGCTGCACGGGCGTGGGATCGAACCCGTTGCACGGGTTGTTGATCTGCGGGCAGTTCGAGATCAGCACCAGCACGTCGATCTCGGCCCGCACGTCGAGGGACAGGCCTGGCGCCGAGATGCCATCGACGATGCCGAGCATGCCGTCGTCACCGACTGGGACGTTCATGAACCAGTTGATGTTGGAGACGAGGTCCCGCTTGCCCAGCCCGAATGGCGCGGCAGCGTGGAGGAAGTTGTCCACACACGCGTGCTGGTGCGCGGTGTGGTGGCCGTAGCGGAGGGTGTTCGACTCGCGGCTGCACGCCCCGCCGATCGTGTCGTGGTAGGCGCACGTCGTCGCCGTGATCGTCATCATCGGAACGCCCTCGTTGGACAGGAGCTGCGTGCCCTCGACGAGGAAGATGTTGCGCTGCCCGACGATCGTGTCGGCGGCGGAGTAGCGGTGGACCGGGTCGGCGGCGTCGTACAGGAGGCAGTCGACGGCCTGGTTCCCGCCGAGGTCGACGACTCGCAACGTCTCCCCCGCCCTCACCACCCGGGCCCACGGCGCCCGGGCGGCAAGCACCTCGTCATGGACGATCACGAGTGGGCACCGAGGACGAGCGCGGTGTTCTCGTAGGCCCGCTGCCGCTCGGGGGTCGACGGCGAGTCGGCGGCCGGGCCGCCGAGCCACGCCGTGCACCGGGCGGGGCTGACGGTGTAGCTGTCACGGTCGTCGAGGGGATGGGGCGTGTTGGCAACGACGACGATCACGTCGAGCTCGGCGCGGAGGGCGACGTGGGTGCCCGGCCGCCGCGATCCATCGAGATGGAGGGCACCGTCGCCGCCCACGCGCACCGACTTGAACAGGTTGACCGGAGGACCGAGGTCGACCCGGCCGAGCCCGTGCTTCGCCGCCCCGAGCGCAAGGAGGTCCCGCCCGTTCGGCGCCGGCCCCCACATGGAGCCGTCCCCGTACCGCTCGTCGTTGCGGCGACGGTTGGAGCAGCCGCCGAGGCAGTCGTGGCGGGCACTGGTGTCATCCACGATCGTCATCAGGACGCGCCCCATGTCCGACAGGAGCAACGCGCCCTCGCCGAGGTAGGCCTGCCACTGCACCTTGACCGTGTCGGCGACGTTGAGCCGCTCCGCGGTCTGGTCAGCCCGGTAGACGAGGAGCTGGACACACGCGTCACCGTCAGGGTCGCTCACCTGCAGGACGGCGTTCCGTGGCAGCTGGCAGGAGGCGTAGCCCCCGCCGGGAACCGGCTCGTCCCACACGACGCTCCCGGGAGCCACCCCGACAGGCAGGTCGGGCGCGGCGGTCGGCGGCACCGTCGGCCCGGTCGTGGGGGCGCCGTCGGCCCGGCTCCGGGCATCGTCCCGCGCGCCCGCCAGCGTGGCGGTCCTCGTCTCCTCGTTCACTTTCGATACAGCCTCGAAACCATGTGCGCTCAGTGTCCGGCGTGGAGGCCGTCGAACGCAAGCCATCGGGCACGAGTTCACGAGGCCGAAACGCGGGGTGAATACAGTCCGGTTCGTGACGCCGCGCCGCACCGGACGCCCGCGGCGCGACGGGCGGATGGCGGCTGGTGACCCGATCGAAGAGGTCTTGATCGCGGCCGGGCGCCTGTTCGGGCAGCTCGGGGTGGAAGCGACGACGATGTCCAAGCTCGCTGCCGAGGTCGGGCTGGGTCAGTCATCGCTGTACTACTACTTCCGCAATCGTGACGAGGTCGTCGCCGCCCTCGTCGCGCGGGCGAACGTGGTGCCGCTCGAGCTCATCGAGGGCCTGGTGCACGGCGACGGCATCGTGCCCCTGAAGCTCTATCGCTTCGTCCGCGGTGACGTCGAGGCGCTGTGCGGGCTGCCGTTCGACATCAACGAGATCCACCGCATCGCCGGGCGCCAGCGCGACCGCTTCGCCGACTACTGGCAGGAGCGAGCCCTCCTCGACCGACGACTCACCTCCCTCGTTCGGGCCGGCGTACGTGACGGCAGCCTCCGCGACATCGACCCCAGGCTGGCGTCAGCCACGATCCTCGCCAGTGACGAGGGAACGCAGAACTGGTTCCGGCTCCGGCCGCAGCCGGCGCGCCGCGTCGCCGACGCCGTCGCCCGGATCACGATCGGCGGGCTCGTGGCGCCCGGCATCGACATCGACGAGATCGCGTCCGAGGCGTAGGCCCGCGCTTTCGAAGCCACATCGAAACCGTCACACCTCGTTCGCGATCGTGAAACGAGCCGGAAACAGCCCGTCCTTAGCGTCCCCGGCATGACGCGCATGCGGTCGATCTGGGTCCCAACCACTCTCGTCGCGGCACTGGCGCTGGTGCTCGGTCTCGGCGCACCGGTCGCCTCGGCGAAGGCGAAGCCGGTGAAGCTGACGATCGGCTACAGCGCGTGGCCGGGCTGGTTCCCTCTCGCCGTCGCCCAGAAAGGAGGCATCTTCAAGAAGGCCGGACTGTCGGTGAAGCTCAAGTACTTCGTCGACTACACCGCCTCGCTCGACGCCCTGGCGGCTGGGAAGGTCGACGTCAACGCCCAGACCCTCAACGACACGATCTTCGCGGTCGCGTCGGGCGCCGAGCAGCGCGTCATCGTCGTGAACGACAACTCCACCGGCAACGACCAGATCATCTGTGACAAGTCGGTTGGCTCCTCGATCAAGGACCTGAAGGGCAAGACCATCGGCGCCGAAGCCGGTGTGGTCGACCACTTCCTCCTGCTGCAGGGCTTGGCCAAGGCGGGCATGACCGAGAAGGACATCGACTTCCGCGGCATCAAGACCGATGCCGCTGCGTCGGCGTTCGAGGGCGGCCAGTTCGACTGCGTCGGCGTGTTCGCCCCGTTCACGGTTCAGGCGCTCAAGCGGCCCGGCTCGCACGCGGTGTTCACCTCGGCCGACTTCCCCGGCGTCATCCCCGACCACTTGGTGGCCACGGCCAAGGCGGCCAAGAATCAGAAGGCGATGCAGCGGCTGGTCAACGCTTGGTACATGACCGTGGATTGGATCGCCACTCACCCAGACGAGGCGGTCACGGTCATGGCGGCGAAGGCCGGCGTATCGGTGGCCGAGTACGCGGACTTCGCCAAGGGCACCACCATCTTCACGCCGGAGCAGGCCGTCAACGCCTTCGTGGATCGGCCCGGCGACCCGACGTCGCTGGCCGAGATGGCGCGTCGCACGAACCCGTTCCTCGTCTCCTCCGGCCTGACCAAGAAGACGGCCGACCTGAAGGGACTCCTCGTCGGCAAGTACACGAAGGCGTACGTCAAGGCCCATTCGTGACGCTGACCGGCTCGGGCGTGGCCTCCGGCACCCGCGGCCGGCGCCAACCCCAGCTCCTACGGGTGTTCGGGCCCATCGACCTCCGCATGCGGGTCGCCCTCGGCGTCGCCGGCGTGGCCAGCGTGTTCGCCCTGTGGCTGGTCGGCGCGGCCGCGTTCGCCGGGGGATCGTTGATCCCAACGCCGGGGGCGACGTGGACGGCGTTCTGGGACCAGTGGCACACGACCCTCAGGGGCGACCTCGCCGCATCGTCGTACCGGATCCTCGTCGGCTACACGATCTCGGTTGCCATCGGCATCGTGCTGGGGATGGCGATGGGCGCCATGCGTTCGGTCGAGGCATTCTTCGAGCCGCCCATGGGCTTCCTCCGCTACATCCCGGCGACCGCGCTGGTGCCGGTCTTCCTGCTCCTGCTCGGCATCGACGAGACGCCCAAGATCTGGCTGATCGTCGTGGGCACCGTCTTCTTCAACATCCTGATGATGGCCGACGCCGCGCGTGCCGTTCCCCGTGAGCTCGTCAACGCCGCCTACACCCTCGGCGCCGGCCAATGGACCGTGCTGCGACGGGTCGTCTTCCGGCATTCTGTGCCCGGCATCGTCGACGCCGCGCGCGTCAACCTGGCGGCCGCCTGGCTGATGCTCGTCGTGGCCGAGCTGCTCGCGGCCAACAACGGCCTCGGCTTCGGCGTCGAGCGGGCCCACCGCTTCCACGCCTTCCCCGCGATGTTTGCGCTTCTGATGGTCTTCGGGATCATCGGCCTTGTGAGCGACTTGCTCCTACGCGCCTTGCGCGGCCGCCTCGCGCCCTGGGCCGAAGGATGACGACCGCGGACGTCATCGAGGTCGCCGCCGAGGCGCTCGAGGGCCCCGGGGGGCTCGTCGTCGCAGGAGTGTCCAAGGTGTTCAGCGGCCGGCGAGGTGAGGTGGCTGCGCTCGCGGACGTCGACCTCCACGTCGAGCACGGCGAGCTGGTCTGCCTCCTGGGGGCCTCCGGTTGCGGCAAGTCCACCCTGCTCTCGATCATCGGGGGCCTCGACCACCCGACGTCCGGACGGGTGACGGTGGGCGGCGACGAGGTCATCGGGCCGGGGGCCGATCGCGGCATGGTCTTCCAGGCCTACTCGCTGTTCCCTTGGCTGACCGTCCGTCGCAACATCGAGTTCGGGCTCGAGCTCGCCGGCGTCGACCACGCGGCACGAACCGCCAGGGTCGACGAGCTCCTCGGGACCATGATGCTCACCGAGTTCGCCGAGGCACTTCCCCGCGAGCTCTCCGGCGGCATGCGACAGCGAGTGGCGATCGCTCGCGCGCTGGCTCCCGAGCCCGACATCCTGCTGCTCGACGAGCCGTTCGGCGCGTTGGATGCACAGACGCGTCGCCACCTCCAGGACTTCCTGTTGGCCCTCTGGCGCCGCACCGGCGCCACGATCCTCATGGTGACGCACGACGTCGAGGAGGCGATCTACCTCGCCAGCCGCGTCTACGTCCTGGCCCCGCGGCCGGGTCGGGTGCTCGAGGAGATCGACATCCCATTTGGGCGAGACCGCGGCCCGACCGTCAAGCGCGACCCGCGCTTCATCGACCTACGCGAGGCGCTCGCCGACGCCCTCGGCTGAGCCCGGCAGCCGCTCGCCAAAGCCCTGGGCTCCGGACGGGCCGTCGCCCGGCTCCGAGACGCGCCAAGATGAGCCCATGAAGGTCACGAGGCTGTTCGAGGACGCTGCCGGCGACTCCCACTTCGACGAGGTGGAGATCGAGATGGCGGAGCGCGGTGGCGGCATCTCACTGTCGGAGATGCTGCCTGCCACGGGTGTGGTGCTGATGGGAGCCGGCGGATCGCTGTCGATGGAAGCCCATCAGGCGCCCAACCGGCAGCTCATGATCGTGCTCACCGGCGAGTGGACGGCAACGTCGTCCGATGGCGAGTCCCGGCGGTTCGGCCCCGGGGAGATCCTGCTGGCGGAGGACACCACCGGCCGGGGCCACGCCACGGCCACGCCGACCGAGCAGGGTGTGGTCGTCGCCGCGGTGGTCGTGCCGTGATCGACCCGCAGGCCGCCAAGGCCCTCGAACAGGGTCGCCTCGTCGACATCACCACCACCGGGCGGAAGACGGGCCGACCCCACCGCATCGAGATCCCGTACTTCAACGTGGAGGGCCGGATGTTCATCATCGGCGACCCCCGAACCCACGACGAGGCCCGCTCCTTGCGGCCCCGTGACTGGTACGCCAACCTGCTCGCCAATCCCGACTTCACGCTGCACCTCAAGCACGAGTATCTGCTCGACCTGGGCGATGTGGTCGCCGACGTCCTGTCCTACGACGGTGGCGTCGACGCCGATGTGGCGATGCGAGCAACGCCGGTGACCGACCCAACCGAGCGTCGCCATGTGGTTGGCGCCGTCCTGACCAAGATGGGCGCGCGTGGCTACGAGTACGACCTCGAGGACTGGGTCGCCCACGGCCCGATCGTCGAGATCGCCGCCACGGCGCCGTGACAGGGGAGTCCGGCTCATGACGAAGATGACGCCGCGAAAGGCCGACCCCGAAGCTTGGGCGGCGAGCGGCCTGCTCTACGAGGTCGTCGACAACGTCGCCTGGCTGCGGCTGAACCGCCCGGAGAAGCGCAACGCCATCAACCGGCCCCTGCGCACTGCCCTGCTCGAAGCCATCCACGAGGTCAGCGAGGACCCTGACGCGCGCGTGGCGGTCATCACCGGCAACGGACCGGTGTTCTGCTCGGGCGCCGATCTCAATCAGGAGGGCGGGCCCTTCGACACGCCACCCGATCGCTGGGTCGACGGGCCCAACGGCCCCCGCCGGGACGGGGCGATGTACGGCTGGTACCGGATGGTCGACGCCCTGTGGCACAGCGAGACGCCGTTCATCAGCGCCGTCAACGGTGTCGCCGCCGGCGCCGGCTGCCAGCTGGCGCTGGGCTGCGACATCGTGCTGGCCGCCGAGGACGCCGCCTTCTGGGAGATCTTCGTGCGGCTCGGCCTACCGCTGGAGGGTGGCGCCGCCTGGCTGCTCACCCGGTCGCTCAGCCTGGTGAGGGCCAAGGAGCTGGCGCTGTTCGGCGACCGCCTGCCGGCGGCCAAGGCGGAGCAGTGGGGATTGGTCAACGCCGTCGTGCCGGCCGCCGACCTCATCGACACGGCCCGGGACTGGGCCAGCCGGCTGGCCACCGTGCCGCCGCCCGGTAGCGGTCCCGGCATCGATCGGCAGAACCGTGATCTGAGCCAGCGTGTCGGCCACATCAAGGGCCAGCTCAACTCGGCCTGGGAGCAGACCATGTGGCAGACCTTCCGCGAGGAGTTCAGCCTCCTCGGTGTCCACCCCGGCAACCGTGCCGCCTGGTCGCCCAACAACGAGTAGCACGGTCGTCATCTCGTTCGGCCGGTGGCGTCCCTGGGCCCGTCGCCTTCTCGTGCAGGTGTTCGGCTCGCTGCCGGATGTGGGGCGTACGCTGGTGATTCGAGGCTGGGCCCAACGGGGCCCGACCAAGGGGGGAACCGATGTCGATCACTGATGTCCCTGTCACCGAGGTCACCCTGGCCGACCTGCCGGAAGCCACCCAGGGCGCAATCCTGTTCTCGCCGGCCCCGTCGCTGGACGTGCCCGAGCCGCAGCCGATCTTCCAGCGGATGCTCGAGGAGCACCCCCGGCTGCGCTGGGAGGGCGGCATCGCGTTCTTCCGCATGGAGGATGTGGTGGAGGGTGGGCGCAACCCGGCGATCACCTCCGAGATGGAGTTGGCGTTCAACTTGATGGGCTCGCGCGAGGCGCTGATCCCCCTCCACGTGCACGGCACCGAGCACCGGGCCTACCGCAAGCTGCTCGACCCACTGCTGACGCCGCGGAAGATGGCGCCGCTCGAGTCCGACGTGCGGGCGTTGGCCGACTCGCTCATCGACGAGTTCATCCAGGACGGGCGGGTCGAGCTGCACGACCAGTTCGCGGTGCCGTTGCCGTCGCAGATGTTCCTGCGCCTGTTCGGGCTGCCCATCGAGGACGCACCCCTCCTCAACGGGTTCAAGGACAGGATCCTCAAGAACACCGAGCCCGACCCCGAGGTTCGGGCCCAGGTGTCGGTGGCCGCGGGGGACGAGATGCGGGCCTACCTGGCCACCAAGATCGCCGAGCGCGAGCGCGAGGGCACACCTCGCGACGACCTGCTCGGCGCCTGCATGAGCTACGAGGTCGAGGGCAAGCGCCTCACCAACGACGAGATCATGAACATTGCCCACCTGTTCGTCATCGCCGGGCTCGACACCGTCACCGCCTCCCTCAGTTGCATCATCGGTTGGCTGGCCCGCCACCCCGACGAGCAGGCCCGGCTGCGCGCCGATCCGTCGTTGGTCCCCTCGGCCATCGAGGAGCTCATGCGCTGGGAGAACCCGGTGCTCACCAGCGGCGGGCGCTTCGCCCTCGCCGACACCGAGGTGAACGGCGTGCCCGTGAAGGCGGGCGACTTCGTCACCCTGTGCTGGTCGACGGCCAACCTCGACCCCGGAGCCTTCGACGACCCGGGGATCGTCGACCTCGAACGCGCGGGCAACCGGCACGTCGCCTTCGCTGCGGGCATGCACCGCTGCCTCGGCTCGCACCTGGCACGGCTCGAGCTGCGCACCGCCGTCGACCAGTTCCACCGCCGGGTCGGCCGCTACTGGATCACAGAGGGCGACCAACCCCACTACAACCACGCCGGCGTGCGCGCCGCCGAGCACCTGCCCATCAGCTTCGAAGGCCGGTAAGTCCTGCTGTCCATGGCTCGGACAGCTCCTTCGTGAACCGTCTGGACTGCCCTCGGGCCTCACGATCTCGACGTCCGGCCAGATCTCTGGCACACCGACCGCCCGAGGAACCTTCACCGTGACAGCGACGGCGACCGACTCGCTCGGCGCCGCTGGCTCGACCAGCTTCAGCTGGGTCATCAAGCGACACTGAGCCGCCTGTCGGGCACGAACACGAGCTCCAGCTGGGCAGGAACGACGCCCTGTCCGGCTGGAGCTGGTGACGTGCCCGTCTTCAGGCTTCGACCTCGAACTCCACCATCGGGCCGTGCTCGACCCAGTCGTCGAGGTCATAGTCGAAGCCGCGTGCGCCCATGCTCGGCAACACTGCCTCGACGATCCGGCGTCGCTGGGTTTGGTCGTGCACCGGCGTCGCTCGGCACGGGACGTCCGCCTCGACAGGGTCGTCGTAGTTCAGGACCTCCTCGACCATGGCGCCGGGATCGAGCTTGTACTGCGCCTTCAGGTGGAGCGTGAGGCGCGGCTCGGCAAGGAGGTTGGCGTACCAGTCCCGGGGTCGCAGTGTGCGCGCCTCGTCGTGGGTCCTCGG
>JAEKLB010000028.1 GCA_019510095.1 Acidobacteriota bacterium | reverse complement strand
GACGGCGCCGGGAAACGACCGATGGTCCCACCCGGCCACCCCGATCACCCCGGCACCTCACGAGACCTCGCCGCCGCCGCCCGCGCCGGACCCGCACCACCCGGATGATGTGGTCACCTCGCTTCCCCCTCAGGCAACGCGCAGCTCACGTCGCATCACCTCGGGCACCAACGGCTCTTCCCCGCCGAGTGCCCGCGCACCTGGACAACCAAAGAGAAGGCCGGGCGGGCGCGCCGGGCTCGGTGCCGCCTACGCGGTCGGGCCGAACACGATCCGCTTCTCTCGCAGGGCGGCGATCGCGTCGTCGGCGTAGCCGAGCTCGGTGAGGATCTGGTCGGTGTGTTGGCCGATCCTGGAGCCAGGCGCGACGCGGCCGGGGGTGTCCGAGAAGGCGACGGGCAGGCCGTGACGGAGGATGCGGCCGAGCTCGGGATGGTCGACCTCGACGACGAGGCCGGTCTCCTGGAGCACCGGGTCGGTGCAGGTGAACTCGGAGGTGCTGGCATCGAAGGAGGCGACGCAGGCGATGCCCTTGGGCACCAGCATGGCCTCCCAGTCCTTGGCCGACTTGGCGGCAAAGGTGCTCTCGAGCGCGGCGATGAGCGCGTCGTCGTTGGCCGTACGCAGCTCCGGGGTGCGGAACCGGTCGTCATCGAGGAGATCGACGCGATCGATCCCGGCGGCGAATGCCTCCCACTCCTTCTGGCGGGCGGCGGCGAGGAACACCCATCCGGTAGCGGCCGGGTAGACGCGGTACAGGGCGTGGAGCCCGTAGTTCTCGGGATCGGCGAGGGGCACCGGCGGCTTGCCCTGGTACCGGTTGAAGTCGTCGGCGTAGGCGAGCGCGTTCCCGCCGATCATCGTGGTCGTTGCCAGCTGGCCCAGACCGCTGCGTTGGCGCTCGAACAGTCCGAGCATGATCGTGGTGAACACGGCCAACGACGCGTTGGCGTCGCCGTCGGTGGGTCCCCGGAGGCGGGGGAGGATCACGATCTGGGCCTCGGTCACGCTGAGGCTGGTCGTCAGCTCCGGGTCGAGCCAGTAGCCGGCATGGCGGTGGACCTGGCCAGCCAGCGCCGAGGCGACGCCGGCGTAGATCGGGCGGTGGGCGTAGGGCCCGCTCGCCCCGTAGCCGGCGGCATGGACGTAGAGGAGTCGAGGGTTCAGCTTGGCCAACGTCGGTTGGTCGAGACCCAGCCGCTGGGTGACGCCGGGGCGGAAGCCATCCACGAACACGTCGGCGGTCTTCAGCACCTCGAGCGCGATCTGGCGCCCCTCGTCAGTGCGGAGGTCGATGGCCAGGCTCTCCTTGCCCTCCATGCACTTGGCCCCGCTCACCTCGGGCATGCCGAAGCTGCGCCGCATCGGGTCGCCGTCCTCGGTCTCGAGCTTGATCACCCGGGCGCCGAGGGCGGCGGCCATCGTCACCCCATAGGGCATGGCGTAGAAGTAGCCGAGCTCGACGATGGTGATGCCGGCCAGTGGATGGGCCGGGGTGGGTTCCGACGCCGGCGCGTGCCAGGCCGTGAACTCGTCGCCGTGGTCGCCGAGGCGGGGTGCTGTCTGGGTCAGCTGGGCAGGTGTCCGGCTGAACGAGGCGACTGGGCCGACCTGCTCGACCGGTCCGACGTCGGGATCGTCGATGGTGACGGCCTCGTGGTTGTGACGGATCTGGACGTGGTCGAGTCCCTCCTCGCTCTTGCGGGCCAGCTCGAAGGCGATGTCGGGGTCGGCGAGGAGGATCGGCTCCCACTCGGCGTAGCTCTTGGTGCGGAGCGCCTCCCACACCCGGTTCTCCCACTCGGCCGCGTCCTCGGCGGAGGCGAAGAACGGTTGGTTGGCGAACACCGGGTCGTCGAGGATGTCACCGAGGCCGAGCGCACGAGAGAGGGCCTGGGCCTGGTTCGGCATCATGTGGGTGAAGTTGACCCATCGACCGTCGCCGGTCGGGGCGATGAAGTTGGTGCGGATGGCACCCGACATGACCGACGCGATGGCCGACGTGCCGTGGGCCTTGCCGCCGGTCTTCTGCTGCACGTGCTGCCAGGTCATGGTGCCGAAGTAGTCGAACGGGTTCAGGCCCTGGACCATGGTGGCTTCCAGCCGCTGGCCACACCCCGTCCTCTCCCGCACCAGCAGCGCGCCGAGGATCCCGGCGGCCGCCATGTGGCCCGTGCCGTTGCTGGCCATCGGTGCACCGTTGAAGATCGGACCGGAGCGGATGGCGAAGGCACCGAGCGTCCAGAAGCCGCTCTTGGCGGCGACCACACCTTCGTAGGCCGGGAGGTTGGCGTAGGGGCCGGTCGAACCGAACCCCTTGATCGAGCAGTAGACGAGGCCGGTGTTCTCGGCACGGAGATCCTCGTAACCGAGACCCCAGCCGTCGGCGACGCCGGGGGCGAACCCCTCGATCACCACGTCGGCCTGCAGCATGAGCCGACGGGCCTCGTCCCGTCCCCCTGCCGTGCGCAGGTCGGCAACCAGGCTCTCCTTGCCGCGGTTCCAGACCAGGAAGCCCGAGGGCGAACCGGTGCGGAGGCGGTCGCCTTCCGGCGGCTCGATCTTGACGACCCTCGCCCCGTTGTCGGCCAGCAGCATCCCGGCCAACGACCCGGCGATGCTGCCAGCCCCCATCTCGACGACTTGGATGCCGTCGCAGGCACTCCTCGGCACGGTGGTCCCCCCGATCCGTCGCGTTCCCGGTCCGGACGGTACCGGTACCCCGACGGGCGTGCCCGTCCATGTGGGAGAGTTGCCGGCAATGGGTGCCATCACCGACCAGGAGCTGCTGGCGCGGCTGCCGGACACATTGATCGACCACGACAACAAGGAGTTCTACCGGGGCTGGCTCGAGCGAAGGCTCGTGCTCAACCGGTGCGCCGACTGCGGGTTCTGGCACCACGCGCCGCGAGCCTGGTGCCCGCAGTGCTGGTCGCACAACGTGGTCCCGACCGAGGTGTCGGGCCGCGGCACCGTGCACCTGCTCATCTTCCTGCACCAAGGCCCGCCCGCACCGGGGGTCGACTACTCGACGCCCCACCCCGTGGCGACGATCGAGCTGGCGGAGCAGGAAGGCCTTCGGATCCAGTCGACGATCGTGAACTGCGCCAGGGACGACATGCGGATCGGGATGCCCGTGAAGCTGACGTGGGTCGAGCGCTACGGCGCGCCGTATCCGGTCTTCGAGCCGGCCGAGGCCTGAGGAGCCGGCGATGTTCCGCAACCCGATCAAGGACAAGATCGCGTTCGTCGGGGTCGGCTCGACCGGCTTCTTCCGCGACGCCAACGCCCGTACCCGCAACGACATGGCGATCGAGGCCAGCATCAAGGCCATCCGCGATGCCGGACTCGGCCAGGCCGACATCGACGGCGTCGTCGGCACCGCGCCGGCAGCCCGCGAGATCGTCGAGGCGCTGGGGCTGCCGAAGGTCACTCACTTCTCGAACCAGCCCATGCCGCTGGTGTTCGGTGTCGTCGACGCCATGAACGCCGTCTTCTCCGGCGCCGCCGAGACGGTGCTCATGTACCACGCGCTCTATCGAGCGCCTGCCATCTCCCGCTCGGCCGCCAACGACCCGTTCCGCCGGGGCCTCGGCTTCGGTGGGTCACCGGCGCCGGCGCCCACCCGTCACGATCCCGAGGTCCTCGGTGCCGAGGGGTATGCGGCGTGGATGAGCCGCTACTTCCACGAGTTCAACGCGCCCCGTGAGGTGCTCGGCATGATCGCCGTCAACGAGCGATCGGGCGCGGTGAAGAACCCGCTGGCTGCCATGCGTGAGCCGATCACCATGGACGACTACCTGTCGGCCCGCATGGTGCGCGAGCCGCTGTGCCTGCTCGACATGGACGTGCCGGTCGACGGTGCCGATGCCTTCGTGATCACCACCGCCGAGCGGGCCAAGGACATGCCGCACAAGCCGGTGCTGATCCACGCCGCCACCAACGGCATCACTGCCCGCAACAAGGAGGAGAACCTCGACGGCCTCCGCCACCACGGCCAGCACGTCGTGTTGGAGGCGTTGCGCGCCAAGAGCGACATCTGGATCCCGGACATCGACGTGTACTTCCCGTACGACGGGTTCACGCCGATCACCCTGCAATGGATCGAGAACACCGGCTGGTGCAAGCCGGGCGAGGGCTACGACTTCCTCAAGGACAACTGGGACGAGGCCAACCAGCGGATCATGATCGACGGTCGCATCCCGATGAACACCCACGGCGGCAACCATTCCGAGGGTGGCACCCAGGGCTCTGGCCACATCCGCGAGGCGATCACCCAGCTCCGCGGCGATGCCGGCGAGCGCCAGGTGGCCGGGGCCAAGAACGCCTTCCTCACGCCGGGCGGCATGTTCTTCAACGCCCAGGGACTCGTGCTCCGCACCGACTGACAACGACCACGGCCCCCGCGGGCCTGATCACTACCATCACCCGATGGCCGTGACGGTGCTGGTGGTCGACGACGACCCCGTGATCCTGCGGCTGCTGCAGGTGAACTTCGAGATGGAGGGGTTCGCGGTGGTGATGGCGAGCGACGGCGCCGAGGCGCTCGAGGTGGCCGCGACCGCCGCCCCCGACGTCGTCGTCAGCGACGTGATGATGCCGAAGATGAACGGCATCGAGCTGGTGCGGGCGCTCAAGGCCGGCGGCGCCACCGCCACCATCCCAGTGCTCCTGCTCTCGGCCAAGGCCCAGGCCGCCGACGTGCGGGAGGGCCTGGACGCGGGCGCCGACGACTACCTGACCAAGCCGTTCGAGCCGCTGGAGCTGGTCGAACGGATCACCAAGCTCCTCGACCGCTCGTGACCGCGCTCGCCCGGCACCTCCTGCCCGACTCCGCCCGGGTCGTGGGCGGGCGCCTCGAGATCGGCGGCTGCGACCTGCTCGAGCTCGCCGAGGTCCACGGCACGCCGGTGTTCGTCTACGACGAGCAGCAGTTGCGGGAGCGATGCCGCGAGACCGTCGCTGCCTTCGGTGACGGCGCGACCTACGGGTCGAAGGCTTTCCTGTGCCGGGCGATGGCCCGGTTGGTGGTCGAGGAGGGCATGCGCATCGACGTGGCAACCGGTGGTGAGCTCCATGTTGCGTTGGCGGCCGACGTGCCCGGTGAGCGGATCGTGCTCCATGGCAACAACAAGTCGGAGGCGGAGCTCGGCATGGCGTTGGCCGCCGGCATCGGCAGGATCGTCATCGACAGCGACGAGGAGATCGGTCGCATCGAGCGGTTGGTCGAGGACGAAGGCTTCGACGTCCCGCGCGTGCTGCTGCGGGTGACGCCCGGGGTGGAGGCCCACACCCACGAGTACGTGATGACCGGCCAGGAGGACACCAAGTTCGGCTTCAGTCTCGAGAGCGGGGCGGCAGCAGCCGCGGTCAAGCGGGTGCAGGCGTCGCGGTCGATGGACCTGGTCGGCCTGCACGCCCACATCGGCTCCAACATCTTCCTCTTGTCGGGCTACGAGAAGGCGGTCGACCGGCTGGCGCCGCTGGTCAACGAGCTCGACCTGCCCGAGCTGTGCCTCGGCGGGGGCCTCGGCGTGGCCTATGTCGACGGCGAGGAGACCCCGTCGATCACCGAGTGGGCCGGCCTCCTGAAGCGATGCTGCGCCGAGGCCGGCATCCGCTCGAGCCTGGTCGTCGAGCCTGGTCGGGCCATCGTGGCCGCGGCGGCAGTCACCCTCTACCGCGTCGGGACCATCAAGGAGCTGCCCGGCATCCGCACCTATGTGGCCGTCGACGGTGGCATGAGCGACAACCCCCGGCCGGTGCTCTATGGCAGCGGCTACGAGACCTTCCTGCCCCGCGCCACCGACGCCGAGCGGCCGCTGGTCGCCACCGTCGTCGGCAAGCACTGTGAGTCGGGCGACGTGCTCGTGCGCGACGCCCGCCTGCCCGCCGACCTCGAGGTCGGCGATGTCCTGGCCACCCCGGTCACTGGCGCCTACGGCCACTCGATGGCCTCGAACTACAACAAGGTGCCTCGCCCGCCCGTCGTCTTCGTGAGCGGCGGCGAGTACCGCGTTGTCGTGCGCCGCGAGGTGCTCGACGATCTGTTGTGGCTCGACCTCGACTAGTGGGTCGGTGGTACGCGGTTGGGGGCGTCGGCCTTGCGTCGGGGACGTTCCTCGGATGGTTGGTCGACGCCCTCACCGGGAGCCTGGTCGCCGGACTGGTGACCGGGGCCGCCATCGCCAGCATCCTGGTCGTGTTGGCGGTGGGCGGTGCCCGCCAGAGCGCGGCCTTCGCGGTGACCGACGAGCGAGCGGAGGCCGCACGGGCCCGGCGGGCCCGAGTGCGGGAAGCAATGCGTGAGAGTCGCGAACGCTCGGAGTGAGAGCCACGAACTGCGCCAGGGGCCCAAAGCCCTCCCGGTAGCCTCCGCTGCCGTGAGCGAGCTGGTGCGGGTCGGTCTGTTGGGCTGCGGGAACGTTGGCGCGGCCCTCGTCGACCTCCTCGACCGGCAGCGGGACGCCATCGCCGCTCGCACCGGCCTCCGGCTGGAGATCACCCGGGTGGCGGTGCGCAACCTCGAGAAGGCCCGAGGCGTGCCGCTGCCGGCGGGTGCCCTGACCCACGACAGCGCCGGCCTGGTCGCCGACCCTGACATCGATGTCGTGGTCGAGGTCATCGGCGGCATCGAGCCGGCCCGGACCCTGCTGCTCGACGCCATCAAGTCGGGCAAGCCGGTGGTCACCGCCAACAAGGAGTTGCTCGCCAACATGGGCGTCGACCTGTTCGAGGCGGCCGGGGCGTCCGGCGTGGACCTTCTGTTCGAGGCCGCGGTGGCCGGCGGCATCCCACTCATCCGGCCCCTGCGCGAGTCGCTCGTCGGCGAGCCCCTGCGCCGGGTGATGGGCATCGTCAACGGGACGACCAACTACATCCTCACCCGCATGAGCGAGGAGGGTGCCGGCTACGCCGACGCGCTGGCCGAGGCCCAGAACCTGGGCTACGCCGAGCGCGACCCCACCGCCGATGTCGAGGGCTACGACGCCGGGGCCAAGGTCGCCATCATCGCCACCATCGCCTTCGGCGTGTCGGTGGTCGCCGGCGACGTGTACCACGAAGGCATCTCCGGCATGACGGCCGACGACATCGACTTCGCCCATCGGCTCGGCTACGAGGTGAAGCTGCTCGCCATCGCCGAGCGTGACGACGACGGGCGGGTCGCCGTTCGGGTCCATCCGGCCATGCTCCCCAAGACCCATCCCCTCGCCACCGTGCGCGACTCGTTCAACGCGGTGTTCGTCGAGGGTGACGCCGTCGGCCAGCTCATGTTCTACGGGCGGGGTGCGGGCGGCGCGCCCACCGCCAGCGCCGTCCTCGGTGATCTGATCGACGCTGCTGCCAACCGGCGGCGGGGCACGTCGGCGAACCTCGGTGCGTTCCCCCGTGCTGCCATCCGCCCCATCGACGAGGTCCGGTCGGAGTACTACCTCAACATCGACGTGGTCGATCGGCCCGGCGTGCTCCACTCGGTGTCGGGCGTGTTCGCCGAGCACGGTGTCTCGATTCGCTCGATGGAGCAGGAGGGGTTGGGTGACGAGGCCCGCCTGGTGTTCATCACCCACGAGGCGCAGGAGTCGGCCATGCAGGCGACGCTGCGCGACCTGCGCGAGCTCGACGTGGTCGACCGGGTCACCTCCATGCTGCGCGTGATCGGCGCGTGAGGTGAAGTACGTCAGCACTCGGGGCACCGCGCCGGTGCTCCCGTTCGACGACGTCCTCCTCACCGGGCTGGCTCGCGACGGTGGCCTCTACCTCCCGGAGTCGTGGCCCACCATCACGCCCAGCCGGCTGCGGGCGTTCGCCGACATGCGGTACGCCGAGGTGGCGGTCGAGGTGATGTGGCCGTTCGTCGAGGGCGCCATCGACGAGGGCATCTTCGTCGAGCTGGTGGAGGACGCCTACCGGTCGTTCCGCCACCCCGACGTGGTGCCGCTCGTCGAGCTGGGTGGCGGCGTGTGGCTGCTCGAGCTGTTCCACGGCCCGACGCTTGCGTTCAAGGACGTCGCCCTCCAGCTCGTCGGCCACCTGTTCGAGCACGAGCTGCTCAAGCGGGGCGAGCGGGTCACGATCGTCGGGGCCACGTCGGGTGACACCGGCTCGGCCGCCATCGAGGCGTGCCGCGACCGGGAGCCGATCGACATCTGCATCCTCCATCCCCACGAGCGGGTGTCAGAGGTGCAGCGGCGGCAGATGACGACGGTGCTGTCGCCGAACGTGCACAACCTGGCGGTCGAGGGCACCTTCGACGACTGCCAGGACCTGGTGAAGGCCATGTTCAACGACCTTCCCTTCCGCGACCGGTTCCACCTGTCTGCGGTGAACTCGATCAACTGGGCCCGCATCCTCGCTCAGACCGTCTACTACGTGAAGGCGGCCGCCCAGCTCGGTGGCCCGGTGGCGTTCTCGGTCCCGACCGGCAACTTCGGCAACATCTTCGCCGGCTGGGCGGCCCGCCAGATGGGCGTCCCGATCCGCCGGCTCGTCATCGGCTCGAACCGCAACGACATCCTTCCCCGTTTCTTCGAGAGCGGGGTGATGGCGATGCACGGCGTCACGCCCACCTCGAGCCCGAGCATGGACATCCAGGTGTCGTCGAACTTCGAGCGCCTGCTCTTCGAGCTCTGCGGGAGGAACGGCGCAGTCGTCACTCATCTCATGACCCGGTTCCGCGCCGACGGCACCGTCGACATGGGGGAGAGCCGGCTGGGGATGGCGCGGGAGATCTTCGACGCTGCCCGCATCGATGACGATGCGGTGCTCCGCGTCATCGCTGCCACCTATGAGCGCACCGGCAGGATCGTCGACCCGCACACCGCGGTCGGCCTCGGCGCCGCCGGCCTCCTCCATCATGACCCGGCGACACCGATCGTCTCGCTAGCCACCGCCCATCCGGCCAAGTTCCCCGACGCCGTCGAGGAGGCCATCGGCATCCGGCCCGAGCTTCCCGACTTCCTCGGCGACCTGTTCGAACGGCCGGAGCGGTACGAGGTGGTCGCCAACGATCTGGCGGCGGTGGAGGCTCACGTTGCCTCCTCGTCCAGAATGGAGGGGTGAGCCCCGCCATGAAGTACGTCGTGTGCGTCCCCGACGGCTGCGCCGACGAGCCCGTCGACGAGCTGGGCGGGCGCACGCCGTTGGAGGCGGCGGACCTGCCGACGTTCGCCGCCTTGGCGCGGCGGGGTGAGGTCGGCCGGGCTGCGGTGATCCCCCCGGGGATGCCACCGGGCAGCGACGTCGGCAACATGGCGATCCTCGGCTACGACCCGGCCCGCTACCACACCGGTCGGGCGCCGATCGAGGCGGCGGCCCTCGGCCTGAAGATCCGCCCCGACCAGGTCGCCTACCGCTGCAACCTGGTGACCGTCGGTGACGACGGCACCATGCTCGACTTCGCCGGGGGCCACCCGTCGACGGAGGAGGCCAGCGCGGTCATCGAGGCGCTGCAGTCCGAGCTCGGCACCGAGGAGATCTCGTTCCATCCCGGCGTGCAGTACCGCCACATCGTGGTCGCCCCCGACAGCTGGGGCGACGCCGACTGCACCCCCCCGCACGATCTCTCCGACAAGCCGGCGGTGTGGCCGGCTGGCCCGTCGGCCCAGAAGCTGCAGGCGGTCATGGACGCCAGTCGTGACATCGTCCCGAGGTTCGGCCTGAAGGCGAACCAGGTCTGGCTGTGGGGCCAGGGCCCGCAGCCGCACATGACATCGTTCCGCGATGCCTACGGGCTCCATGCCGGGCTGTGCACGGCGGTTGACCTCGTGCGCGGCCTCGGCGTCCTCACCGACATCGACGTGGTCGAGGTGCCGGGCGCGACCGGCTGGTACGA
Organism: Acidobacteriota bacterium; assembly: GCA_019510095.1. Classification (GTDB taxonomy): domain Bacteria; phylum Actinomycetota; class Acidimicrobiia; order Acidimicrobiales; family CADCSY01; genus JAEKLB01. The sequence continues at coordinate 25,698 of JAEKLB010000028.1, read as the reverse complement.
CACCAACTACGAGGGCAAGCGCGACGCGGCGTTGGCGGCGCTGACCGGCGACACCGACCTCTTCGTCATCCACGTCGAGGCCAGCGACGAAGCCGGCCATGCCGGCGACGTTGGCGAGAAGGTCGCCGCCCTGGAGAACTGGGACCGTCGCATCCTTGCGCCGCTGGTCGACGGCCTCGACGCCATCGGGCCGTGGCGGCTCCTGCTGTTGCCCGACCACGCGACGCCGCTGCGACTGAAGACCCACACGCCCGATCCGGTGCCGTGGCTGCTGGTCGACAGCGCGCACGACGGCCCCGGAGGCTCGTACTCCGAGTCCGGCGTCGCCGGCATCCCGCCGGTGCCCGGGCACTCGCTCATGGGCCGCCTCGTCGGTCGGGCCTGACCGGGCGATGCGGGTCACCAGCGCCCTGCTCTGCGACGCAGCCACCGTCCGCGAAGGACTGTTGCACGTGCTGGGTGGCGGCGTCACCCGCATCTGGCGAACAGAGGTGCCGACGGCCCTCGGGGTCGACCTCGCCCTCCTCCTGAGCATGGACCAGGCCGAGCAGGACGGCCCCCACAACGTGCGGGCCGTGCTCTACGGCCCCGACGTCAGCTCGATCATGGAGGTCGGCGGGGTCGTGCAGTACAACGGCGGGGCGAGGCTCGAGCCCAACGAGGAGCACTCGATCGCCATGTCGTTTCCCTTCCGCGACGCGGTGGTGAACACCTACGGGCGCCACGTCATCGACCTCATGGTCGACGACGAGTCACACCGCCGCATCGACGTGTGGGTCCTGCATCCCGAGGAGATGTCGCTCCCACCCCTGGACTGACGTGTTCTTTGGCGACTCGTGGGGCCGTACCGGCCACGAGTCGCCAAGGAACGGATCCGTCAGCCGCGAGGGTCGACGGTCAGGGCCAGCTCCTGGCGCGACATCTTCGAGCGACCGGGGATCTCCTGCTGGCGAGCCTTGGCGAGCAGCTCCTCCTTGGTGAGGTCGATGAGCGGCTCCGGTGCGCCGAGCTGGCGCTTGCGATCCATCAGTCGGTTGCCGAGCGTGGTGAGGTCGTCGTCGGACATCACCCGCTTCACGCCCGGGAACATCTCCGTCTCCTCTTCACCGGCGTGGTGCTCGATCGCCTCGATGAGGACCTTCACCTTGGCGACCCACTGCTCGCTGTCGCGCTCGACCGCGCCGAGCTCGGAGATGAGCTCCTTGGCGACATGGTGCTCCTGCAGCCCCTCGGCGACCAGGTCGTGGACCTCTTCGGAGAGGTCGCTCACGGCCGGGTAGTAGATCTCCTCCTCGATCGCCGTGTGGATCTCGAGCTCCTTCGCCATCTTGTCGGCGAGCTGGCCCATGGTGGCGCGGTCGTCGCCCTTCTCGGCTGCGTGGAACCGCTTGAACAGCCCGCGTACCCGGTTGTGGTCGGCCATCAACACCTCGTGTGCGTCCATGGCGGCGACTTACCCCCTACCGTCGCTCGTCATGGCTGCCACCGAGGACGACCTCTCGTGGCACTGCTACCGCCATCCCGACCGGGACGCAGGGGTCAAGTGCCGGCGGTGCGAGCGGGCCATCTGCCCGAGCTGCATGATCACTGCCCCGGTGGGCTTCCAGTGCCCCGAGTGCGTCCGCCAGGCCCCGCCCGTGCGCTCGCTGCGCTCGTTGCAGACCGATCCGGTCGTGACCATCGGGCTGGTGGCGGCCAACGTCGCCGTCTTCGTGGTCACCCAGGGCCGCCACGACATCATCGACCGGTTCGGCCTGTACGGCCCGGCGGTTGCCGGCGGGGAGTGGTGGCGGCTGGTCACCTCCGGCTTCGTGCACGTCAACCTCATGCACGTCGGCTTCAACTGCCTGCTCCTCTACCAGTTGGGGCTGCTGCTGGAGGGTGCTCTCGGCCGGTGGCGGTTCGCCCTCCTCTACGCGGCGTCCCTGCTCGGGGGCTCGGCCGGCGTGCTGCTGCTCGAGCCCAACGTGCTCTCCGTTGGCGCGTCGGGTGCGGTCTTCGGATTGCTGGCGGCAGCCGTCCTCGGGCTGCGGCGCCGCGGGGTCAACCCCATGCAGACCGGGCTGGGTGGCCTGCTCGTGCTCAACCTCATCCTCACCTTTGCCGTTCCCGGGATCTCGATCGGGGCCCATCTCGGTGGGCTCGTGACCGGCGCCGCCCTGGGGTCGGTGCTGTTCCGCCCGTCGCGTCACGGGTGATGCCCGCTACACTGGCTCGCACGTTCTGAGGCCCGGTGCGCAACCGGACGGAACGAGCCCCTCTGCCCGATTCCGGGCCCTCCGGTGTCGCGTTCGCCGCGCTGGTTGTCGTCAAAACCCTGAGAGGACATGCAGTCCTCGGAGAGGACGCAGCATGAGTGATCCCGTCCTCGAGCGATCCGTGCTCGAGCGAAAAGAGCGGGACGAGCTGCAGACCATCGCCAAGGCTCTGGGCGCCAAGCCCACTGCTCGGGCGAAGAAGGCCGATCTCGTCGATCTCATCCTCACGACCGCGGGCATCACCACCGGCTCGCCCAACGGCGACACGGCGGCCGAGGCGCCAGCGCCGACCCGTGTCGTGCGCTCGGCCAAGCCGGCGGTGATCGATGAGGCCATCGCCGATCTCCTGGCCGACGAGGAGGCCCTCGTCCCGGCGACCAACGGCTCGCCCGCGGAGGCGGCCGAGGCACCGGCCGGGGCCACCAACGCGGTGGCCAGCGACGACGGCGACCGATCACGCGATCGCGAGCAGCCGGGCTGGCGTGACGACGACGGCGATCCGGGCAACCGGCGAGGCCGCCGCCGCCGGGGACGCGACCGTGACCGGCCGGGCGGCGATCGCCCCGGCAACGATCGCGCCGGAAACGACCGCTCTGGCAACGACCGCCCGGGCAACGACCGCCCGGGCAACGAGCGCGGCGGCAACGACCGCCAGGGCGGCGAGCGCGACCGCCCCGAGGAGCCGTTCACCGGTGAGCCCATCGCCGTCGCCGGTCTGCTCGACCTCCGCGACGAGGGCTACGGGTTCCTCCGCACCAAGGGCTATCTGCCGAGCAAGGACGACGTCTACGTCTCGGTCAAGCAGGTACGCCAGTTCGGCCTGCGCAAGGGCGACCACCTCGCCGGCGCCAGCCGCCCGGCCAACCGCAACGAGAAGAACCCGGCGCTGCTGCGCATCGACGTGGTCAACGGTCGCGACCCGGAGGTCGCCCGGGCCCGGCCCAAGTTCGAGGACCTCACGCCGCTGTTCCCCGACGAGAAGCTGCGCCTGGAGACGCCGGGGGCGCCCACCGCCGACATGACGGCGCGCATCGTCGATCTCATCTCGCCGATCGGCAAGGGTCAGCGCGGCCTGATCGTCTCGCCGCCGAAGGCAGGCAAGACCACGGTCCTCAAGCACATCGTGCAGTCGATCGAGCGCAACAACCCTGAGGTCCACCTCATGGTGCTGCTCGTCGACGAGCGCCCCGAGGAGGTCACCGACATGCGGCGGTCGACCCAGGGTGAGGTCATCGCCTCCACCTTCGACCGGCCCGCCGATGAGCACACCCAGCTCGCCGAGCTGGTGATCGACCGGGCCAAGCGGCTGGTCGAGGAGGGCAAGGACGTGGTGATCGTCCTCGACGGCATCACCCGCCTGGCCCGGGCCTACAACCTGGCCGCACCGGCCACCGGCCGGATCATGTCCGGCGGCATCGACACCGGCGCCCTCTACCCGCCCAAGAAGTTCTTCGGGGCAGCCCGCAACATCGAAGAGGGCGGGTCGCTCACCATCCTCGCCACCGCCCTTGTCGAGACCGGGTCGCGCATGGACGAGGTGATCTTCGAGGAGTTCAAGGGCACCGGCAACATGGAGCTCCGGCTCGACCGCCGCCTTGCCGAGCGCCGGGTCTACCCCGCGATCGACGTCGACGGCTCGTCGACCAGGCACGAAGAGCTGCTCTTCGACCGGAAGCAGCTCCAGCAGGTGTGGCGGGTGCGGCGGGCGCTCAACGCCCTGTCGGCCGACGGCGCCTCCCCGGGTGCCGCACTCGAGCGCCTGCTCGACGGCCTCCGCCAGTACAAGTCCAACGAAGAGTTCCTCGCCGAAGCCGCCAAGACCGGCAGCGGCGCCTAGCCTGGAGAGACCATGAGGGCAGACATCCACCCCGCGTACAAGACCGTCACCGCTCGCTGCTCGTGCGGCAGCAGCTTCGAGACCCGCTCCACCGTCGGCGGCGACGAGCTGCACGTCGAGCTGTGCAACGTGTGCCACCCGTTCTTCACCGGCAAGCAGCGCCTGGTCGACTCCGGCGGCCGGGTCGAGCGCTTCCAGCGCCGCTACGGCGAGCGCAAGGGCGCGAAGAAGTAGAACCGTCGCAGCGGGCGGCCCTCCTGGCCGCCAAGCTCACGACGCTGGTCCAGACGACCGCCGGTCAGGCTGACCGGCGGTCTGTCGCGTTCCACGGCGGCGCCGGCCTCGTCGGGCCGGACGGCCTCTGGGTGCTGGCCGACGTCGAGCCCCAACGGGCCCTCGGTCCCGCCCTTGCCCTGGCCCGCCAGGTCGCCCCCGACGAGCCGCTGCATCTCGTGGTCGACGGCGCCGGCGGGCTGCTCGCCCGGCGGGCCTCGCAGTTCCGCGTGGTGCCGACGGTCTGGGTCGTCGAGGGCGCCAGGCTCGTTGCCGCCGGCGCGGAACCGCTTCCGGTCCCGCCGCCGCTCGATCCCCGGACTGCGCCGTTTGCCGACGTGCTCACCGCGGCCGGCGCCGACCCGGTGGTCGAGCACGGTCGCCTGATCGGCGAGGTCGAGGGCCTCGAGGTTGCCCGGGTCACGATCCTCGACGGGGAGCCCCGCCTGGAGGTCGGCGTCGGTCGCTTCGACCGCGAAGCACACGCGCTCCTCTCGGCCGGCCAGCCGACGGACGCCACCCTCCGCCAGGTCGTCGAGCTGGTCCGCCGTCACCGGACCGGCGGCGGCGAGGGCCACCATCCGCTGAACCTGTTGGCCGCGGCCCGCCGGCTCCGCGCCCAACTGGTGCGCGCGCCGGGCCTGGTGGGCGTCGACCATCTGGTGCCGATGGCGCTCGTGGTCGAGGCGCCCGACCTCCGCACGCCGTGGCCGGCGCCGGCAACCGGCCTCGACCCCGACGGTCGCCCGGTGGTCGTGGTGTGCTCGGTTGGCGTCGACCTCGACCTGGTGCCGGCGGCAGCCGACAGCCGGCTTGCCGCGTTCCCGGCCGGGGGTGCCCGCCTCGTGCTGGCGGTGCCTCAGCGTGACCGTCATCCGGTCACGCTGGCGTTGGCCGGGATGCTGGCGGAGCCGGCCGGGGTCGTCGGCATCGCCTGACCCCTCGTACATTCGACATGTGTTCGACCGTCTCGAGGCGCTGGAGGAGGAGTTCCGGGCGCTCGAAGCCCGCCTCTCCGACCCTGACGTCTTCTCGGACAACACTGCGTACGTCGCCCTGACTCGCCGCCACAAGGAGCTGGAGCCGATCGTGGCTGCAGTCCGGGCCCACCGCCAGGCGTCGGATGATCTGGCCGCTGCCCGGGAGATGAGCGAGGGCGCCACCGGTGACGACCGTGAGGTGCTGCGGGCCGAGATCGCCGGGGCCGAGGCCACCATCGCCCGGCTGGATGAGGAGCTCAAGCTGCTCCTGCTGCCCAAGGACCCCAACGACGGCCGCAACGTCATCGTCGAGATCCGCGGGGCCGAGGGTGGCGAGGAGGCCAACCTCTTCGCCAAGGACCTCTACGACATGTACCTCGCCTACGCCGGTCGCCAGGGCTGGCGGCTCGAGGTGATGGAGTCGTCGAACAGCGACATGGGTGGGCTCGACTCGGTGACCTTCACCCTGCGGGGCGCCAGCGCGTGGAGCCACATGAAGCACGAGGGCGGCCCGCACCGCGTGCAGCGGGTGCCGGTGACGGAGAGCCAGGGCCGCATCCACACGTCGTCGGCGACCGTGACCGTTCTTCCCGAGGCCGAGGAGGTGGAGGTGTCGATCGATCCCAACGAGCTCCAGATCGACGTCTACCGCTCGAGCGGCCCGGGTGGGCAGAGCGTCAACACCACCGACTCGGCGGTGCGGGTCACCCACAAGCCGACCGGGTTGGTGGTGGCCATGCAGGACGAGAAGAGCCAGATCCAGAACCGGGCCAAGGCCCTCGTCGTGCTCCGGGCCCGGCTGCTCAAGCTCGAGCAGGACCGCCAGGCCGCCGAGCTGTCGGGCCAGCGGCGGGCCCAGACCGGTGGTGGCGGGCGGTCGGAGAAGATCCGCACCTACAACTTCAAGGAGAACCGGGTCACCGACCATCGCATCGGCTACACCGCCTACAACCTCGACAAGGTGTTGGCCGGCGAGCTGGACGATCTGGTCGGCGCCCTGCTCCAGGACGAGCGGCAGCGCCAGCTCGAGGCGGGCTGACGAGCGTGGCCGAGGCGGTCACCTGGTCGACGCTCCGCACGGAGGCGGCGGCGCGCCTTCGGGATGCCGGTGTGCCCAGCCCCGACGCCGACGCCCGGTGGTTGGTGGCGGCGGCGGCGCCGGATGTCGACGGGCCGGTGGGGGAGCGGGCGCTCGCCTACTTCGACGCCATGCTTGCCCGCCGCCGGTCCGGCGAGCCGTTGCAGTACGTGCTCGGCTCGTGGGGCTTCCGCTCCCTCGACCTCCTGGTCGACCGGCGGGTGCTGATCCCCCGGCCGGAGACCGAGGTGGTGGCCGGCGTCGCCATCGAGGAGCTGCGGGCGCTGGGGGGCGGCACGGCCGTCGACCTCGGCACCGGCTCGGGTGCCATCGCCCTCGCCATCGCCACCGAGGTGCCGGCCGCGTCGGTGTGGGCGGTCGACCGGTCGTCGCTGGCCCTCGAGGTGGCGCGGGCCAACCTGGCCGGGATCGGCCGGCCCGGTGCCCGGGTGCGCATCGCCGAAGGCGATTGGTTCGACGCGCTGCCGGCCGAGCTCCGCGGCCAGCTGCAGGTCGTGGTGGCCAATCCCCCGTACGTCGCCGAGGACGATGTCCTCCCCGCCGAGGTCCGGGACTGGGAGCCGCACGGGGCGCTCATCGCCGGACCGAGCGGCATCGAGGACCTCGACCGAATCGTCGAGGAGGCGCCGGCGTGGCTCGATCGCCCCGGCGCCCTCGTCGTCGAGTGCGCGCCCCATCAGACCGAGGTCGTCGCCAGCCTCGCCGAGGCCGCCGGCTTCGACGAGGTCGAGGTGGGCCTCGACCTCAGCGCCCGCCCCCGGTTCGTTCTTTGTCGACTGATGGGCGCGTGAGCCCCCTCAGTCGACAAAGAACGGGAGGGGGAGACCTCGAGGAGGCGGTCGCCGCGCTCGAGGCCGGACTCGTCGTGCTCATCCCGACCGACACCGTGTACGGGCTGGCGGTCGATCCCCGGCGGCCCGGTGCCACCGGCCGGCTGTTTGCCATCAAGGAGCGGCCGACCGACGCCGCCCTTCCGGTGCTGGCCGCCGACGAGGCGTCGGCCTTCGGGTTGGCCGCGACCGTGCCCGAGCCTGCTGCGCGACTCGCCCGCCGGTTCTGGCCCGGCGGCCTCACCCTCGTGGTTCCTCGCCGGTCGGGCCTGGCCCTCGACCTCGGCGGGGCCGACGACACGACCATCGGCGTCCGGGTCCCCGATCACGACCTCGTTCGCCAGTTGGCAAGGCGGGTCGGGCCGCTGGCCGCGACCAGCGCCAACCTGCACGGCCGGACGACGCCGCCGACCGCCGAGGAGGTCATGGCCCAGCTCGGTGACGCGGGCGTGGCCGTGGTCCTCGACGGTGGACGCTGCGAAGGCGCGCCGTCGACGGTGGTCGCGTGCACCGACCTCGATGCCGTCGTGCTGCGCGAAGGTCGCATCGCGGCCGAGACCATCCGCGATGCCGTTCGTTGACGGTCATACCGTGACGCTTCGTGCAAGGGGGTGCGGGCGCAGCTGGGCGGTTCCGTGAGCTCGTGCGCCAGCGACTCCTCCCTGGGCTCCAGGGTCTCGGCTTCGAGCCGCTGCCGGGCACGCTGGTCGCGGCGGCCGCCGACGGTGTGTTCTGGATGCTCGATCTCGACATCGCCCCGTGGTCGACGCCGAAGCGGGTGTGCTTCGGCGTGTCGTGGGGCGTGTATGTGCCTGGGATCCACGCGGCCATGGGCGAGTTCGACCCGGTTCATCCCTCTGTTGACACCTGCGCGGTGCAGGGACGGCTCGGCGAGCATCAGGGCCGGATCGAGCCGGCCTGGTTCGAGGTGAAGGCGCAGCCGTGGCCGATATCGGCGTTGGCCGACGCGTCGACCGCGCGCTCGGTCCTGGCCCGGGTGGCCGCCGAGGTCGTGCCGATCTTCGACCTGCTGGCGAACCCGGCCGCCGTCCAGGACCACCTGTACGAGCACCTCGAGCCGAGCCGGGGCATCCCCGACGAGAGCGAGCTCTTCACCATCAGCCGCATCGCTGCCATCAGCGTCCTGCGGGGCGAGCGGGAGAACGCCGCCCGGTGGCTCGACCATCTTGCCGCCCGCTCCGAGGCGGCCATGTCGCCCGAGCTGGTGGCGACGAAGCTGGCCACCCTCCGCCAGCACCTCATCGCCTCCTGACCGCCTCCTGAGGGCGGGCGAACTGGGCCGGTCGGCCTGATCGGTGGCCGTACGCTGTCGGGGTGACCCCGGACCGCGACGACGAGCTGTTCTCCATCCTCAACCGCGAGGTCGACCGCCAGAACGGCACGATCCAGCTGATCGCCTCGGAGAACTTCACGTCCCCCGAGGTGTTGGCCGCGACCGGCTCGGTCCTCACCAACAAGTACAGCGAGGGCTATCCGGGCAAGCGGTACTACGGCGGCAACGAGGTGATCGACGAGGTCGAGGAGCTCGCTCGGCAGCGAGCCAAGGACCTCTTCGGCGCCGAGCACGCCAACGTCCAACCCCACGCCGGCGCCAACGCCAACATGGCGGTGTACCTCGGCCTGCTCCAGCCGGGCGACACCGTGCTCGGCATGCGCCTCGACCAGGGCGGGCACCTCACCCACGGCTCGCCGGTGAACGCCTCGGGGAAGCTGTACCGGTTCGTGGCCTACGGCGTGACGCCGAGCGACGAGCGCATCGACTTCGACCAGGTGCGCGACGTGGCCAAGCGCGAGCAGCCCAAGATGATCGTGGCCGGCGCCACGGCGTATCCCCGGATCATCGACGCCCAGCCGTTCCGCGAGATCGCCGACGAGGTGGGCGCGCTGTTCATGTTCGATGCCGCTCACATCGCCGGCCTCATCGCTGGTGGCGTGCACCCGAACCCCGTGCCCTACGCCGACATCGTCACCTTCACCACCCACAAGACGCTCCGCGGCCCCCGCGGTGGCTGCATCCTCTCGACAGCCGAGCATGCCGAGGCCATCGACAAGGCGGTGTTCCCCGGCCTCCAGGGTGGCCCACTCGATCACGTCATCGCGGCCAAGGCGGTCGCCTTCCGCGAGGCCGCCCGGCCCGAGTTCAAGCAGTACGCCCAGCAGATCGTCGCCAACGCCTCGGCGCTGGCCAAGGGGCTGGCGGGCACCGGTCAACGGCTGGTCTCCGGCGGCACCGACAACCACCTCATGCTCGTCGACCTTCGCCCGTTCAACGCCGACCTCTCGGGCAAGAAGGCCCGTACCGCGCTCGACAAGGCGGGGATCAGCCTCAACGAGAACACCGTGCCCGACGACCCGCGGCCGCCGTACATCACCAGCGGACTTCGGATCGGGACCCCCGCGGTCACCACCCAGGGCATGCGCGAGACGGAGATGGCGACGGTCGCCTCCCTCATCGACCGGGTGTTGCAGGCCCCCGGCGATGCCGAGGTGATCGCCGCCGTGCGGCGCGAGGTCGCCGAGCTCTGCGCCCGCTTCGAGCCGTACCCCGGCCTCTCGTACTGACCGGGCTCGGCGGAGCCGGGAGCGGTTCCCCTGCTCCCCGCAACTTATGGTGGCCGCATGTCTGAACCCCGCCAGATCGCCCCGGCCACCGGCAAGCTCGGTGTGCTGCTCCCGGGCCTCGGTGCCGTGTCGTCCACCCTCATCGCGGGCGTCGAGACCGCCAAGCAGACCGGCGAGCCGCCGATCGGCTCGATCACCCAGATGGCGAAGATCCGCCTCGGGAGCCGTGGTGACGGCGTGAACCCCTACATCAAGGACTTCGTGCCGCTCGCCCAGCTCGACGACCTCGTGTTCGGAGGCTGGGATCCGATCTCGGCCAACGCGCTCGAGGCCGCCCGCACCTGTGGCGTCCTCGACGAGCGCGACCTCGCCCCGATCAGCGGCGCCCTCGAGGGCGTCGTCGCCATGAATGCCGTCTTCGACCAGGCGTGGGTCAAGCGGCTCGACGGGTTCCGGGTCAAGACAGGCGAGACCAAGATGGACCTCGCCGAGCAGCTGATGGCCGACATCGAGAGGTTCCGCACCGAGAACGGATGTGATCGCCTCGTGATGGTGTGGTGCGGCTCGACCGAGGCCTACCGCGAACCGGTCGAGGTGCACCAGAGCATCGAGACCTTCGAGCGCGGCCTACGCGAGAGCCACGCCGAGATCAGCCCGAGCCAGATCTACGCGTATGCGGCCCTGCAGAGCCGGGTTCCCTATGCCAACGGCGCGCCGAACCTCACCTGTGACCTGCCCTGCATGATCGAGCTGGCCGACCGCAACGGTGTGCCGATCGGCGGCAAGGACTTCAAGACCGGCCAGACCCTCATGAAGACCATCCTCGCCCCCGGCTTCAAGAGCCGGATGCTCGGGCTCAACGGGTGGTACTCGACCAACATCCTCGGCAACCGTGACGGCGAGGTGCTCGACGAGCCCGAGAACTTCCGGTCGAAGGAGGTCTCCAAGCTGGGCGTGCTCGAGACCATCTTCCAGCCGGAGGAGTACCCCCAGCTGTACGGCGACATCTCGCACGTCGTGCGCATCAACTACTACCCGCCCCGTGGTGACAACAAGGAGGGCTGGGACAACATCGACATCTTCGGGTGGATGGGCTACCCGATGCAGATCAAGGTCGACTTCCTGTGCCGGGACTCGATCCTGGCCGCGCCGCTGGTGCTCGATCTCGCCCTGTTCTTCGATCTCGCGGCGCGCGCCGGGGCGAAGGGCGTGCAGGAGTGGCTCAGCTTCTACTTCAAGAGCCCGCAGACCGTCGACCCCGCCCTGCCGCCCGAGCACGACATCTTCATCCAGCAGACCAAGCTCAAGAACACCCTTCGCGAGTGGATGGGCGAGCCTGCCGTCACCCACAGCGAAGCGGGATAGGCGGTCGCTCCCTACTTGCCGTTGCGCTCGCGGTGCTTGCACCCCGGCCAGCAGCAGGGCCGGCGCTGGCCCTCTTCTAGTTCCTCCTGGGTCCGGCGGATCCGGCGTTCGCGGGTCACCTGCTGCTTGGCATCGTCGACCCAGCAGATGAACTCGTTGCGGGCCAGCGGGGTGATGTCGTTCCACGCATCGAGCGCCATTCCGTTGGCGACCAGGGCCTTGCGCAGGTCGCTCGGGAGCTTGTGCACCACCCCACCGGGGACTCGCGTGCTGACCACGATCGGACGGTAGCGGCACCCCTCGGCAAATTGCCGGACTTGTCCTCGTAGAGTCGAAAGGTGAACAGGCGCATGGACGTCGCCGCCGTGCTTCGGATGGCACAGACTGCCGATCCGGCAGCGGTTGCTGACCTCGTCGCGGCTGCGGCACGCGACTTCGGCGCCAGTGACGTCATTGCCTACCTCGTCGACTTCGAGCAGCTCGTGCTCGAGCCCCTGCCCGACCACGGGACGCACGCCGACGTGCCGGCGGCCGAGGTCGTAGCCGCGACGATGGCGGGCCGGGCGTTCCTCAGCCGAGAGGCGGTCACGGTTGAGCGGCATGACGGCAGCCGCGTGTGGGTGCCGATCCTCGAGGGTTCTGACCGAACGGGCGTCGTGGCCATGACCGTGCAGGAGCCTGACGACACCACGCTCGATGAGTGCATGGACCTGGGCATCCTCGCCGGCTACCTGATCGCTGCTCACGCCCGCTGCACCGACGTGTACCAGCTACACCGGCGCCGCAAGTCGATGTCGCTGGCCGCCAGCATGCAGTGGGATCTCCTCCCGCCGCTCGTGCTCCAGGCCCCGGGCTGTCAGGTCGCGGCGCGCCTCGAGCCGGCTTACGAGGTCGGTGGTGACTGCTTCGACTACGCGGTCAACGGACCCGTGCTCGACGTGGCCTTGATCGACGCCATGGGTCACGGGGTGGCAGCTGCAGCGATTGCCGCCCTGGCGGTGGGCTGTTACCGGCATGGCCGTCGCGAAGGCCACGGCCTCGAGATGATCCACCAAGCCATCGACGAGGTGGTCAGCCAGCAGCTGCGGGGCGAGGGCTTTGCCACGGGGCAGCTCGCCCGGCTGGAGCTCGCGACCGGCGTCATCAGCTGGATGAACGCTGGTCATCCGCTCCCACTGCTCATCAGGAATGGCCAGGTCGTCAAGGAGCTGACTGCCCACGTCAGCCTCCCGTGGGGACTCGGCAGCGAGCCCGCTCGCCCGGCCGAGGAAGCGCTCGAGCCGGGCGACGGCGTCCTCTTCTTCACCGACGGCGTCATCGAGGCCCGCACGCCGTCTGGCGAGGAGTTCGGCCTGGGCCGACTGGCCGACTTGGTGGGACAGTGCGCGTCGAATCAGCTGCTGCCCGAGGAAATCGTCCGTCAGCTGGTGCACAGCGTCTTGGAGCACCGCCATACCCACCTCCAAGACGACGCCACCGTCGTGCTCGTCGAGTGGTCGGGCCCGCCCGGCTGATACGGAGCAGTGCTGTATAGTAATGATGTATGTCGGCGACGAGAACGCAGGTGTACCTGACCCAGGCTCAGCGTGAGCGGATCGATCGGGTGGCTCGATCGAAGGGGGTCACCATGGCCGAGGTGATCCGGACCGCGCTGGACGAATATCTCGCTGACAGTGCCGATCCGACCGAAGCGCTCGCCGCCACCTTCGGCCGGGACCCCAACGCCGACGCCCCGTCTCGTGACGAGTGGGAACGTGGCTGACGTCCTCGTCGACACGGACGTCTTCATCGATCACCTGCGCGGGGCGATCGAGCTGAAGGTAGGCCGTCATCGCCTCCACTACTCGGTCATCACCCGGGCCGAGCTCTTCGCCGGCAGCACGGCGACCGACCTCGTATCGCAGCTCCTCGGACCGCTTCGTGAGGTCCACATCGACCGGGCCATCGCTGAACGCGCCGGGCGCGTGCGCCGCGAGGCAGGCATCCGCCTGCCCGACGCGCTCATCGCGGCCACTGCGCTTGAGCACAAGCTCGACGTCGCAACCCGCAACACTCGTGACTTCGACCTGGTGCGCGGACTCCGCGTCCGCCAGATGGGGTAGCGCAACCGCCACCAATCGTTGGCGGGGTGGCAGCACGATGGCTGGATCAACCGTGGACGAAGGAGTCGTCGAGCGTCATGGCGGTCGGTGACGGCGCTGCGACGTAACAGGCCGTTGCTCCAAAGCCGAAGGTGTCTGCCGCGGGTGAGCCGTGTACTTCGGAGGACACCATCGGCTACACGAGCGCCGGGCGATTGATGCTGTGCACCCGGACGACGTGCGGCGGCGTCCTGAACCCGACGCCCCGCTGGCGTCTCGGTAGCTGCGGCACCTGACCCCGCGGGCGGCGGGGGGCGACGGGTGCGCGAGGCTGGGCGCCCGTGGGTGGCTATCTGGTGGTGCTAGCGGTCGCCGTCGGCACGACGCTTGCTACCACCCCGGTGGTCCGCCGCATCGCCATCCGGGCCGGGGCGGTCCAGACACCAGACGAGCGCCGGGTCCACGAGCGGCCGACGCCGGTGCTGGGCGGCTTCGCCATGTACCTCGGTTTCCTGGCCGGCATGGCCACGGCAACCCAGGTGTCCCAGTTCGACCCGGTGTTCTCCGGCAACTCCGAGCCGCTCGCCATCGTGCTCGGGGCCACGGTGATCTTCCTGGTCGGTGTGGTCGACGACCTCCGGGAGGTGTCGCCGCCCGCCAAGATGTCGGGCCAGGTGCTGGCGGGCAGCACCCTCGCCTTCCTCGGCGTCACCATGTTGTTCTTCCGGGTGCCGTTCGGCGGGATCATCTCGCTGTCGCCCGACATGGCCTTCTTCCTCACCGTGCTCTGGGTGGTGGGCATGGTCACGGCCGTCAACTGGGTCGACGGCCTCGACGGCTTGGCGGCCGGCATCGTCGGCATCGCCGCAGGCGCCTTCGCCCTCTATGGCGACCGGCTCTTCGACAAGGGCCTGCTGCCCAACGACTCCAACAGCATCAGCCCGCTGCTGGCGGTGATCGTGCTCGGCATCTGCCTTGGCTTCCTGCCGTGGAACTTCCATCCCGCCAAGATCTTCATGGGGGAGAGCGGCGCCTCGTTGCTCGGCCTGCTCATGGCGGCCTCGACGCTGCTCGTCGGGGGGCAGACCGCCGAGAGCGTCAGCGGCTCGACCTACTTCTTCTTCGCCCCGCTGTTCATCCCGATCGTGATCCTGGGTGTGCCGATCTTCGACACCGCCTTCGCCATCGTCCGCCGCGCCAGCAAGCGACAATCGGCGGCCAAGGCCGACCGCGACCACCTCCACCACCGGCTCCAGCGCTTGGGACACGGCCATCGCCGCTCGGTGCTGATCCTGTGGGCCTGGACGGCATCGCTCTCGGGGCTCGCCTTGTGGCCGGTGTACTCCAACCGGGGCAACGGCCTGGTGCCGTTCGCCCTCGCCGCCCTGGCCATCGCCCTCTATACGGTGCTGCATCCCGAAGTTCGGCGGGCCCGGGCCGAGCAGCTCGAGCTCGACCTCGGGCGAGAAGCAAATTTGCGACCCTGAAACCTCACGTTTAGATTGCGAAAAGTTTCACGAGCGGAGCGGAAACCTTGGACCTCAGGGCCCGGCAGGACACGTACAACGGATTTGGTCGCGCCTTCTCGCGGGCGTTCGAGCTGGTCGTGACCCCGCTCGTCTTCGCCGCCCTCGGGCTCCTCGTCGACCACGCCCTCGGCACCGGCAAGCTCGTGGCCATCGTGTTCGGCCTGCTCGCCGTCGTCGGCGAGGGCGCCAAGGCCTACTACGAGTACGCCCGGACCATGGATGCTGAGCAGGCCCGGGTCCTCACCGCCAGCCGGAGCCGCACGTGACGGCTGCGCCCGAGATCGAGGTGCCCGCCGTCGAGCGGGAGATCGCCCGCGACATGATCCGCCGCGGCCTGCCCTTCGTGCCGGTCGTGCTGGTCGTCGCCGGCCTCGTCGCCGGCTGGAAGGGCGCCGCCTCTGCCGGCTACGCCGTGGCGATCGTGCTGGTGAACCTGCTCCTGTCCGCCGCCATGCTCGGTTGGGGGGCCCGGCGGGGCCCGTCGACGTTGATGGCTGCCGCCCTCGGTGGATTCCTCGTCCGGATGGGTCTCGTCACCGTGGCCGTCGTCGTCGTCAAGGACGCCACCTGGGTCAAGCTGGTGCCGCTCGCCGTCACGGTGCTCGGCACGAGCCTCGCCTCGCTGTTCTGGGAGACGCGCTACGTCTCCGCCTCACTCGCCTTCCCGGGCCTCAAGCCCACGGCCGGAAAAGGAGCCTGAGCAGTGCTGCTCGCTTCGCTTGAAGTCCCGCCGATCAACCACCTGATCCGGTGGCCGGCGTTCTGGTTCAAGGACAACGCCTACTTCGCGGTGAACAAGGTCGTCCTGCTCATGTGGATCGCCGTCCTCATGGTGTCGGCCTTCTACCTGATCGGCGGGCGCCAGAAGAAGCTGGTGCCGAGTGGCCTGCAGGGCCTGGCTGAAAGCGCCGTCGACTTCGTCCGGGAGGGGATCATCCTCCAGACGATGGGCTCCGAGGGCCTGTGGTGGACGCCGCTGATGCTGACGATGTTCAGCTTCATCTTCGCCCTGAACATCTTCGAGGTGATCCCGATCGCCCAGATGCCGGTCAACGCCCGCATGGCGGTGCCGTTGCTGCTGGCCCTGATGGTGTGGGTGCTCTACAACGCGGTCGGCATCAAGCACCAGGGCCTGTTCGGCTACTTCAAGAACATCATGTTCCCGCCCGGCGTACCGGTGGCCCTCTACGTCCTGGTCACGCCGATCGAGCTGGTCTCGACGATCATCGTCCGGCCGCTGTCGCTGTCGGTCCGACTCTTCGCCAACATGCTCGCCGGCCACCTCATCCTCGTGACGTTCGCGGTGATGACCAGCGCCCTCCTCGGCGCCGGCGTCTTCGCCGTGCTGAGCCCGCTCACGTTCCTGCTCCTCGTCGGCCTCACCGGCTTCGAGGTGTTGGTCGCGTTCCTGCAGGCCTTCATCTTCACGATCCTCACGGGCGTCTACATCGGTGGCGCCCTCCATCCCGAGCACTGACACACAGCACAAAGGAGACACTCCGTTGTTGGTCCTGATCCATCTTCTCGCCGTGCAGGACTCGGGCGAGCTGCTCAAAGGCCTCACCGCCGTCGGTCGAGGCATCGTCTACGGCGGCGCTGCCATCGGCCCCGGCATCGGCATCGGCCTCGTGGTCGGCAACGCCATCACGGCGATGTCCCGCCAGCCCGAGTCGGCCGGCATGGTCCGCACGACGATGTTCCTGGGCATCGCCTTCACCGAGGCGCTCGCCCTGTTCGGCTTCGTCCTCGCCTTCATCATCTCCGGCTGATGCGCACCCGTCGCATCGTCCTCGGGCTCGCTGTCGCGGGCGCAGCGCTGGCTCTGCCCTTCGCGGGCTTCGCCAGTGCCGCGGAGCGGCAGCTCTCGACGGCGTCGGAGGAGTGCATCAAGAACGTCGAGGCCAAGGACGATCCGGCGGCCTGCCAGACGGCTCCGAAGCCGATCCTGCCGGCCAAGAACGAGATCGTCTGGGGCGCCCTGTCGTTCATCATCCTCTTCGGGGTGCTGGGCAAGTTCGGCTACCCGGCCATCAAGTCGATGATGGACGCCCGCACCGAGCGCATCCGCAACGACCTCGACGGCGCCGACCGGGCCCGGTCCGAGGCCGAGGGCGTGCTGGCCGACTACCAGCGCCAGCTGGCCGAGGCCCGCACCGAAGCCACCAGGATCATCGAGGAGGCCAGGCAGCAGGCCGACCAGGTCCGCCGTGACCTGACCGCCCGAGCCGAGGCCGAGGCCGCTGAGCTGCGCCAGCGCAACGCCGACCAGATCGCCGGCGAGCGTGACCGGGTGCTGGGCGAGCTGCGGACCCAGGTCGGCGTGCTCGCCATCGAGCTGGCCGGCAAGGTCGTCGAGTCGAACCTCGACCAGGAGACCAACCAGCGGCTCATCGAGAGCTACATCGACTCGGTCGGCAGCGGGACCCGATAGCCCATGGCTGATGACGCTCGCATCGACGGTTACGCCAACGCCCTCTTCGAGGTGGCGCGGGTCGAAGGCAGCCTGAGCGAGGTCGAGGACGAGCTGTTCCGCTTCGCCCGCACCCTCGAGGGCAACGACGAGCTGCGTGGCGTGCTGACCGACGCGGCCGTTCCCTCCGAGCGCCGCCTCGGTGTGGTGCAGGACCTGTTGGGCGACAAGGCCTCGCCGGTCACCACCGCGCTGGTGTCGTTCGTGGTCGCCATCGGCCGCGCTCGCGACCTGCCGGCCATCATCGACCGCCTCGTCCAGCGGGCGGCGGCCGAGAAGAGTCGCGTGGTCGCCAACGTGCGGTCGGCCATTCCCCTCACCGACGACCAGCGTGACCGGTTGGCCGAGGCCCTCGGCAAGGCCACCGGCAAGCAGGTCGAGGTCAAGGTCGTCGTCGACCCGACCGTCATGGGCGGCATCGTCGCCGAGGTCGGCGACACCGTGATCGACGGCACCGTCCGTTCCCGTCTCGAGCAGCTCCGCGCTGCGATTCAGTAGAGGAACCGTCTTGGCAGAGCTCACCTTCAACACCGACGAGATCAGCGCCGCCCTCCGCAAGAACCTGGAGGGCTACTCGCCCGTCACCGAGGTCGCGACCGTCGGCCGCATCATCGAGGTCGGCGACGGCATCGCCCGCGTGAGCGGGCTCCCCGGCGCCGCCGTCAACGAGCTGCTCGAGTTCGAGGACGGCACCGTCGGCCTCGCCCTGAACCTCGACGAGGAGTCGATCGGCGCCGTCGTGCTCGGCGAGGTCGACAGCATCCAGGAGGGCCAGAACGTCCGGGCCACCGGGCGCATCCTCTCCCTCCCCGTCGGCGACGGCCTGCTCGGCCGAGTCGTCAACGCCCTCGGCGAGCCCATCGACGGCAAGGGCCCGCTCACCAACGTCACCTCCCGCCGCATGGAGATCCAGGCGCCGGGCATCGTCGGCCGCCAGCCGGTGCACGAGCCGCTGCAGACCGGCATCAAGGCCATCGACTCGATGACGCCGATCGGCCGAGGCCAGCGCGAGCTGATCATCGGCGACCGCAAGACCGGCAAGACCACGATCGCCATCGACACGATCATCAACCAGCGCGGGCTGGGCGTGAAGTGCGTCTACGTCGCCATCGGCCAGAAGGGCTCGACGGTGGCGTCGACGGTTGCCACGCTCGAGGAGCGCGGCGCCATGGAGTACACGGTCGTGGTGGTTGCCCCCGCGTCCGACCCGGCTCCGTTCAAGTACCTCGCCCCCTACGCCGGCTGCGCCATGGGCCAGCACTGGATGGACAACGGCGAGCACGCCCTGGCCGTCTACGACGACCTGTCGAAGCAGGCCGAGGCCTACCGCCAGATCGCGCTGCTGCTGCGCCGCCCGCCGGGCCGCGAGGCCTACCCGGGCGACGTCTTCTACCTCCACTCCCGCCTGCTCGAGCGGGCCGCCAAGCTCTCGAACGAGAAGGGCGCGGGTTCGCTCACGGCCCTGCCGATCATCGAGACCAAGGCCGGCGACATCTCGGCCTACATCCCCACCAACGTGATCTCGATCACCGACGGCCAGATCTTCCTTCAGGAGGACCTGTTCAAGTCGGGCATCCGGCCCGGCTTCGACGTCGGCCTGTCGGTGTCGCGCGTGGGTGGCGCGGCCCAGGTCAAGGCCATGAAGTCGGCGGTGGGCTCGGGCGGCGGCCTGCTCAAGTCGGACATGGCGCAGTTCCGCGAGCTGCAGGCGTTCGCCGCCCTGGGCTCCGAGCTCGACAAGATCAGCCAGGCGGCCCTCGACCGCGGCTACCGGCTGACCGAGCTGCTGAAGCAGGGTCTCAACTCGCCGATGCCGGTGGAGGAGCAGGTCGTGGTGCTGTTCGCGGCGACGCACGGTTTCCTCGACGCCTTCCCGGTGGCTGACGTGGCGCGCTTCGAGCGGGAGGCCATCGACTGGTTCCGCACCCGTCACGGCGACATCCTCGAGGCCATTCGCAGCACCGGTGCGATCCCCGACGAGGCGGTGTTCGAGGCCGGCATCAAGGCGTTCGCCGACCAGTTCCAGGCCACGGAGTAACCAACCATGGCAGGCGGTCAGGAGCGGATTCTTCGGCGACGGATCAAGTCCGTCCAGAACACGAAGAAGATCACCAAGGCGATGGAGCTCATCGCTGCCAGCCGCATCGTCCGCTCCCAGCAGCGGGTCGCCGCCGCGCGCCCCTACGCCGAGCAGATCACCAACGTGATCGGCAACCTCGCTGGCGCCGGCGCCGAGGTCAGCTCTCCGCTGCTGCAGATCAACGACAACCCGGCCACCATCGCCTTCCTCGTGATCACCGGCGACCGTGGGCTGGCCGGCGCCTACAACTCCAACGTCATCCGCCTCGCTGAGCGGGAGATCCGCGCGGCCAAGGCGGCCGGCCAGGACACCCGCCTCGTCGTCGTCGGCAAGAAGGCCCAGAGCTACTTCCGGTTCCGGGGCGAGGCGGTCGATGCGTCATTCGTCGGCATGACCGATCTGCCGACCTACGAGAACGCCCGCGAGGTTGCCTCGTTCGTCACCGAGAAGTTCGAGTCGGGCGAGTACGAGGCCGTCCAGCTCGTCTACACCCAGTTCTTCTCGGTCGGCACCCAGCGGGTGGTCAGCGCCCGTTTCATGCCGCTCGACCGTTCGCAGCTCGAGGCGGCGCCCGCCAGCGAAGGCCCGAAGCCGGCGTACGAGTTCGAGCCCGAGCCCGGCGCCATCCTCGAGCGCCTGCTGCCCCGCTATGCCGAGGCCCGCCTGTTCGCCGCCCTGCTCGACGCCTCGGCGTCGGAGCACGCCAACCGCCAGCGAGCCATGAAGTCGGCCACGGACAACGCCGACGACCTCATCACCCGCTTGTCGCGGATCATGAACCGCGCCCGCCAGGACTCGATCACCTCCGAGATCATGGAGATCGTCGGCGGCGCCGAGGCGCTCTCCGCCGACAAGGGCTCGCCTGTCGACTTATTGCTCGACCGCACCTTCCCGCCCGACCTGTTCGAGCAGCACGACCACGCCACCCCGCACGCGCACCAGTAGCCAGGAGCATTCGCCATGACCATGACTGAGCCCGAAGCCAAGCTCAAGGACGGCCGTGTCGTCGCGATCGCCGGCCCCGTCGTCGACGTCGAGTTCCCGCCCGGGAACCTCCCGTCGATCAACACCTGCGTCGAGATGACCATCACCATCGAGGGCGTCGAGAACCGGGTCCTCGGTGAGGTCGCCCAGCAGATTGGCGACAGCCGCGTCCGGGTCATCTGCCTCAAGCCCACGGACGGCCTGGTGCGCGGCGTCACCGTCCGCAACACCGGCGCTGGCCTCACCGTGCCGGTGGGCGACCAGACGCTCGGCCACATCTGGAACGTGTGGGGCGATCCCCTCGACGTGTCGCCCGCCGAGATCGGCGAGATCAAGGAGCGGTGGGAGATCCACCGCCCGGCCCCCGACTTCGACAAGCTCGAGCCGACCACCGTCATGTTCGAGACGGGCATCAAGGTGATCGACCTGCTCACGCCCTACAAGCAGGGCGGCAAGATCGGCCTGTTCGGTGGCGCCGGCGTGGGCAAGACGGTCCTCATCACCGAGATGATCCGCCGCGTCGCCCAGAACCACGGTGGTGTGTCGGTGTTCGCCGGTGTGGGGGAGCGGACCCGTGAGGGCACCGACCTCTTCATCGAGATGGGCGAGTCGGGCGTGCTCGAGAAGGCCGCCCTGGTGTTCGGCCAGATGGACGAGCCGCCCGGCGTCCGCCTGCGGGTCGCCCTCTCGGCGCTGACCATGGCCGAGTACTTCCGCGATGTGCAGGGCCAGGACGTGCTCCTGTTCATCGACAACATCTTCCGGTTCGTGCAGGCCGGCTCGGAGGTGTCGACCCTCCTCGGCCGCATGCCCTCGGCCGTGGGCTACCAGCCCACCCTCGCCGACGAGATGGGCGAGCTGCAGGAGCGCATCACCTCGACCCGCGGCCGTTCGATCACGTCGCTGCAGGCGGTGTACGTGCCGGCCGACGACTACACCGACCCGGCGCCGTTCACGTCGTTCACCCACTTCGACGGCACCACCGAGCTGTCGCGTGACATCGCCGCCCTCGGCATCTACCCCGCAGTCGACCCGCTGGCGTCGACGTCCACCATCCTCACGCCCGAGGTCGTTGGCCAGCGCCACTACGACGTGGCCCGCCGGGTGCAGGAGAACCTGCAGCGCTACAAGGAGCTGCAGGACATCATCGCCATCCTCGGCCTCGACGAGCTCTCCGAAGAGGACAAGCTCACCGTGCAGCGGGCCCGCAAGATCCAGCGGTTCCTCTCGCAGCCCATGTTCGTGGCTGAGGTCTTCACCGGCCTGCCCGGCGTGTTCACCCCCGTCGAGGAGACGGTCGAGTCGTTCGAGCTGCTGGTCAACGGCGAGCTCGACGACCTGCCCGAGCAGGCGTTCCTCTCGGTCAGCGGCGCGGACTCGGTCCGGGCCAAGGCCAAGGAACTCCTGAGCCGGTGACACTCCAGGTCGAGCTGGTCTCGCCCGAGCGCATCCTCTGGTCGGGCGAGGCCGACATGGTCATCGCCCGCACCATCGACGGCGAGATCGCCTTCCTGTCGAACCACGCGCCGTTCATAGGGGCGTTGGGTATCGGCCGGGTGCAGATCAACCTGCCCGACGGCGGTGTCGTTCGCGCCGCTGTCCACGGCGGGTTCGTCGAGGTGTCGAACAACAAGGTGACGGTGCTGTCCGATGTCGCCGAGCTGTCGGGCGACATCGACGTCGCCCGCGCCCAGGAGGCGCTCCGCCGGGCGGAGACGTCGGCCCAGTCGGACGCCAACGCCGAAGAGCTGGGCGCCGCCAAGCTGCGGGCCGAGCTGCGCATCGCCATCGCCACCGCCGCCTGATTTCCGTTCTTTGGTAGCCGCAGTCCGCTGAGCGGACCGCCGATACCGCAGAACGGGGGGTGTGGGTCAGTGGTGCTGCACCGCCTGGATCTCGCGGACGGGATAGGCGCGGGTGAAGGTGACGGGGAACGGGTCGAGGGCGGCGCCCGGTTGGCCGCCGACGGTGAAGGTGGGCTGGAACCACAGCGTGGCGGTGATCACGTAGGGATCACCGGCCGGCGCGGGGTAGCGGTAGCTGTGGTGCACGTCGGACCGTTGGGGCCAGGGTTGGCCGAGCCCCCCGTGCTGCGAGTCGGCTTCGTCGCCGAAGTTCCACACGACGTTGGTGAGGTGGGCGGTGACGGTGATGTCGATGCCGCCGACGGTGTCGGTCTGGGAGACATCCCCTCCGTCGTAGCCGGTCACCCAGTAGTACGCCGGAACGGCGACCACGCCGGCGTGGTTGGGCCTGATGTCGATGGACTTGTCCTCGACCTCGAGCCGGTCGATCAGTCGCTGCACGATGGGCATGGCATCGGCTGCATCGCGTTCGTTGGGCATGCGCCAGCCCGACCGGATCAGCGTGTCGCCGCAGTACACCAT
Source organism: Acidobacteriota bacterium (assembly GCA_019510095.1). Classification (GTDB taxonomy): domain Bacteria; phylum Actinomycetota; class Acidimicrobiia; order Acidimicrobiales; family CADCSY01; genus JAEKLB01. The sequence continues at coordinate 2,942 of JAEKLB010000028.1, read as the reverse complement.
GAAGGTGATGGCGCCGGTGCTGGGGGCCTCGCCATGCGTGCCGTACTCGACGTGGTACCGGCACCCGCTGCTTCGGTGATGGGTCGCGTCAGGACTGTCGTCAAAGCGCGCCTCGGCCCCGTAGTCGACACCCTGGCCCGACGTGTTGGCATGCCCTGTTACGCGTTCCTCCAACGCGAGGGCCTTTGTGGGCGCGCCCAGCATTGCTAGGGCGGCCACGAGCACTAGAACGAAAGAACTTCTACGACTTTCCACACGCCTCCAGATTGGTGCAGTCGATAGAGACGACGAATCCGTTGATTCGGATCAGGTTCAGTTGGCTCACGGGTAGTCGCGTCCAAAGTCACGCTGTGGTTTAGATAGTCATCGTGAAGTTCAGCGCTCCCGCTGCCGGCCTCCAAGCCATACACGTGATGTTCGACAAACATGCGGCCGCGGTGTCCAGCTGATCGAAGATCGTTTACTTCCGCCGTCTTAACGCGCAAGGCGGCGCCGTCAAAGACGGCTGACAGGCGGCTCGTGTCGAGGCGAAGCATCGCGTCGGCGTAGACGTCCCAGCTCTTGAGGTAGGCGGCCTCGACCTCGCGCTCGACGGGGGACAGCGTGGTCACCGTGACCGATGCCGAGGGGCCCTTGGCGCCGCCGCCGGACGAGCAGGCGCCCAGGGTCAGGGCCACGAGCACGATGGCGATGACACGGCGCATGCGCAGAACCTATGAAATCGTATGAATCTGGTCAAGAGGGACTGATTGGCGAATCGAGTTCGTCTGGCAGGCTCCCTGCGTGCCCCGTCGCCGCCTGGGAGTGGCCCTCCTGATCCCCGGCGCTGCCGGCGTCGCCGTCGACACGCTGCGGGCGGCGGTGGGGGCCGACGACGTCGACCGTCTGCCCTCGCACCTCACGCTGGTGCCGCCGATCAACGTGCGGGAGGACGAGCTCGACGACGCCATCGACCGGCTCCGGGACGGCGCTGCCCACGCCCGTCCGATCCGCCTGGTCCTCGGGCCGCCGTCGACGTTCCTGCCGACCAACCCGGTGCTCTTCCTCGCCGTGAACGGCGACGTGGCCGCCGTCGACGCCCTGCGCAACCGGGTGTTCCGGCCGCCCCTCGAGCGGCCGCTCACCTGGCCCTTCCAGCCCCACGTCACCCTCCTCGACGGTGGCAGCGACGACCGCATCCGGGCCGCGGTCGACGCGCTGGCCGGGTGGACGGTCGAGGTCACCATCGACCGGGTGCACCTGCTCCAGGAGCACAAGCGCGACGACGGCGAGCGGCTGTGGCGCCCGGTCACCGAGATCGTCTTCGGCGCGCCGGCGGTCGTCGGTCGGGGCGGCCTCGAGCTCGAGCTGTCCGTGGGCGGCACTCTCGGCCGCCAGGAGGCCGCCTTCCGCGACCGCGCCTTCGACGAGCACCAGCTCGCCCGCTTCGGCGCGCCGTGGAAGCCCGAGCCCCTCTCGGTGACTGCCCGCCGCGACCGTCGCATCGTCGGCACCGCCGACGGCGACGTGCGGTCGACCGGCGAGGCCTACCTTGCCCGCCTCATCGTGGCACCCGACGTCCGGGGCGAGGGCGTGGGCGCGCAGCTCGTCGCCGCCTTCGGCTCCGTCGCCGCCGAGCGGGGCGCCACCTTCCTCTCGCTCAACACCGAGGACGGCGGCCCGTCGCTGCCCTTCTACGAGCGCCTCGGCTTCGAGCGCTGGTACTCACTGCCTGAGTGGCGGGCAGGACGGGACTTCGTCCAGCTCAGGAAGTTCTTGTAGGGAGACCGGTGCCGGTCAGCCGAAGTCGACGGCGGCGTACTCGTTGAGCTTCTGCAGCCGATGGCGGGCGTCGATCAGCCGGACGGTACCCGACTTCGAGCGCATCACCAGCGACTGGGTCGTGGCGCCCCACGGGTAGTAGTGCACGCCCTTCAACACCTCGCCGTCGGTGATGCCAGTCACGGCGAAGAAGCAGTTGTCGCCCCGCACGAGGTCGTTGGCGGTGAGGATCCGGTCGAGGTCGTAGCCGGCGGCGACGGCGGCCTGGCGCTCGGCATCGTCCTGCGGCCACAACCGGCCCTGGATCTCGCCGCCCATGCACTTCATGGCCGCGGCGGTGATGACGCCCTCGGGTGTGCCGCCGATGCCGAACAGGATGTCGGCGCCGCTCTCGGGCCAGGCGGTGGAGACGGCACCGATCACGTCGCCGGCGGAGATGAGCCGGATGCGAGCACCGGAGGCCCGGACCTCGGCGATGAGCTCGGCGTGGCGGGGACGGTCGAGGATCACTGCCGTGAGGTCGCGGACCGACTCGCCCTTGGCCTTGGCCAGGGCGTGCAGGTTCTCGGCGACCGTCTGCGACATGTCGACGACGCCGATCCCCTCGGGGCCGACGGCCAGCTTCTCCATGTAGAAGCAGGGACCGGGGTCGAACATGGTCCCTCGCTCCGACACGGCGATGACCGAGATGGCGTTGCCCAGGCCGTGGGCCGTCAGCGACGTCCCCTCCACCGGGTCGACGGCGATGTCGGTCTGCGGCGGCGTCCCGTCACCGATGCGCTCGCCGTTGTAGAGCATGGGGGCTTCGTCCTTCTCGCCCTCGCCGATCACCACCACGCCGTCCATGGGGACGGTCTGGAGCGTGACCCGCATGGCATCGACGGCGGCACCGTCGGCACCCTCCTTGTCACCCCTGCCGACCCAGCGGGAGGCCGCCAGCGCGGCCGCTTCGGTGACCCGCACCAGCTCCATGGCGAGGTTGCGATCGAGCGTCTGTTGCTTTCGGCTCTCCGGCATCAAGGCGGACCTTAGTGAAGGGATTCCGCCCCACCTGTCAGGATCACCAGCCGTGCCGATCACCGCCGCCATGTGCGCCTCGGGGCGGGTGCTGGGGGACGCCCGGTTGTCGCCGGCCGGCGACCGGGTGGCGTTCGTGGCGTCGGAGGGCGGCCGGGCGCGGC
>JAEKLB010000007.1 GCA_019510095.1 Acidobacteriota bacterium | reverse complement strand
CGTACGACCACGGGCTGCACGTGTCCTGCAACGCGCGCGGTGGGAACCAGCGCACACCGGGGATGTCGGGATGCGCGAGCGGGGAGCCCGGCGTGAACACGTCGACCTCGCACCGGGCCGCCAGCGGCCGCAACAGGCGATCGTTGTAGTCGGCGATGCCCGACACCGTCGGCGGCATCGGGCCGACGAGCGCAACCCGGAGCGGCCATGACGGCGAGCCGCCGACGCCGGCAGGAGCGGGAAGGCAGTCGAGGGCGTCGATCGTGCGCTGGGCCACGTGGTCCCACGTGAGGTCGCCGGCGCGGATGGCGCCGCGCCGGCGCAGCTCGGCGTTGAACGAGGTGTCGGTGAGCGCCCGCTCGATCACCCGAGCCATGTCGGCGGTGTCGGTGGGATCGAAGGTGCTCTCCGGCCAGTCGAGCACCTCGGGCAGCGTCGTCAGCGACGAGGTGACCACCGCGGCGCCGCAGGCCACCGCCTCGCCAACCGGCAGCCACGAGCCCTCGTAGAGCGACGGCGTGACGTGCACCGCGCACCGTTGGTAGAGCGCCCGCTGGACCTCGTCGGTCACCCAGCCGGTGAGCACCAGCTCGCCCTCCGCCAGCCCGGCCTCGCCCGCCGCCGCGAGCCAGCGCGCCCGGGTGCCCGGGTCGAGCGAGCAGGTGATGACCAACTGGTGCTGGCGGCGGACATCGGGCGAGAGCTGGGCCCACGCCTCGAAGAGTCGCTCGACGTTCTTGCGGGGATCGCCCCCACCCACCATGAACACGAAGGGCTCACGCACCTGCGGCAGCTCGCGCCGCAGCAGCAGCTCGGGCGCGTCGCCAGCGGCCGCGGGCCGGTAGAACGGCGCCACCCCAGCCCCGATGTTGACGACCTTCTCGGGCGGGAGGTCGAGGAGGCGGATGGCGTCGCGGCGGGTGTAGTCGGAGATGGCGAGCACCAGGTCGACCTGGTGGAGCTGCTCGATGCGGGCGCGGTAGCGGCGGTCGAACGTCGGGTCGGCCAGGTAGCGGTCGGCCAGCACCAACGGGATGAGGTCGAACAGCGTGGCCACCACCGGCGCGGTCCTGCGGAGCACGTGCGCCGGCAGGTCACCCTCGCTCCAGAGCGAGATCTCGAACGGCGCCGACAGGTGGAACGCCACCGGTGTGTCGCCGGCCTCGACGATCGACCGCACCTCGGAGAGGGTGTTCCAGCGCAACAACCGTGACGCGGTGAGGTCCTGGTCGAGCGCACGGGGGAACGGCAGATGGGGGTTCAGCAGCAGCGCCTCGCCCACGCCGTGGCGCAACAGGGCGCGGGCGTGCTCCTTGACGTACCGGGCGACCCCGCGGTCGTAGTACTTCGACTGGGCCGCCTGCAGATCGATGAGCAGGCGGTAGGGCGAGGTCACCCCTTCGGCGGAGTGGCCCGCACCAGCACCACGCCGCGGGTGCCGTCGTCCCATGTCGAGGACGGAGGCTCGCTGTCGTGACGTTCCCAGCGGTCGTGCGCCGTCTGCACGCACACGGCGCGGTGCGTCACCGTCCAGCCGTGGAGGAGGACGTCGAGGTGGTTGGCGTCGTAGACCCGCTGGAGGTCGTCGACCGCCCAGTGCCCGTAGGGGGCGGTGAGCACCAGCTCGCCGCCCGGCTTGAGCCACTGCCCGAACTGCTCGACGATCTGGCGGTCCAGTTCGCCTTCGGTGGGCGACTCGTCGTACGCCCCCAGCCCGACGTGCTCGATGGCCGACACGCAGAACACGGCGTCGAGCGGATGCTCGGGGCCGCTCCACTGCTCGATGGGCCCGACCACCACCTGGAGACGGGGGTGCGACAGCGGATAGGGGCGCAAGTCGGTGGCGGTGACCTCGAGTCCCAGTGACGCCAGCGACAGCGACAGCGTCGACTCGGTGGCGCCGAAGTCGAGCACGTGCGACCCGGGCTCGAGCGAGGCGGCCACGCCCATGCACCACGGGATCTCGACGATGCGCTCGTTGACGTCGCCGGGGCGGACGGTGCCGTCGTGGTGGAACACGGTGACCGGCGGGTTGAACCACACGCCCGCTTGCGCGGCCGGGCCGGTGTGGCCCGACGCCCAGTTGAGGAAGTCGGCGGTGCCCGGCCCGATCGGCAGGTCCACGCCCTCGAAGGCGCCCACCACCCGGTCGGCGGCGCCCGGCTGCAGCTCCCGCAGGAGCTTGCCCAGCTCTTCCTCGGCCGCATGGTCGCCCTCCGACGCCCGGGCCAGCAGGTCAGCCAAGTGCGACTCACCGCCGGCCAGCCACGCCCATGCGGTGTGCAGCTCGGAGGTGAGCCGGTCGGTCGACCGGCGGAAGGTGGTGGCGAACTCGGCCGCTGTCTGGGTATCGGCCGTGACCCGCGCCTCGAACTGCTCCATCCGCATCCGCAGGCCGTCGAGCTCCCGCTTCAGCTCGGCGGCCCGCTTGTCGACATGGGGCCGCAGGTGGTGGTCGACGGCGACATCGATGTGCTCGTGGATGCCCCGGAACCGGGGGTCGATGTAGCGGCGGAACGGGAACGCGAACGGTGACAGCAACCTTCGCATGCGTCCCATCGGCGGCGATCGTACCGTCGGGGTGCTCCGACCCCGGAGCACTGGCGGTCTACGGTGGATCGATCGTGCTTGCCCACCAAATGACCGTTGCGCGCCGTTGGTGCACCCTGGCCGGCGCGGTCCTGGCCCTGCTCATCGCCGCTCCGGGCCTGGCCGAGGCCCAGGCGCCGATCACCTCGACCACCTCGACCAGCACCAGCACCAGCACGACGCTCCTGGGCACGCCCACCACGTCGACCACGCTGCCGGTGCCGACCTCGAGCATCCCGGCGTCGGGTGGCAGCACCAGCAGCACCACCTCGACGGTGCAGCCCACCACCACGACCACCTTCGTGCCCAACCCGGCGAGGAAGTGGAAGGG
>JAEKLB010000006.1 GCA_019510095.1 Acidobacteriota bacterium | reverse complement strand
CCAATCGGGCGGATCGACCGGCAGCTGCACCGGTCCGGTGTCGAGGAACCCCGGCTCAGGGCGCGGCGCGAACGGCCGAGCCGGCGCTGCCGGCGGCTCGGCGCGCGGCAAGGGCGCTCCGTTGGAGATCGGCCGTCGTTCCTCGACCGGCGCCGGACGCTCGGCGAGCGGCCGCTCGACTGGCGCTGGGTGCTTTGCCCGCTTGGCCGGACGGGCCTTGGGCGCGGCCCGCTTGGGAGTGGCCCGCTTGGGAGTCGCCCGTTTGGCGGGTGCCGGCTTGGCGGCCACCCGCTTCGCCGCGGCGCGGGTCGCCGATGGTCGCTTGGCGGCAGCGCGCTTCGCCGTCGGTCGACTGCCGGCTGGACGCTTGGCCGCAGGACGCTTGGCTGTGGGTCGCTTCGCCGTTCGTGCCGGCGTGGCGGCAGGGCGGGGCGACCGGGTCGGCGACGATGCCGGCGCCGGGGCCGCCACCCGGCGTTGGCGGGGTCGGGTGACATAGCCGAGCTGGGACGCCAGCCGGTTCCGGGAGGCCAGCTCGCCGGTCTCGGCGTCGAACAGCCACTCGGCCGCCTGCTCGCGCCCACGGGAGCGGTAGACGAACCGGACGACCCACTGCTCCTCGTCGAGCTGGAAGGCGGACCATCCGTCATCGGGATCGTCGTCCTCGAGCCGCACGCTCCGGTCGACGACGTTCCGACGAACGGCCGCGCCCAACGGCAACCCCGACATGCCGACGCGAGGCTTGTCGAACGTGGCCGCCCGGGCTCGGTCGAGGATGCGGTGCATCTCGGCCAACACTGGCGATGCGAACCGGCTCACCCAGTCGTGGTCGACACCTGCCTCGGCCGCGACCTCGTCGAGCGAACAGCCGGCGCGGATCCGGTCCTGCATCTCGCGTGGCGACAGGGCGCGATCCGGTCGCACCAACCGCGGTGACGACAGCCGCTTGTCGGGCCGCCCGGGGCCAGGCCCGTCGCGATGGCGTTCGGCGTCGGCGATCTGCTTGACCAGGCTGGCATCGAGGGGCACGACGAAGCCACCCGACTTCGCGCCCTTGCGGGTGCTGAAGATCAGGCCGTCGAAGTCCGGGGTGAACCCGACGAGGTGCAGCTTTTGCATCGGCCGCGCACGGTACCACCAGGCATTTCGTCGACCGAGGACGCTGTCACGACACGGCCGTCGCCCGGCGGTGGTGACGGAGGGTCGGAACCAGCCCCGCCTGACCCAGCAGGCGGACGGCGCGGGCCTCGGCAACGTCGATGACGACCGCCTCGTCGGGCGCTCGCTGGCACAGGAAGGTGACGACGCAGTCGTCACAGGCACGGGTGCCCTGGAGCTCGCACTCGTCGCAATCGATGGTCAGCAGCTGGCCCATGCCATGACCCTACGAAGGGGGTGTGACGCTTATCGGAAGCCGCCCCGCGCCGCTGCCCTCAGGGGCGCAGCTCCTCGGCCGCCAGACCGGCGAGATCGTCCTCCCACCCCGCCGGCCGCCGGAGCCAGAGCCACGATGGGCGCCCGACAAGGGCCTCGGTCGTGGCCGAGGCAACCAGCGTGCGGAAGGCCTCGTCGTCCTCCAGCGCGCGCCGCACCGGGCCCAGCCCCCGATCGGGGAGGCGGCGAAAGCCGAGGAACGGGCGCAGCCGCCGCGGTGGGCTGAGCGGTGGGTTGGCAGCCATCGCTGCCTGCGCGACCTCGACGGCGGCCTCGAGGGCGGGGCGCAGGACGCGGTCGGGCACCCGGTTGTCGGGGAGGGGGTTCGTCACTCCTCGACGGGCTCGACTGCCCGCCCATGACCACACCAGCGGCAGCGCACGTCGTCGACGGTCTCGCCCAGGACCTGTTCCTCCTCGACGCTGAGCTCGCCGCCCACCGTGTAGTGATGGAAGGCCGTGGTCGTCCTCGTGGCGGTCACGTCGAAGCGGGTCACGTTGCCGCACGCCGTGCACCGGTAGCGGGTGGGCACCAGCCCATCCTAGGACTCGAACGTCTGTTCGACTAGCGTCGAGTTGCGTGCAACGTTCGTTCGACGATCTCGGCACCCCCCTGCACGACGTGACCTTCTGCGTGGTCGACCTCGAGACCACCGGCGGATCGCCCGCCGACTGCCGCATCACCGAGATCGGAGCGGTGAAGCTCCGCGGCGGTGCCTGCCTCGGCACCTTCGCCACCCTCGTCAACCCGGGCGTGGCCGTTCCGCCCAACATCACTGTGCTCACCGGCATCACCGACGCCATGGTTCGGCCCGCGCCCCGGGTCGAGGCGGTCCTGCCGTCGTTCCTCGAGTTCGCGGCCGGCACCGTGCTGGTCGGCCACAACGTCCGCTTCGACCTGTCGTTCCTGCATGCGGCGGCGGCCCGCGCCGGCTACGACCGCCTCGCCAACCGCTCGATCGACACCTGCGCGCTCTCGCGCCGGCTCTTCGCCGACGAGATGCCGAACCACCGACTGGCGACCCTCGCCGAACGGCTCCGACTCCCGCACCGCCCGACCCACCGCGCCCTCGACGATGCATTGGCGACCGGCCATCTGCTGCACGTGCTCCTCGAGCGGGCCGGGTCGCTCGGCGTGCTCGGTCTCGACGATCTGCTCGAGCTACCCACCATCAAGGGCCACCCCCAACTGGCCAAGCTCAAGCTCACCGACCGCCTGCCCCGCTCGCCCGGGGTCTACCTGTTCCGGGACGCCGGCGGGCGCGTCCTCTACGTCGGCAAGGCCACCAACCTACGGAGCCGGGTGCGCTCGTACTTCTCGGGCGACGAGCGCAGGAAGGTCGGGCAGCTCCTGCGCGAGACGGTTGCCATCGACCACATCGACACCGCCACTGCAGTCGAAGCGGCGGTGCTCGAGGTGTGGCTCATCCACCAGCACCTCCCTCGGTTCAACCGGCAGGCCACGACCTGGCGCCGCTACGCCTACCTCAAGCTCACCCTCAACGAG
>JAEKLB010000005.1 GCA_019510095.1 Acidobacteriota bacterium | reverse complement strand
GGCCCCGCTCCTCTACGCGCCGGAGGAGGCCGAGCTGGGCTACATCGAGGTGGCCGACCGCACGGGCACCGTCCATCGCCATCCGATCATCACCCTTTCGATCGGGATCGCCGCCAGCGATGTGCACGCCTTCACGTCGGCGTCCGAGGTGGCCGCGGTCGCCGTGGAGATGAAGCAGTTCGCCAAGACGGCCGCCGGCTCGACCTGGCGCCGTGACCGTCGTCGCGGCTGACCGCCGGGATGCGGCATCCTGCTGACGCATGAGCTTGCTGGCGAGGGTGATGACCGTCTCCGACGGAGTCGTGGGAGGCACGCGGGACGACCGATCCGGTCAGGCGCTTGCCGACCGGCTCACCGAGGCCGGGTTCGAGGTCGACCGGCGGCTGGTCGTCGCCGACGGGGTCGAGAGCGTGGCCGCCGGCCTGCGCAACCTGTGTGACGGGTTCAGCGGGCTGGTCGTGACCACCGGCGGCACCGGTTTCGGTCCTCGTGACCTGACGCCCGAGGGCACCCGCGCCGTGCTCGAGCGAGAGGCGCCCGGCCTGGCCGAGGCCATGCGGCTGGTCAGCCCACTGGGACGGCTGTCGCGTGCCCTGGCCGGCACGGTCGGGCAGGCGCTGGTGCTCAACACGCCAGGCTCGACCCGTGGGGCCGTCGAGTGCGTCGAGGCCGTCCTCGACGTGGTGCCCCACGCCCTCGATCTCCTCGCCGGGGGCCATCCGCACTAGCCCGTCCATCGCCGGTGGGGTCGGCCTACATTCCCGGCCATGGACCCCGTCGCCACCCACGCCGAGCAGCGCCCCGACGAGCCGGCCGTGATCCAGGGCGATCGGCAGCTCACCTGGCGCCAGCTCGACGAGCGGGCCAACCGGATCGCCCGGGCCCTCCGCCGCCGGGGCGTCGGCCCCGGTGACCGGGTCGCCGTCTCCCTGAAGAACAGCATCGAGTTCTTCGAGCTGCTGGCCGGGGCCGGCCGCCTCGGTGCCACCGTCGTGCCGGTGTCCTACCGGTTCAAGCGGGACGAGGTCGAGTACATGGTCGAGGACTCGGTGGCCAAGGTGGTGATCGCCGAGCCCGAGAACGCGGAGGCGGTGGCCGGGTTCGACGACGTGGTGTTCCGGGGCGATGCCTACGAGGCATGGGTGGCTGGCGAGGACGGGGCCCCGCTCGACGATCAGCCCGGCGAGACACTGGCCGCCCTGCGGTTCTACACGTCGGGCACGACCGGGCGACCGAAGGCGATCGTCCGCTCGTCGACGCCCAACGAGGCCTTGGACCGGGCCCACGTGGCAGCCCTCGCCGGCCGCCTCGGCCCGGTGCTGGGACCCGGCGAGGTCCATCTCGTCGCCGGTGTCACCTATCACGCCGCCCCCGGCGCCTACGCGTCGATGGCCCTCAGCAGCGGGCACACGCTGGTGGTCATGGACCACTTCGACCCGCTGGAGGGACTCCGCCTGATCGAGCGCCACCGGGTCACCTGGTCGCAGATGGCGCCGATCCACTTCGTGCGCATCCTGTCGGTGCCCGACGACGTCCGCGCCAGCGTTGACGTCTCGTCGGTCAAGCGCATCCTCCACGCCGGTGCACCCTGCCCGCCCGACGTGAAGTGGAAGATCCTCGAGCTGTTCCCCGAGGGATCGGTCTACGAGTACTACGCGGCGACCGAGGGCTATGCGACCGAATGCCCTTCGGAGGACTGGATCAAGAAGCCGGGCACCGTCGGCCGACCCCCCGACGGCGTCGAGCTGTTCGTCCTCGACGACGACGGGAACCAGGTCGGGCCGAGCGAGGTCGGCCAGGTCTTCGTGCGGATCGGCGGCCAGCGGTCCTTCGAGTACGAGGGCGCGCCGGAGAAGACGGCGGAGACCTGGCGGGGCGACATGTTCTCGGTGGGCGACATGGGCTTCATCGACGAGGACGGCTACCTGTTCCTCACCGACAGGAAGACGCACATGATCATCTCCGGCGGCGCCAACATCTACCCGGCCGAGGTCGAGAACGTGCTCTTCGGGCATCCGGCGGTGGCCGACGCGTGCGTGATCGGCGTGCCCGACGACGAGTTCGGCGAGCAGGTCAAGGCGCTGGTCGAGGTGCGGTCGCCAGTGAGCGAAGCGGAGCTCATCGAGTTCTGCCGCGACCGGCTGTCGCACTACAAGTGCCCGAAGTCGGTCGACTTCCTGACCACCATGCCCCGCGACCCCAACGGCAAGATCCGCAAGCGGGAGCTCCGCGATCCGTACTGGGCTGGGCGGACGGCGAAGATCTGATGGAGGCCATCTTCGAGGGCAAGGTCGCCATCGTCACTGGCGCAGGATCGGGAATCGGGCGGGGCTCCGCAATGGCCTTTGCTGCCGCCGGTGCTGCGGTCGTGGTCGCTGACGTGTCCGACGAGGGCGGCGCCTCCTGCGTCGCCGACATCACCGCAGCTGGCGGTCAGGCCATCTTCGTCCGTGCCGACATGCGCTCGACCCGCGACGTGGAGGCCATGGTCGGCGTCACCGTCGACACCTACGGCCGACTCGACTTCGCCCACAACAACGCGGGCATCGACGTGCCCCATCAGCCGCTGGCCGAGGTCGATGAGGACGACTGGGACGCCATCCTCGACGTCGACCTCAAGGGTGTCTGGCGGTGCATGAAGGCGGAGATCCCGGTGATGTTGCGAACGGGCGGCGGCGCCATCGTGAACACGTCGTCGATGGCGGGTGTGGTCGGCGTGCCCGGTGCTGCCGCGTACTGCTCGGCCAAGCACGGCGTGGTCGGCCTGACCAAGGTCGCCGCCATCGACTACGCCGCCCAGAACATCCGGGTCAACGTGCTCACGCCGGGCCTCGTCCGGACGCCCCTCATCACCCAGTTGCTGGGCGAGGCCGTCGAGGACATCGTGTCCAGCCGGCCGACCGGTCGCATCCCCGATCCGGCTGACGTGGCCAACGCCGTGATGTGGCTGTGCTCGCCGG
>JAEKLB010000004.1 GCA_019510095.1 Acidobacteriota bacterium | reverse complement strand
GCGACGGTGTCGGTTGTCATGATCGCCCGCGCCGCGGCCGATCCCCCGTCGCCCCGCAACGCGTCGGCGACCGGTGCGACACCAGAGGTGAGGGCGTCCATCGGCAACGGGATGCCGATGAGCCCGGTCGAGCAGACCAAGACCTCCTCGGGCGCGCACCCGAGCTCGTGGGCCACGAGGATGCAGGTCTGCTCGCTGTCGGCCCGACCGACATCGCCGGTCGCGGCGTTGGCATTGCCGCTGTTGAGGATCACGGCGACGGCCCGACCGCCGGTGGCAGCCAGGTGGGCAAGAGACGTGACCACCGGCGCGGGCCGGCACTGGCTTGTGGTCGGCGGTGGCGACCAGCGCCAGGTCGGGATCGCCCGACAGCTTGATGCCGCAGGCCACGCCAGCCGCCTCGAATCCCCTCGGTGCCGTCACGCTCATGCGTTGATCCTCTGTTCTGGAGTGCCGCCGCTCCGCCACGCGACGATCTCGCACTCGGGAACGGTCATGGGTACATCCCGGCGACGGAGAGGCCGGTGGCTTCGTCCATGTCGAGCAGGAGGTTGGCGCACTGCACGGCTTGCCCGGCTGCCCCCTTCACCAGGTTGTCGAGGGCGGCCAGCGCCACGACCCACCCGGTCCGCTGGTCGTAGCGGACCGTGACGTGACAGGCGTTCGAGCCCTGCGTGGCCTTGGTCGACGGTGGCTCGTCGAGCACGACCACGAATCGCTCGCCCCGGTAGGCCTCGTGCAAGACCTCCATCAGGGCCTCGGTCGACGTCGGATCGGTCGGCCGGGCGTAGCAGGTGGCCAGGATCCCCCGGTTCATGGGGGCCAGGTGGGGCGTGAACAGCAGCTGGGCGCCCAGCGCCTGCTCCATCTCGGGCGTGTGCCGGTGGTCGAGCAGGCCGTAGGCGGCGAAGTTCTCGTCGGTCCCGCAGAACGGGAACTTGTCGCGCCCCGCCCCCGAGACGCCGCTGGCGGCGTCGACGATGATCCCGGTCCGCTCGACGAGGCCGGCGGTGAGGAACGGCGCGAGGGCGAGGGCCGCGGTGGTCGGGTAGCAGCCGGGTGCCGCCACGGCGGTGGCAGCCCGCACCTCGTCACGGAACAGCTCGGGCAGCCCGTAGGCGAACTCGGCGAGCAGCTCCGGATGGGGATGGTCCTCGCCGTACCACTGGGGGTAGAGGGCGGCGTCGTGGAGCCGGAAGTCGGCGGCCAGGTCGACCACCCGGCCGGCCCGCTTCCTGAGCTCGGGCATCAGATCGCTGCTGGCGCCGTGGGGCAACGCGCAGAAGACGAGGTCGACTCCCTCGGCCAGGATGGGGTCCCAGGCGTCGAACGGCTTCGCCCCGACCACCCCGGCCAGGTTGGGATAGAGCCCGGCGATGGCCGCCCCGGCCTGGCGGTCGCCGGTGGCGAAGACCAGCTCGAGCTCCGGATGGCCGACCACCAGCCGGAGCAGCTCGGCGCCGGCATAGCCCGACGCCCCCACGATCCCGATGGTCGCCATAGGCGAGAAACTTTACGTGCTAGTGAATGACTATGCAAACAACTCCGGGGGCTCGGGAGGGCCGACGTCTCGGGGGAGATGGACGTCGGCCCTCCGGAGCGCGAGTTCCGGGCCGCGCCTACCTGCTGAACGACACCAGGAAGGCGACCAGGTTCCCCGAGCTGTTGGCAATGCCGGTGACGGTGGCCCGGTCGTTCACGTGGACGTCGGCCAGGGTGGCGGCCTGGTTGTTGAGGACGATGATCGACGGTGACGCCATGGTCACGGTCCCGGTCAGGCCCTTCACCGTCAGGGCGAAGGAGTTGGTGCTCGGGCTGGTCGAGGCGACGATGCCCTCGACCCGCACCGGCGCCGGAGCAGGCGGCAGCTTGCGGGTGAACTTGGCCACATAGGCCACCAGCCGGCCAGTGCTGGCATCGGGCACGGCGGTCACCTCGCCCCGGTCGCCGGCCTTGACGTCGGCCAAGGTGGCGGCCTGGTTGTTCAGGGTCACGATCGACGGGCTGCCCAGCGTGAAGGCCGTCGGCGTCGACGAGCCCCCGACGGTCAGCGAGAAGGTGCCGAGGGTCGCGTCGAGCGTGGCGACCGGTCCGGCCAGGCGGGCGGGCGCCGGCGGGGCGGGCAGCGGGCGGGTGAACAGGGCGATGTAGGCGACCGGCTTCCCGGTCGATGGATCGGTGAGCCCGGTGATCTTGCCCCGGTCGCCGACGTGGATGTCAGCGAGGGTCGCCTGGGTCTCGCCGAGGCCGACGAACCCCTGGGGCGCCATCGTGAACGTGGCGCGGGTGCCGCGGAGCGAGCCGAGGTTGGCCTCGCCGACGGCGAGCTCGAAGGTTCCGGCTGCGGGCGTCACTGCGGTGACCGTGCCCTTGGCCTCGAGCACCTGCACCCGGAAGCCGCTGCGCTTGTAGCTCCGCTGCCGGTCCTCGAGGTTCCTCCGGCCACGTTGCTTGCCTTCTTCGGCAGCCCGCTTGGCCGAGTTGTGGTGGGCGTCGGCCGACGCAGTCTGGACGCCGACGCCGGCCAGGAGGCTGACGATCAGGGCGGCCACGGCCAGCCGACGGGAAAGACGGGTCTTCTGCACCAGCGACACCTCCGACGATCGTGAATCTCACGATCCGTGCCTTTATCCCCGCGCAGCGCGTCGCCGTTACAACCCCTCGGCAGCCGCTCCTGCCGGCGCCTCCCCGGCCCGCACCAGGCGGATGTCGACCTCACGGTCGACGTAGGTCCACTCGTCGGTCGCCCGCAACCGGCCGACCAGCTCGTCGAAGGCCGGCTCGTGCTCCGGCGCGAACTCGAACCAGGTGAGGAAGTCGAAGGGCTCGTCGAGGTCGCGGCCGTGGTGCAGGCGGCGGGCGACCGCCGGTGACGGCGTCGACGCGCTCGACCTGCCATGGGCCCCGATCCGCGCCGAGGAAGCTGACGAGCAGGCTGCCGATGGGTCAGCTCCGCAGCGAGGCCGGGAGCGACGCCTCGACGGCGTCGATGAGCTGCTGCCTCGCCCGGGCGATCTCGTCGTCGGTCAGGGTCCGGTCGCGCGCCTGGAGCCGGAGGCGATAGGTGAGGCTGCGGCGGCCGCCGGCGACCGCCGGGCCCCGGTAGACGTCGAGCAGGCGGACCTCGACGACCACAGCGACCCCGGCTTCCCGGAGCGCACGCTCCACCTGGCCGGCGGGGATTGCCTCGTCGACCTCGAACGACAGGTCGACGTCGCTCGACGGGTAGCGGCTGATGGGCCGGTACTGACCGGGACCGCGGCGGGCCTGCAGCAGCGCCAACAGGTCGATCTCCAGCCACGCCACCCGCTCGCCGATGCCGACC
>JAEKLB010000003.1 GCA_019510095.1 Acidobacteriota bacterium | reverse complement strand
CAAGGCGGCGGCCGAGATGGCGGCGTCGCACGTCGTCCGCGGCCGCGGGCTACCGGTCGTGTGCGTGCGGGCGTTCAACCACATCGGGCCGGGGCAGTCGGACGCCCTGGTCACGTCGTCCCTTGGCAAGCAGATCGCCACCAACGAGCAGACCGACCGTGACGTGGTCCGCGCCGGTGACCTCACCCCTCGGCGCGACTTCACCGACGTCCGCGACGTCGTCCGCGCCTATCGGCTCCTGGCCGACAAGGGCGAGGCGGGCGAGGCCTACAACGTGTGCAGCGGGCGGGCCGTGTCGATCCAGGAGGTGGCCGACCACCTGCTGAGCCTGGCCACCCGGCCCATGCGGCTCGAGCTCGACAGCGAGCGCCTGCGCCCGGTGGAGGTGCCGGTGCACTGGGGCGACAACACCAAGCTGCGCACCGTCACCGGGTGGCAGCCGAGCATGAGCCTCGAGCAGTCGCTCGCCGACGTCCTGGCCTGGTGGCGCGACCAGGAGCTCGCCTAGGTCTAGATCGCCTGGTTACGTGCCGACCGTCTTCATGTCGGCGTCGACCATCATCGTCACCAGGTCCTCGAACGGCGTGCGGGGCGTCCACCCGAGCACCTTCTGGGCCTTGGCTGAATCGCCGATCAGCAGGTCGACCTCGGCGGGGCGGAAGAACTTCTCGTCGATCGTGACGTGGTCCTCCCAGTTCAGGCCGACGTGCCCGAAGGCGATCTCGCAGAAGCGGCGCACCGAGTGCGTCTCGCCGGTGGCAACGACGTAGTCGTCGGGCGTCTCCTGCTGGAGCATCAGCCACATGGCCTCGACGTAGTCGCCGGCGAAGCCCCAGTCACGTTCGGCCTCCAGGTTGCCGAGGCGAAGCTCCTTGGCCATGCCCTGCTTGATCTGGGCCACGCCGTTGGTGACCTTGCGGGGGAGGAACTCGAGCCCTCGGCGGGGAGATTCGTGGTTGAACAGGATCCCCGACGACGCGTGGAGGTCGTAGCTCTCGCGGTAGTTGACGGTGATCCAGTGCCCGTAGAGCTTGGCCACGCCGTACGGGCTGCGGGGGTAGAAGGGCGTGCTCTCGACTTGGGGCACCGCCTGGACCTTGCCGAACATCTCCGACGACGACGCCTGGTAGAAGCGGATCTCGGGGTCGACGATGCGGATGGCGTCGAGCAGGCGGGTGACGCCGAGGGCGGTGATCTCGCCGGTGAGCACCGGCTGGGAGAACGACGTCTGGACGAACGACTGGGCCGCCAGGTTGTAGACCTCGGTCGGCCGGTACTCCCGCAGGATGTGGATCAGCGAGGCCTCGTCGAGGAGATCGCCAGGGGCCAGCTCGACCCGGTCCTGGATCTGGGCGATGCGCTCGAAGTTGAGGGTGCTCGACCGGCGGAGCACGCCGACCACCTCGTAGCCCTTCTCGAGCAGCAGCTCGGCGAGGTAGGAGCCGTCCTGGCCGGTGATGCCGGTGATGAGCGCTCGATCGGTCATCGCATGGTTCTACGCTGGATCCGTCCCTCCGTCTGCCAAGTGGGTTGGCACGTGCACGAAAATCTCGGCACCCGCATTGCCGACCTCCGCGCCAAGCTGGGGTGGACCCAGCAGGACCTGGCCGACCGGGTGGGCATCTCCCGGGTGGCCATCTCCCACCTCGAGGCGGGCATGAGCCAGCCCGGTGAGCGCACGGTGGCCCTGCTCGCGGGGCTGTTCCGGCTCGAGCCCCACGAGCTGGTGGCGGGCACCACCTACCCGCCGGCCAAGGCCGAGCGCCTGCCGGTGGTCACCGCCCGCTACACCGAGGTCGAGCACCAGCTCGCCCTCCTCGAGCGAGACCTGGCGTGGCTCGAACGCATCGGTGGCACCCCCGACCGGGCCGTCCTGGCCGAGTGGGACGCCCGCCTCCTCGCCCTGGTGGCCGTGACCCACGACCCCCACGAGCGCACCCTTCTCGCCGACGCGAGAGACCGCGTCCGCCGCCTCCGCTCGGCCGACTGACCCGACCCGATCGTTCTGGCAGGGAAAACCGGACCGTCAGGTCCGGTTTCCCCTGCCAGAACCGAGTGAGGGGAGGGCGCGGATGATCTGGAGGAGCTGGTCGGCGACGTGGTCGAAGCTCCAGGAGGCGGCGTGGGTGCGGCCGGCGGCGGTCAGGGCGGCCAGGCGGGCAGGGTCGCCGACCACGGCGGCGATGCGGTTGGCCAGCTCGACGGCGTCGACGTCGTAGGGCACGACCTCGACAGTGCCGGCCGGGAGCTCGGTGGCGGCGGCCACGTTGGTGATGGTCGGGAGCCCGGCGGCCAGGCAGTCCATGACTGCGGCCGAGGACTCACCGTTGGTCGACACCCGCAGCTGGAGCGACACCGTGCCTCGGGCGAGCCAGTCGCGGTAGGCGTCGTCGCCAACCCGGCCGGTGAGGGTGACGTGTGACGCCATGCCGGCGGCCCCGATCACCTCGACGAGATGGGCGTGGTAGTCGTCGGGGGCGGGACCGACGAAGGCCAGATGGGCATCGACGCCCGAGCCCCGCAGGGCGGCGAGCGCGCTCACCAGCAGCTCGGCGCCCTTGACCGGCGACACCAGGCCGAGGGCGACGAGCAACGGTGTCGTGCCGCTCACCCGCTGCCGGTCGTCACCCCACGGCGGCGGCGCCGCCAGGGGCACGACCCAGCCGGGCGTGGCTGCCGCATCGGGACCTTGGTCCAACCGCAACAGCCGTTCGGCGAGCGACGACGACACGACCACGCCGCGCGCCACGTCGACGAGCTCCTTGCTGACGCCGAGCCCGTGCTCGGTCCAGTGGGTCCACGCCGTGCCCACCCCCCGGCTGAGGTCCTCGGGAAGGCGGCGCCGGTACTGGCGCTCGAGCCGCTCGCCGAGGAACCGGTCGCCCAGCTGGCGGTTCTCGATGCGCTCGTCGGCGTAGGTGAGGTAGAGGCCGGGCACCCGCACGTCGTGCATCCACAACAGGCCGGGGAACTCCTGAGCGAGGTCGTAGAGGTCGTGGTGGTCGTCGCTGTTGCCGACGGTGTACACGACCG
>JAEKLB010000127.1 GCA_019510095.1 Acidobacteriota bacterium | reverse complement strand
CGTACCCGCCTGTTCAAGGGTGGGTTGCGGCGAGCGGTCCAGGTCCGTGACCGGGAGTGCTTCGAAGAGATCTGCGACGAACCCGCCGACCGTTGCCAGGTCGACCACATCCAGCCCTACGAGCACGGCGGGGAGACCATTCAAGACAACGGCCGCTTGGCCTGCGGCTTCCACAACCGCCTCCGCAACCGCCAATCCCGAACCAGCAACAACGAAGACGGCGACCCCGACCCATGACCAGCCTGATCAGCCGGCTGCCGTCGAAGTAGCCTCACATGCAACTGGTGCCCAACCACGAGCTGCGCACAGACCACGGTGCGGAGCATCGCTATGGTCGCCGACGGCACAGTCCGACGGTCAGGGGGACATGGATGGCATCAATCGACTCGTCAGAGGTCATCCAGGACCTTCTCGCGCGCGTGGATCGGCTCGAGGCGCTAGATCAGATCCGGCAGCTTCCGCCGAAGTACGCGCTCTCACTCGATCAGCGTGACATCGACGCCCTCGTGAACCTCTTCGTCGAGGACGTCGGGGTAGGCGGCGGACAGCGGGGGCGCCCCGCCTTGAAGCGGTGGTACGTCGAGGTCATGCGCCGTCTGAAGGGCACCGCCCACAACCCGGGTGCCCACGTCATCGACATCGAGACCCCCGACCTTGCCAGCGGCGTCGTCTACTCCCGGAACGACAAGGAGCACGAAGAGGTCTGGGAGATCGAGCTGATGCTCTACTTCGATCGCTACGAGCGCCGCGACGGTGTCTGGTACTTCCAGCGCCGGGCACCGCTGTACTGGTACCAGATGCCCCTGCTCGAGCCCGTCCTCGGCGACGAGCGCAAGCTGCGCATGGGCGACGAGCCGCGTGAGGGCGCCTATCACCAGGTGTTCCCGACCTGGAGCGAGTTCTGGGCCGACCTCGAGTACGGGGAAGCGCCTGTCCGAGTTCCTGCGCCCGCCCACCAGTTCATCAGCGACCTCCGGCGCGGCGAGGGCTTCCCAAGGCCGCGGACCTAAAGAGCCTCACCGAACGACTCGACGTCAGCGCGCTGCCAGCACCTCTGATCGCCGGGACGCCGCGGATGCCTCAGCTGAAGACGCTTGCCACGAGGGCGACCAGCGCACCGAAAGCCAGCACTCCAAAGATGAGCAGGGCAATCGCGCGCGAATCTCGTTCGGTAAGAGGGGCGTCGTGACCGCCATCATTGATGTTGGACATGCCGCTCAGGCCACGATGCCAGAAGCCGGGGTCGGCGTGGATCACACCTGCGCGGCGGCTCCGGCGGGATTGCGACCACCGTCGGCGGCCGCGTCGGGACGAGCGCACGCGCTTATCCAAGCAGCCCTGGGCCGGTCTCAGCAGACGGGGACTCGACATGCCTCAGATCCACGTCCGGAAATTGCTCCCGCCACTGCCTCAGAACGCCGGCTACGTGCGAGTGCGGAGAAGGTCGGGGAATGGTGCGGCGCGGAGGCTCGGGATCTGTTCGAGCGAGGGCTTCATCGATCGCGACGAGACCTGACCTCCAGCTCCCAGCGTGGCCCTGGCTGGCATCGACGGTGCGGACGCCGCCGTCGACGGGCATCGCCCGAACGTACTGTGGCGCTGTTGGCCCCGTTGGCGCCACCGGGAGCAAGGATGTGCGGCGGTCGAACCCTCTGAGTGAGGAGCACTTGTGGCTGAAGGCGATCAGAAGCTGCTCACACCGGCGGACGACGGCTGGCACCGCCTCACCGAGGACCCGTGGCTCACCGAAGGGTCGTGGTGGTGCTTCTTCGTGCCCGAGCGCAAGCTCGACTGCTGGCTGTACCACCTGAGCCGGGCCAACCTGGGGCTGGCAGGCGGCGGGGTCTGGGTGTTCGACGACACTGCGACGTCCCACCTGGAGATCCCGTACTACGCCAACATGAACCAGCAGCTGCTGGGACCCGACGACGACCTCAACCACATGCGCTGGACCGATGGGGTCACACTCACGACCCTGGAGCCGCTCACCCGCTATCGCATGACCTATGAGGATGGGGAGGCGATCTCCGTCGACGTGACCTTCGAGCGGCTAACCGACCCGTGGGTCACGCTCGAAGGCGATCCGGCGAAGATGACGCGCTGGGAGGAGCCGTGCCATGTCACCGGCCACCTGGTGCTGCGCGGCGAGCGCATCGAGGTCGATTCCATCTCGTTCCGCGACCACTCCTTCACGCTGCACCGGCCCGAGAACATGTATGGGTCCCGCCCCATGCCGCAGCGCACGCCGGAGGAGTGGGGCAAGGCGCCGACCGCCTACGTGTTCGGCACCGCCTCGGCGAACGACGGGTTCTTCACGTTCGCGCGCGGCAGCTATCTGCTTCGTGACGGGCGGCGGGCCGACGTGCCCGACGCGACCCAGCACGTCGAGCGCGACCCGGCGACCGGGGCGATCAGCAGGCTGGTGGTGACGGGCACCGACACCGAGGGCCGCTCGTTTGAGGCATCCGGGACGCCGCTGAGCTGGGTGTCCCTCCCGCTGAGCGCGTCACACGCCGCCATGTGGGTGTACCTGATGAGCTGGCAGCTCGACGGCATCCCCATGTACGGCGAGATACAGGACGTCTGGCCGTACGGGGCCTGGTCGGCGTTCCGGCGCTGGCAGCGCGACGGCGCCTGAGTGTCGGGTCAGGGAACCGCAATCGGCTTGAGACCCATGGCGGCGAACGGTGCCGCCGCGGCGTCGGCGGCCGGGTCGTGCACGCCGCGCTCCTGGAGTGCCATCGCCAGCCGGCCGACCATGTAGGGCCTGGCGGCGACGAGCGTGTGGTCGGCACAGGTGGCGATCGAGGTGCGGTAGAGGACGAACACGCGGTAGTAGTGGATCCGGTCGAGGTCAATGTCGAGCCCGGTCGCGCCGGCGTACCACCGGTACCACTGCGCGATGTCGGTGCGGACGTCGTGCAGGTCCTCGCGGAACCACCACCAGGCCAGGTCGTCCATGGGATCGCCGATGTGGGCGAGCTCCCAGTCGATCATGCCCGTGACGTTGCCGCCCTGGTGCAACAGATTGCCGGGCCCACAGTCGCCGTGGATCAGCGACGTGCGCTGCACCGACGTCGGCGCGTGCTCGTGCAGCCACGCCGACGCCACCGCCAAGGTTGGGTCGGCCTCGGTCATCCGGCGGCGGGTGACGAAGTCGTCCCACTGGGCCAGGTCGACGAGGGCGTGGTCGACCGGCGAGGTTGGCCGCGGCACGTTGGGCAGGTCCAACGCGTCCAGGTCGAGGGTGTGCAGGGCGGCGACCAGCTCGACGTACTGGCGGCCGACGGCGGCGTGCTCCTCGGGCGACGCGAAGACGAAGGCCGAGGCGCCGGGCAGGCGCTCGAGCAGCTCAGTCGTCCCGTCGTCGGAGATGCCGAGGCAGCGGGGTGCCGGCAGCCCGTGCCCGGCGATCGCCGCCAGGAGCTCGGCTTCGCGCGGCAGCGTGAAGGCCGAGCCCGAGAAGGGGCCACTCCCGATGTCGTGGCGCACGACGACGTCGACGGTGTCACCGGCCCGTGCGACCTTGGCCATGTAGGTCTGGCGCGATGAGCCGGCCGCGTTGTGCTCGAACGCTGTCACCTCGGCGCCGAGCATCTCGGCGACGACCGACCGCAGCTCCTGTTCGTCCATCCCGGTGAATCCCCCATTGTGCCGGTGTACGGTGCGCGGACCTTAAAGGGCGCGATTGACTGAGGGGGTCTCGTGGACCAAGACGTGGACCGATTGGTGACGCGTTTCGACCACCACGATCCCGCGTTCGCACGCGACAACCGGCCATGGGACGTCTACGCCGGGCTGCGTGAGCGTTGCCCGATCGCGTACTCCGACGCGTGGGAGGACGGCTTCTACATCCTTTCCAAGTATGCGGACGTGGCCCGCGTGGCCAAGGACCCGGGCACGTTCTCCAACCGGTGGAGTGTCACGCTGCCCGGCCTCCCCGGCCAGGAGGAGCCTCCCGAGGTCTCGCTGAGCATTCCGCTCGGCATGGACCCGCCCGAGTTCAACGAGTGGCGGCGCATGCTCAACCCCTACTTCTCGCCCCAGAAGGCCGAGGCCGGCATCCCCGGCATGCGCCAGGTGGTCAACGAGCTCATCGACGGGTTCATCGATCGCGGTTCGGCCGAGCTCTACGACGAGCTCCTGGCGCCGTTCCCCGCCATCATCACGTGCCGGATCCTTGGGCTCCCCGAGAACGAGTGGCACGACTTCGCCGATCCGGTGCACGAGGCCCTTCAGGCCGGTCCTGAGGGCAGCTACGGCGGAGGGCCGCAGACTCCCTCGCGGGTGTCGATGATGGAGGCGGTCGGCCGCATGGTCGCCATCGCCCAGGAGCGGCGGGCCGATCCGCGCGACGACGTCCTGTCGTTCCTGGGCACGGCGGAGGTGCACGGGCGCCCGCTGAACGAGATCGAGATGGCCGGGATCTGCACAGTGCTCCTCGGCGGCGGCGTCGACACGACCACCAACGCCATCGGTGTCACGCTGGTCGAGCTGGCCCGGCGGCCCGAGGCCCGCCAGCGCCTCATCGACGACCCGGCGCTGATTCCGCTGGCGGTGGAGGAGTTCCTGCGCATGTGGTCACCATTCCAGGGCCTGGCCCGCCGCGTGATGACCGACGTCGATGTCGGCGGCTGCCCGATGCACGAGGGCGACAAGGTGCTCATGCTCTGGGCCTCGGCCAACCGCGATCCCGACGAGTTCGACCGGCCCGACGACGTGGTCGTCGACCGCTCGCCCAACCGCCACCTGGCCTTCGGCCTCGGGCCGCACCGCTGCATCGGGGCCCACATCGCCCGGGCCGAGATGCGCGTGGCCCTCGAGGAAGTGCTGCGACGGCTGCCGGACTACGAGGTCGACGAGGCCGGGCTCCAGCTCCCGCCCGACGTCGGACTCATCTACGGCTACAGCCGCGTACCGGTGACGTTCTCGCCGGCGGGGAGGGAATCGTGACGCTGGACTCGACGCGCTACGCCGGCACGGCCGCTGAGCCCTGAGCGACGTCCACCTAACCAGGCGTCGCGACTCGGCGGTACGTCCTCTGCCGCCGGCTGTGCCGCGCCTACCGAGGGCCCAGTGCTTCGGTCGCCCGGTCAACATCGCGTGCTCGGACCATGACTCGCTGCCCTTGCGCGAGCGCGTAGTGAGGGGCAGCACCCTCCGCGTCGCCGAAGTAAAGCTCCGCGTGCACACCACGGAGCTCAAGTTCTCGCACGACGGTCTCGGCGTCCATTCGTTGAGACAGTCGAGTGCCGGCCCTTTCGTCTTTCCGTCGAGCTGTTGGTCCTATGGTCGCGGCCGTGCGGGTGCTGGAATTGTGGCGCTACCCCGTGAAGTCGCTCCAGGGCGAACAGCTCGACGGCGTCAATCTGGGTTCACTGGGTTTCACAGGCGACCGAGCGTGGGCGTTGGTGGACACCGAGACGGGCTTGGTCCTCACCGCACGTCGCGAACCCAGTCTTCTGTTTGGCTCTGCTCGAATTGGCCGCGATGGTGTCGAGGTGTACGACGACGGCGGCTGCCTCCTGCGCGGCGACCGGGAAATCAGCGATTGGTTGGGAAGACCGGTCGAGTTGCGCCGCGCGCACCCGTCTACAGGTGGTGTGTTCGAAGCCCCGGTCGATGACTTCGACGAGAAGGGCCAGTGGAAGCAGTGGGAGGGCCACGTTGGTACCTTCCACGACTCGCGACGAACGACCGTCTCACTCGCGTCGGTCCTGAGCATCGGGGAGTGGGAGGCCCGCCGCTTCCGCGCCAACGTCATTCTCGACGACGACGGCGCATCCTCGCCGTCGACGGAGAGCACCTGGGTCGGCAAGGCACTGGCCGCTGGTACCGCACAACTCGATGTCCGTCGACGCATCGATCGATGCGTGGTGGTGACGCGAGCGCAACCAGGCCTCGAGCGTAACCTCGACGTACTGAAGGCGATCAATGCCGAAAGCGACGGCTGTGTCGGCGTTGGGGCCTGGGTGACTTCCCCCGGGCGCCTCGTCGTCGGCGACGAGGTCAGACCAGTCTGAGAACCTGACGAACTGCCGAGTCGCTACGAGAGAAACGGGCGAAGGAGAGCTCGGAGCTCTTCGGTGCGCTGCATCACCTCGGTGTGGCGGGTTCCGGGCAGCACGGCGAGGCTGCAGTTGGGAAACAGGTCGAGCATCTCGGCAGCGTGGTCGAGGCGGACGAAGTCGCGGTCGCCGATCACGAGGAATGTGGGAGCGGTGATCGAGCGGATCTCGTCGGCGGTCCAGCCGGCCATGTCGTGGACGACGGGCTGGAGGCGCTCGAGGAACGGGAAGAGGTCCGCCGGGTTCGGCGCTACCGCTTCGTAGTCGGCCTTCCAGATGCCGAACTCCTCACCATTCGGTAAGCGTGGATCATCCTGTTCGGGAGCAGTGATCTCGGGGTGGTAGCCGTCGGGACGGATGTTCGAGGCGGCGAGCACGAGGCGGTTGACCTTCGTCGGGTGGCGGAGGGCGAGGCTGGTGGCAGTGAGAGCTCCAAGGCTGTAGCCCCACACGTCGACCGGTCCGCCGCCTCCGACGCGATCGATCAGCTGGGCGACATCGTCGGCGAACCGCTCGATCGACATAGCGCCACCAACGGTGGACCCGTCGGATCGCCGTGCTCCTCGAACCAGATGGGGACGCCGTCGATGTCCTCGTAGGCCATAACGCCTCTGACGTTAGAGGCCTTGCCAACTCATCGACCCTCTTGGCCGATGAGTTGGCTTCATCAGTAGCGTCCTACCGACATGGCCAAGGTTCTGACTCACATGTGCATGTCACTGGACGGGTTCGTCGCCCAGCCCGACGACAACCCGGCGGAGCTGTTCGACTGGTACTGGAACGGCGACGTGGTGGTGCCGAGCGCGCAGGAAGGCATGAGCTTCTCAGTCGATGCCGCCAGCGCCCAGATGCTGCGTGAGCTCACGTCGGATTGTGGCGCCTTGATCGCCGGACGCAGGCTGTTCGACCAAACCGACGGCTGGGGCGACAACCACCCCGCGGGTGCGCCCGTCGTCGTCGTGACCCACCGGCCGCCGCCCGAGGACGCCCCCGAACGGTTTCCACGGACGACGTTCACCGGCAGCGTCGAGGAGGCCATCAGGACGGCGAAGGCGATCGCAGGCGACAAGTTCGTCACGATCGCCAGCGCCAGCATCATCCAGCAGGCCCTGAACCTCGGTCTCGTCGACGAGCTCTGCCTCAGCCAGGTGCCAGTGCTGTTCGGCAGCGGCATCCGCTACTTCGGTGAGCTCGTCGGGGGTCACGTCATGCTCGAGGATCCCGTCGTTGTCCAGGGCACTCGGGCGCTCCATCTTCGCTACCCAGTGCGGCGCTGACCTGACGCTGCGACGAGCGCGCGAAGTTCTACGCTCGGGTGTCTGCTCAGGGAACGGCGAGCCCAGGTAGGGGAACTCATGACGGTGGCGGCGGCCATCTCCTTGGCGGTCTTCGTCGTCGCCGCGTCTGCTGTTGGCGGCGGTACGTGGGCGCGAGCGGCGGAGACCACGACGACCTCCATCACCGGCCGGCCGAACCCGCCAGGGCCTCCGACGACCCGGCCGACGCCACCGTCAACGGACCCGCCGCCACCGCCGACCACTGCGCCGCCACGCGGCTCGGCCCGGCGGCGCATGACGGTGCGGATCAGCAACCAGTACGTCGTGACCGCTGCGGTGACATCGACCGCAGGACGCCCGGTACGGCGCGATCTCATTGCTTTTCGCCTCTCGGGTAGGTGCGGCACGCTCACGCCGACGGCCTCGCGCACTGGCCATCACGGCGTGGCCGCCACTCGCTACAGCCCGGGTCGCGCCTTCGGCAACTGCAGGATCTCGGCCAGCGATTCGACCGGCGCCAACGCCTCGACCGTGTACCACAACCGTCCGTGCCACTACGTGTTCCAAGTGGCCGTGTCGGCCCAGCCGAGCTCGCTACCTGCAGACGGCACGTCGGCCGCCGCGGTGAGCGCGTGGGTCGGTGACTGTGGCGGCATCTACGGCACCACCGTGACCTTCGACCTCTCCGGTGCGGCCTGCGGGTCGATCTC
Source organism: Acidobacteriota bacterium (assembly GCA_019510095.1). Taxonomy (GTDB): domain Bacteria; phylum Actinomycetota; class Acidimicrobiia; order Acidimicrobiales; family CADCSY01; genus JAEKLB01. The sequence continues at coordinate 9,857 of JAEKLB010000127.1, read as the reverse complement.
ACCCCGCAGCGGGACCACCGACTTCAACGGCTATGTCCGAGCCACCTACCAAGCGTCGACAACAGCCGGCGATTGCATCCTCCGAGCATGGGTCGGCTCCCAGTACGGCGGGGCGACGATCAGCCAGGCCGGCGAAACTGCTGGACAGCCCTGACCTGCGGGCCCAGGGCTTGCTGCCTCTCACTCCCGCCGAGTCGGGTTCCCTCACCTGCGGCCAACCGTCGGATCAGTCAGTGGCCAGCCGGCGGGCGAAGCTCAGCTCGTGGCCGCTCGGGTCGGTGATGTGGAAGTAGCGCTCACCCCAGGGTGCGTCGATCGGATCGGTGAGCGGGTGGTACCCCGCGGCGATCGCCCGGGCGTGCATGGCGTCAACGTCGTCGACCCAGATGATGACCCGGCCCCAAACCACATCGGCTGTTGACGTCCAGGCACCGGGCTGGAGGTTCAGGTAGCCCTGGCCGACCGCGTAGCTCGTGAACTCCTCCTCCGGACCGCCATAGAGCATCGAGAAGCCGAGTGCGTCGAAGAACGCGACAGCAGCCGCCATGTCTGGCGTCGTGAGAGTCACGGCGCTCAGGGACTCGATTGGACCCTCACCACCACTCGTTGAGCTGGTCACGTGCTGCGGGCCTGCTCGAGTCGACGATCGGGTACCAACCAGATGAGAGCGACGGTGATGTACAGACCCAGGGCAGCCCAGCGGCTGACGAACGCCAGGGGTATCGCGACCGCGTAGCCGATCGGCGAGATCTTGCCTTTGAGATCCGTGCCCAAGGCGTGCGCCAGCGCCGAGTCGTGTCCGTGGGCGATGACGATCAGCGTCTGCAAGAGGTAGTAGGCGAGCCCGGCGAAGAGCAGGATGCCGCCGTAGAGGGCCACGGGGAGCGCGTCGAAGTGGTTCTCACCCATCCATCCCGTGGCGAAGGGCACGAGGGACAACCAGAACAGGAGGTGCAGGTTGGCCCACAGGATGCTTCCGTTGACGCGCTCGCAGGCATGCAGCAAGTGGTGGTGGTTGTTCCAATAGATGCCGAGATACACGAAGCTCAGCACGTAGGTCAGGAACAGCGGGATGACCGGTCGCAGCGCCTCGGCGTCGGACCCGTGTGGGACCTTGAGGTCCAGCACCATGATCGTGATGAGGATGGCGATCACGCCGTCGCTGAAGCCGGCCACGCGCTCCTTGGGCACGGCGACGGTCTAACACGCGAATGCCGCCTCACCCTTGCGTCGGCCGTGCGCCCGCAACGCTGTCAGGTGAACCGCCGTGGGTCGCTTGGAGGCCCCTGATGTCCGTCCTGACGCGTCAGGGGCGGAGGCGGCGGCGCACGATGTTGCCGACGAGCAGCCAGGCGCCAATGAGCACTACGGCAGCGCCGATCCAGGACCAGACGACATGGCCGCTCATCCCCGAGCCGCCGAGGGCGTCGATGCCCTGCAAGAACCAGATGGCGCCCATGAGGCACAGCAAGGCACCGAGCACTGACTTCCACATGGTCATCAGGCGAGGGCGCGGCGGTAGAGGGCGAGGAGCTCGTTCCATGCCCGTTCGGCGGCGGTTTCGTCGTAGACCTGGCTGCCCCGCACCGCCCACCCGTGGTCGGCGCCCTTGTAGACCTCGACCTTGCCGGGCCGTTGGGCGGCGGCGAGGGCGGCGGCGAGGGTGTCCTTGGCGGCCGGGTCGGCCCGGTCGTCGTTGTCGGCCACCGCCACGAGGTACTCCGCCCTGGTCGTCGGGACCAGGAGGTGGGGGCTGTCGGGCCCGTCGGTGGCGAGACGGCCGCCGTGGAAGCTGGCCACTGCGCCGACACGGGCCGGCGCCGCCGCCGCCGTGCGGAAGGCGAGCGCCCCGCCCATGCAGTAGCCCTGGGTGCCGACCGGCCTGCCCCGGTCGGTCTGGGGCTGGGCGTCGAGGAACGCGACGTAGGCCGCGGCGTCCCTGTTCGTTCCTTCGGTGGTGACGCCGGCCATCAGCGCCATCAGCTTCTCCCGGTCCGCCGGAACGGCGAAGTCGAAGGGGTCCTCCAGCACAGGCGCGGGACGGACCCGGTAGTAGAGGTTGGGGACGAGCACGACGTAGCCATCGGCCGCCAGTCGCCGCCCCATGTCGCGGAACACCGGTCGCAGGCTCAGGGCGTCGGGCCACAGCAGTACCGCCGGCCAAGGTCCATCGCCCTCGGGATGGAAGAGGGCGGCGTCCGCCTGGCCGTCGGGAGTCGCCACCTCGACATCGCGCTCTACCACGGCGGGGCCGACGAGCCCGGGGCCGGTGGGGCCGGGCGCCGAGAGGGTCGCCACACGACCCTGATGGATCTCGTCATCACACATGGAGCACCTCGCGGAAGGGGACGGGCTCCCCAATCTCGCGCATCCCGATCCTCCCCGCCGGCCTCGTGATCCACGTCGGCTCACCCCCTGGCGTCGCCCCGGGGGTCTCGGCGACGCCGGCGCCGGGTCCCTGCTGTTCTGGCGTGAGCGGAGGCTCCTTGGCTCAGCCACTTCGCCGGTCACCCAGCAACGGGGTGAGCCATACTTGAGCCAGATCGACCATCGATTTCACTTACGAGCGAGGGGGCCACCGTGGGCAGCGAATTGCCGTACACGATCAACGACGCCGACAACCATTTCACCGAGCCCGATGACTGCTTCGTGCGGTACATCGACCCGAAGGACAAGGACCTGGCCATCACGCCGGTCCGGACGCCGGACGGCAAGCGGATGCAGCTCTTCGCCGGGAAGCCGTCGAAGTTCATGAGCTCGGAGAGCAACCAGACGGTCTTCTCCGATGAGGCCCTCAAGGAGATGCTCGGCACCGCGGACTTCCATCGGACCGATGCGGACGACGACGGCCCCCGGATGACGGTCATCCCGGGCTCCGACCTCAACCGCCTCAACCCGCTCAAGGGGATGAACGAGGAAGAGCGCAAGGCGTTCGTCCAGGAGTTCCGGAACAAGGCCGAGGCGTTCGGCAACCGCGACCTGCGTCTGGCGCTGATGGACGAGCAGGGCATCGACAAGGCCTTCATGTTCCCGGCCGCGGCGCATGACATCGAGTACGAGTTCGTCGACAATATCCCGGCCCTGTACGCCAACATCCGCGCGTTCAACCGGTGGATGGGCGAAGAGGTCGGCTTCGTCGCCGAGGACCGCATGTTCCTGCCGCCCTACATCGCGTTCGCCGATCCGGATCTGGCGGTCAAGGAGCTGAAGCAGGTCATCAAGGACGGGGCCAAGGTCATCCAGACCAAGTCGGGTCACGCCCATGGCGGCAAGGACAACCCCTACGGGGGTCGTTCGCTGGCCGATCCGATCTTCGACGAGTTCTGGAACATCTGCAACGACGCCAACATCCGCCTGGCGGTGCACCTCGGTGGCACCGACTACCAGAAGTACGGTGCCGACTGGTCGGAGGACCCGAACGCCGTCTTCGGCGACTTCACCGCCTTCCAGTGGATGCACTACTGGGGTGACCGCACCGCCTTCGAGCTGACCTCAGCGTTGATCCTGCAGAACTTCTTCGGCCGGTTCCCGAACATGAAGGTCTGCCTGTCCGAGCTCGGCACCGTGTGGCTGCCTTACACCTGCCGGAAGATGGACCACGCCTTCCTGATGGGTCGCAAGGCCAAGTGGGCGCCGAACGGCCGGCTCGATGCCCGCCCGTCGGAGATCTTCCGCAAGCACTTCATCGTGGCCCCCTACCCGGAGGAGAACGTCCAGCGGGTGGTGGCCGAGATCGGGATCGAGCCGATCGTGTTCGGTTCGGACTTCCCCCACGGTGAGGGTCTCGCCTATCCGGGCAAGTACGCCGCTGCCCAGCTCGGCGGCTTCTCCGACGCGGACGTCAAGCTGATCATGCGCGACAACATGGAGAACTTCCTCGCCGGTGCCGGCGAGTAGCTGACCGACGCGCCCGTCAGGGCGTCGCTCGTTGAACCATGGGGTGCGGCTTCGGCCGCACCCCATCGTCGTTCCCGAAGAGGCGCGATCCGCTACGGCGCCGGCAGGGGGAGCGGCAGGCTCGGAACTGAGCCCGGGGGCGGCATGGTCGTCGTGGTCGTGGGCTCGGACTGGCTCGGTGGCGGTGCCGCCGCGGTGGTGGGCGTGGTTGCCGGCTCGATCGGCGCTGGCGGTGGCGGCGAGGTGGTCTCGATGCTGGGCTCGGGCAGTGCGACCGCCGGGCTGAGCGGCACCTCGGCGACGGGCGTCGACGGCCCCTGGGGGGTGGCCACCGCCGGCGGGGTGGTGGCGAACGCGTCGGCGGTCGAGGCGACACCGCGGTGCTGCGCCCCGCCACCGACGACGACGACGGCGGCGAGGACCAGGCAGGCGGCGGCCGTCAATTGCTGGCCAGGAGTGAAGGCAGCGAGGGCGCGGACCCACCAGCGGCGAGCAGCTGCTGCCAGCCTGCCGGCTGTGGCGGTCATTGTCGGGTGCCCGCAGCGGTGAGCGGTCGACGGCGGCGTGCCGGCGGCCGGGTGGGTGGATCCGCGGTTACGCCCATGTAGGCGGCGAGCACGCGGGGGTCGGATTGCAGCAGGTGCGGGTCGCCAGTGGCGATCACCTGGCCGGAGTCGAGCACGTAGAGGCGGTCGACGAGGTCGACCATCATCGGCACGTCGTGGGAGATCACGATCATGGTGGCATCGAGCGACGCTCTCACCTCCCGAAGCATGGGGACGAAGGCCTCGACCTCACGCTGGGCGAGGCCGGCGGTTGGCTCGTCGAGGAGCATCACGCTCGAGCCCATGGCGAATGCGCAGGCGATCTCGGCCAGCCGGCGGAGCCCGGTGGAGAGGTCCGACACGGGCCGGGGGGCCCATTCGGAGAGGCCCAGCTGGTCGAGCACCTCGGCCGCCCGCCGGTCCTTGCGCCGCTCCGCTGCTCGCGACGGCGGCGCACCAGTGAGCGAGGGGAACAGCTCTGATGGCTCCCCCCGCTCGAGCGCGACCTTCACCGCATCGGCGAGCGTGAGGTCGGGGAACAGCCGCGCCTGTTGGAACGTGCGGCCGAGCCCGAGGCGGGCCCGCTGCTCGGGCCTGAGCTCACTGACGTCGACGCCCTCGAAGCGCACCACGCCGGCGTCTGGCCGCACGGCCCCCGAGATGATCTCGAACAGGGTGGTCTTGCCTGCGCCGTTCGGGCCGACGAGCCCCACGATCTCACCGCGCCGGGCGTGCAGGGACGCGTCGGCGACGGCGACCAAGCCCCCGAACCGCTTGACCACGTGCTCGACCTCCAGGGGCCGGTCGTCGTCGAGCACGTTGGCCCGCGCGTGGCGTGGGGCCTTGACCGGCTGGATGGTGAGGTCGATGGTGCCCTCGTCGGTGGGCTCCTCGGTCGTGCCGGCGCCGGCGAGCCGGCGGGCAAGGCGGTCTCGCGCGGCATAGACGAGCGACACGAGACCGGCGGGGCGGAAGAGCAGGATCAGCAGCACCACCATCCCGGAGGCGAGCAGACCACCCTTGGCACCGAGGAAGTAGGGGACACCGATGATCCAGATGGCGCCCAGCACCGCGCCGCTCACCGTCGTCACGCCGCCGAGGATGACCATGAGCAGCACCGTGAGAGAGGTACCGGGGTCGAAGAGGGAGGCGCCGAACGAGAAGTTCACGATGAGGCCGGCGTAGAGGATGCCGGCGAGTGCCGCGAGCGCGCCGGAGAGGGCAAAGGCAGTGAGCTTGGTGACCCGGGGGTCGATCGAGAGGGCAGCCGCCGCCGACTCGTTGTCGCGGACCGCCATCATCGCTCGCCCGATCCCGGTCTGCTTCATGCGGTGCACCATCGCCGCGCACAGCACGAGCAGGGCGAGGCACAGCCAGTAGTAGTGGCGGCCGTTCTGGAGGTCGATGCCCCAGAGCTTCGACCGGAGGATGACCGATGAGCCGGAGCCCCTGGCGCCAGCGGCCTTCACCAACCACGTCGCGTTCGGGAGATAGGTGGCGGCCATGACGCCGAAGGCCAGCGTGACCACCGCGAGGAACACACCCCGCACGCGCAACGCGGGGACGCCGATGACCAGCGCCACCACCGCGCCGCCACCGACGGCGACGAGGGCGCTCATCCACATCGGAAAGCCCTCGTAGTAGAGGCGCCCTGCGACCAGGGCAGCGAAGCCGTAGAAGGCGCTCTGCCCGAGGGAGATCTGTCCGGCCAGGCCGGTGAGCACCACGCTCGAGAGACCGATGATGGCGTAGATCAGCACGCTGGCCAGCAGCGCTTCCTTGGCGACGCTGACACCCAACGGCACCCAGAGCGCAAACGCGGCGACGGCGGCCGACAGCAGCAGCCGCGCAGCACGGACGCGAGGGTGGCGGGCCAGCGCCGGCGCCAACGGCGGGAGGAACCCGGTCAGCGACCACGACGACTCGCTGGAGCCTCGCGCCAGCTGGCCGAGCCCGCGCCGCAGGAGGGTCGACAGCAGGACCACTGCGAGGATGAAGAGCTCGAAGAGACCTTGGATGTGGAAGTTCCACGCGATGAGGCCCTGCGCGACGCCGATCGCCACGCCGCCGGCAAAGACGGCCGGCAGGTTGACCAGGCCGCCGAGCATCGACGCCCCGAGGCCGATGGCGAGCAGGGTCGGTCCGACGACGTCGGCACCGCCGGGCACGGCCGATGCTGCCCGGCCGCCGAAGGAGGCGAGGATGCCACCGACCGCCGCGAACAGGGCGACCAGCATCCACGCCACCGTCGAGACGCGCCCGGCGTGGACGCCGGACAGCTGGGCCGCCTCGATGTTCTCGGAGGTGAAGCGCATGGCCAGCCCGAGGTAGGTGCGCTGGACGACGTAGGTCAAAGCGGCGACCACGATCGGCACCGTCGCCAGGGTGACCAACTGCTGGGTGTGGAGCGTCAGGCTCCCCAGGTGCACCGACGCCTCGAAGGGCTGCGGGTACTGCTGCGAGGCGAGGCCGCGCTGTGGCAGGAAGGTGCCGGCGATGAAGAGCACCTGGCCGATGGCGATGGTGGCGGCCATGGCCACCAGCCGTGAGGCGTTGACGAGCCGACGCATCACGGCGAGGTCGATCAGTGCCCCGACGGTGAGCGCCACGCCCAACGACACCGCCAGGGCCGGCCAGAAGGTCCAGTGCGCCCGGTACACGAGCACCGGCACGACCAAGGTGCACAGCGCGCTGATCTGGCCCTGGGCGAAGTTGATGACTCGAGAGATGCGGTAGGCGAAGGTGATGCCGATGGCGACGAGGCCGTAGGCGAGGCCGTTGATGAGGCCGATGGTCACGACCTCGAGCGGCACGTCGAAGTGCGTGAAGGGCACGGTGAACGCGATCATGTGATCGTCCCCGCGTGAGCGGCCTCTTGGCGATCGCCGCCAAGGAAGACCGACCGGAGCAGGTCCTCGCGTCCCGCCAGCTCGTCGGTGCCGCCCGAGAAGCGGATGGCGCCGCGCTCCATGAAGTAGGCGGTGTCGGTCATGGCGAAGGCCGTCGACAGCGCCTGCTCGACCAGCAGGAGCGTGGTGCCGAGCTCGAGGACCTTGCCGAGCATGCCCATGACCTCTTGCACCAGCACCGGCGCCAGCCCGAGTGACAGCTCGTCCGCCAACAGCAGCCTCGGGCGGGCGATGAGAGCGCGAGCGACCGCCACCATCTGTTGCTCGCCGCCCGACAGGGTTCCCGCCTTCTGGTCGACCCGCTGGCGCAACCGTGGGAAGAGGTCGAGGGCGTGCTCGATCCGCTCGTTGACCAGCCCCCGGTCCTTGCGGAACGGGTAGGTGCCGATCTTCAGGTTCTCGAGCACCGTCCCGGTCGGGAAGATCGCCCGGCCACCGGCGATCTGGGTGATCCCGAGCCGCACCCGCTCGTCCGGCCGGAGCTTGGTGACGTCCCGGCCGTCGTAGACGATCGAGCCGCGGTCGGGCTGATGGATGCCGGAGATGAGGTTCAGCAGGGTCGACTTCCCGGCTCCGTTGGTGCCCAGCAGGCACACCCGGGCTTGGTCGGGCACGTCGAGCGAGACGTCCTCGAGGACTCGGAGGTGGCCGTAGGCGAAGCTGACGCCACCGACGGAGAGAAGCGGTTCGGCCATGGCAGCCGACTATCCGCTGTACGCGGTCTGGGGGCGGGACGTGACCTTGTAGCAGAGACAGTCGCGGTGCCACATCGTCTCGCGCACCGTTGTGCCCCCCCAGTGCCGCGTCGGGGTCCAGCCGAAGCCACCGATCTCCTGGCCGGGGACACCTGCGGGGATGTGCTCGAGGGCGGCCTTCATCGTGGCCGGCGTCACTGTGTGGCCCGCCGCTTGGAGGGCGGTCTGTGTCACGGTCACCAGATCGCAGAGCGACTTCAGGATGTGGTACGGCGTCGACTCCGGCTTGTGGGCAGGATCGGCGGTGGCCACATCCTTCTGCTGGTAGTCCACCTTCGTGTGGGCGAACTCCTCGTAGTTCTTGATGCACTGCGCCTGGGCGGGGGACAGCGGCAGGCCGGCGTTCCGCTGCCCGTAGTTGTAGAAGGTCACCCCCGGCGTCTGGTCGAACTCGGACGGCTCGAAGTACTGCGACACCGAGTCAGTCGTCATCTCGACGTCGTCGAAGGCCAGCCACTTGGGGTGGAAGTTCTGCTGCTGCGAGTCCTTCGTGAGGGGCGCCACCACCGCAGAGCCGCCGAGGGGGATGACGAGGTCGACCTTGGCAGCGATGAACTTCTGCACCGCGACCTCGTTGTCGGGCTGCGCCGAGTTGCCGGTGAGGTCGCCCTGCGCCGTCGTGTACGTCGTGGTCGCTGCGATGCATCCCGTCGCCACCACGTTGGGGCATGTCTGGTAGCCGAGTGAGTTGAGCTTGGCGATCAAGGTGCTCTGGATGAACCCCGGCGGATACTGCGACGGGTAGTGGATGCCAATGCGGTGGCCTTTCAGATAGCCCCTGGCGTGGGCCCAGGCCGCCATGTTCCGGTAGACCTGGTCGAGCACCGGACCGACCTGGAAGTAGTAGGGGCCGTCGGCACGCAACGCCGACTCGGTGTCGGCCACCGAGCCCCCAGCCCTCGCCGACCAGTTCACCGTCGGTCCGCCATACTGCTGCGCGAAGCACTCGTAGGCGACGTAGTCGCCCACGACCGCGAAGAACTTGTCCTGCTGCGCCCACTGGTCGCACTGGCCCTGGGCCTGCGTCGAGGACGTAACCGGCAGGGCCCGCACGACGTAGTCGACCTTGCGGCCGTTGATGACGTCCTGGCCCGTCTGCTGGAGGTGCACGACCTGCGCCTTGAGGTAGTCGGTGCACGGGCCGGTGTAGTAGTTCGGATAGACGGCCTTGAACGCGGTGGTGTCGATGCAGAAGAGGCCGATCTTCACCGACGTCGGTGTGACCCCCCGGATGCCGCCGTTGTTGGCCGCGGACTCTGCCGAGCCGGCCGCTGGCGAGGACGATCCGGCGGCGCCCGCCGATGCGGTCGACCCGTTGCTCGCGCCTCCGGGGGTGGCCGGGCTGGCGTACGACATCCCGCCGCCAGAGGAGGAAGCACTTGGGGCGGCACCGGGGCTGGCCTCCGGCGCGGCACCGGGAGCGAGCGGCCCTGCGGTCGAGCCGCCGGCATCACCGATGGGCGCCGCCGCCGAATAGGTCGTCGCAGAGTCAGTCCCACCGTGGTCGGCGGGGCTCAACACCGTGGCGATCACCGCGCCGAGCAGCGCGCCGACGCACAACACGAACAGCGGCGAGAGATGGCCTCGCGCCGATCTGGCCTCGAGAGCGTGGAGCTGCTGCTGGATCGCCTGCAGCTCGCCTCGGTCTGCACCCATGGACACCCCCGTGTGCTGGGCCCCCGGCTCAGATGCGCCGGTGCACAGAGTTAGTTCGCACTACGGAGCGCGAACTCCTTCACTTGGGTGATCGG